>CACWIW010000133.1 GCA_902761035.1 uncultured bacterium | reverse complement strand
GCTCGACTATCTCGAGACGCGTCCCGACATCGACGCCAAGGCGCTCGGCTGCATGGGGAATTCGGGCGGCGGGAACGTCACGGCCTTCCTGCAGGCGGTCGATCCCCGGCTTGCGGCGACGGCGCCCGCCGGATACATCTGTTCTTTTGCCCGGGCGGCCGAGAAGGCGTCGATCGGGCCGGGGGACGCGTGCCAGAACATCTTCGGACAGCTGTCGTTCGGCCTGAACCACGCGTCGTTCTGCCTCATGTCCGCGCCGCTGCCCGTGCGCGTGCAGGCCTATCGCGGCGACATCGTCTTTCCCTTCGATGGCACGCGGCACACAGTCGAACTTGCCGAAGACGTGATGAAGCGGCTCGGCTGGGGAGATCGCTTCGGTATGACGGACATGGAGGGCGGCCACCTCTGGTACGAGGGGAGCCGCGCGTCTTCCATCGACTGGATGAAGCGCTGGCTTCGCGGGGACGCCGCCGCGCTTGCGCGGACGACGGAGGAGTACCGCGCGCTCAACAAGGGCTTCGACAAAAAGACGTCTGACTGCGGGCCGGGCAAGTCCGATGGTTCCGCGTGCGGAGGCGGGGGCGTATTGTCGCTGCCCGGCGAACGAACGGTGTACGATGTCATGCGCGATGACCTGAAGGCGGCTGTTTCCGCACGGAAGGGGAAGGTCACGCCTGCCGACGTGCGGCGCATCGCCGGCATCGCCGAGCCGGGCGCCGTGCCGCTCAGGCGCATCGAGATTTCGGAAGAGACGCGCGGCGACGTGCGAATCGTCCGCGAGGCGTATGTGCGTCCGGACGGTCTGAAGCTTCCCGCCGTCGTATTTGTTCCGGCCAAGATATCGGGTGCGCCGGTTATTGCCTTGAACGCCGCCGCCCGCAAAAACAGCGCGGAGGCCGTGGCGAAGTACGTGGCAGCCGGCCGTCCCGTGATGTCCATCGACCTGACGGGGACAGGGGAGATCGGACAGTACGGAAGGAAAAAGGGGGGAAGCTATTACTCGCGCAAGGGACGGGACGAGGAGCTTTCCGTGTTGCTCTATGCGCTTGGCTATTCGCTTGTGGGGCGTCAGGCCGCTGAGCTTCAGGAGGTGGCGCTGGATTTGAAACGGCGTTTCGGGGCGTCGCCGGATATCTTTACACGTGGACGCATGGCCGTCGCCGCAGCCCACACATTCGCTGTGAACAAGGGACTGTTTGGGAAGGTTGAATTTGTCAACCCGCCGCCGTCATGGTCGGAATCGGTCAGGAAGGCGCTCGACACGCCGATGGCCATCTGCGTCAACGGCGCACTTCTGTCGTACGACTGGACGGAACTCGCTTCAAGTAAACAAGGAGAAACTAAATGAACAAGATCATCAATATAGCCTGGAAGGGCGCGCTTGTCGCGGCGGCCCTTTGCGCGGCACCGGCGTATGCGGAGTCGGTCGATTTCTCGAAGATTCCCGATGTGCGGATCTTCAAAGGTGACGAGACCATCGGCTACCGCGATCCGGCGGCGTGGTACGAGGACGGCGTGTTCCACCTGTTCATCACGGTGTGCGATCCGTCCGTGCCGCGCATGACGATCGGGCACTCCACGAGCCGGAACCTCATAGACTGGTCGCTGATCGAATACGTCCTTCCCATGGACAAGCGCTTCAACTGGTCGAGCCCCGGCAACATCGTCAAGGACGGCGACGAACGCGTCCTCTGCTTCCAGAAGTACCCCACGCCCGACGCCACGCCGACGAAGGTCGCGTTCGCGGACGACACGGCGCGTCTCTACACGATACGGACGAAGGATTTCAAGACGTGGACCAGGCCGGAGCTCATCATGGTGAAGGGGCCGAACGTCTCGGAGGCGGAGATGGGGCGGATGATCGACGCGTACATCGCCAAGGGCACGGACGGATTGTGGTGGTGTTTCTACAAGCAGCAGCAGGACAAGTCCGGGAAGTTTTCCAAGAAGGCGAGGATGGGCGTGCCGTTTTCCGTCTCTCCCGACCTGAAGACGTGGACGCAGAAGGGGTTCACGGACGGCGGCGAGAACGTGTGCGTGCTGCCCGACGACCAGGTCGGCGGCTGGTTGATGCTCCATGCACCGGGCAACGGAATCGGCTTCAAGCGCTCGACCGACCTTGTCCATTGGACGGACTGCGGAATGACGGTTCTCGGGCAGAAGGACTGGAACTGGGCGAAGGGGCGGATCACCGCCGCCACCGTAATCGACTGCCGTGCGGTGAAGGGCGTCGGGAAGTACGTCATGTTCTTCCACGGGTCCGGTCCCAGGAAGGAGATCGAGGGCGACTGCTACAAGAACTGCTCCATCGGCATCGCGTGGTCCGACGACCTGAAGGAGTGGACATGGCCCGGCAAGACGGAGATGATGCCGCCGCCTGCGGGACAGCACTGCATCTACGACGCGATTCCGCTGGAAGGCGCGTGGAAGATGTCCTATTGCTCCAACGCATGGGATTCGTTGGCGTGCCCGAAGTTCAAGGGCGTTGCCGTCGCCAAGGCCGTGCCGGGATACTGGGAGAACATGGTCCCGGCATTCCGCGCGGCGGGGATGAAGGATGCATTCCGGATCAACCCCGCGTACGAACGCCAGACGATTCCGATGACGCAATGGGCCAAGTGCACCACGTTCCCCAACATCTACGGATGCTTCCTCTACCGCCGCACGTTCATGCTGGATGCAAAATCGTTTCGGTTCGGCGGGCGCGGGGCGCCCGCCCTACCGCCCGTCTATCTTGCGTTCGACTGCGTGCGCAATCAGGTCCACGCATGGGTGAACGGAAAGTTCGTCGCGTTCCGCCAGGGATTCTCCACGCCGTTCGAGCTGCCGATCCCGAATGGCGTTCTCCGCGAAGGCGAGAACGAGATCGTCCTCGCCGTCTCGAACAACCCGAACAATGGGTACAACGGGGCGGACGTCAGCGGGCTCACGACGCGCGGGCTTTTCGAGGCCACCGGCGGAATCGACGGACGCCTTGAGCTGCGCTTCGCGAGAAACGGCATCCGCGACGTGTATGTCACGACGGCAAAGGATCTCAAGACGTTCACGGTGCATGTTGGGGAACGGGGAACGGGGAACGGGGAACGGGTTTTGTATGAGATCAAGAATGGTGATGGAAAGGTTTTGGCGAAGGGGGAGGCGAAGGGGGATTTCACGCTGCCGACGAGGGGTTTCTCGTTCTGGTCGCCGGAGAATCCCGTCCGCTACACGCTCACGCTCACGACGCCTGAGGGATCTTGTTCGCAGAAGTTCGGCATCCGCCGTCTCGTGCCGGACGGCGAGCGGATGCGTCTCAACGGCGAGCTGACGTACCTGCGCGGCGTCACGGAGCACTGCTACTTCCCGGAGACGGTGCAGTTGCCGCGCGATCTCGCGTACTACCGCGCGATCACCGCGAAGCGCAAGGAGCTTGGGTTCAACTTCCTGCGTTTCCACACGTTCGTTCCGCCGGACGAGTACCTCGAAGCGATGGACGAGCTGGGAATCATGGTCCACATCGAGTCGCCGAACTTCGTCACGCTCGACGAGTACGACGCGATCATCCGCTTCGCGCGGAAGCATCCGTGCGTCGTCGCGTACTGCACCGGCAACGAGACGTGGATCGACGGAAATGCCGAGAAGTACCTTGAGGCGGTGGCGAAGCTGGTTCATGCCGAGACCGACTCGCTTTTCACGCCGATGAGCGCGATGCGCAACGTGGAGTACATGGTCCGGCGCGGCAAGGACACGGCGAACAAGCCGTTCCTGCACGTCCCGTCGCGCATGGCGCGGCTCGCCGCGTACTCCGACTACTTCACGTCGTACCAGCTCGGCGCGGTGTCGTACGATTCGCTGAACGGGGCATCCGCCGCGACGATAGACGCCTGGGGCGACGCGTACTGCGGCAAGCCGCGCACGATGCACGAGACGTGCATCGACGGAAGCTTCTGCGACATCACGCTCGAGAATGACTACCCGAAGGACTCGCCGATCACTAAGGAAGGCGTGTTCTCGGAGGTCAGGCGTCATCTGGCGGAGCGCGGCCTCCTCGACCGCGCGCCCGCGTATGTGCGCAACTCGAGCGAATGGATGCGGCGAATCCGCAAGTTCACGTTCGAGAAGGTGCGCGCGTCGCGCAGGATCGTGGGGTACGACTACCTCGGCGACATCGACTCGCGCTGGCACACGTTCGGCTACTCGGACGGAATGATGGACGAGTTCTACCGCCTGAAACACGGCGAGACCGTCGAGAACGTGCGGCGCTACAACTCCGCTGCGGTCTTGCTGTGCAGCCTCGGCAGCGACTTCAACTTCAAGGCGGGCGAGAAGAGGCGCGTGGCGTTCACGATCTCCAACTTCGCGGGCGACGCGAAGGAAGGGGTGGTCAAGGTGTCGCTTGTCGCGTGTCGGAGTGGGGATGATTCTCACGCAGAGGCGCAGAGAGGCAGAGAGCGCAGAGAATGTGCAGGTTGTGTGTGGAGCGATGAGAGAAAGGTTAAGGATGTCAAGAACGGGGATATTGCGGCGATTGGGGAGTTTGAGGTGGCGATTCCGGCGGTGGAGAAGCCGGTGAAGTATCTGCTTCGGGCGTCGTTCGCCGGTGGTGCGGTGAAGGCGGAGAACGAGTGGGAGGTCTATGCATTTCCTTCTTGCCATGATCCAAAAACTTACAACTCACAAACCTCTACACGTTCTACATGTTCTACACGGATAAATTTTCACACCAATATTGTCCGCGTTGTCTCCAGCATCTCCCGTGACGACCTTCTCGCGGCGATGGAGCGTGGCGAACGCGTGCTGCTTCTCGGGAAGGGGCCGTTCAAGTCGCTTCGGACCTCGTTCCGGATCGGCCTTGCCGGACGCACCTCCGGACACTACGCGACGATCATCAAGCCAGGTCATCCCGCGCTGGAGGGAATGCCCCACGAAGGATTCTGCGGCTGGCAGTTCAGGCGGCTGATGCAGAATGGTGCGGCGGTGCAGCTCGAGGCGGGCGTTCCGTTCGATCCGATCGTCGAAGTCGCTTCGTCCGACAAGTACCTAATCCGACAGGCGATGCTCTTCGAGTACAAGGTGGGCGAAGGGCGTCTGCTCGTCTGCTCGTTCGCATTCGGCGCGAACGACCTGGCGGCGGCGTGGCTCAAGGCCCGGCTGGAGGCGTACGCGGCATCGGATGCGTTCAACCCGAAGCAGTCCCTGACGCCCGACCAGCTCTGCGCCGTCATTGACGCGCCGCTCTTCTCGGCGGAGGCCAACAAGAACGTGGCGCTCAACCCGGATGACCCGGCGAGCTACGTGAAGCCCAGGAAGAAATAATGGTGTAACTCAACAGGAGAAGAATAGCCATGAACATCACACGAAAGAAGTTTGCCGCAGTCGTCGGCGCATTTGCACTCACATGGTGTGGGATCGCCGCTGAAGGCGCGGGAGAAACCATCTTTTCCATAGACGCGGGCAAACCAGGCAAGACGCTGCCGAATGTGAACAAGGTACTTACGCTCTGGGAACTGCAGGAATCGACATTAGCCAACGTGAAACGCAGGCATGACGCGGACGTACTGGAGTTCGTCGAATACGTCGAGGTGATGGGGGCGACGGGCGGAAACGACAGACGCGACTGCTTCAAGAATCCGGCGAATCGTGCCGTCCTCGACGACTACGACTTTTCGCGCCTTGTCGCGGGATGCCGCAATATCGTGCGGCTTGGCCTGAAACCGTACCTCAAGCTCGGAAACGTGCCGCGGAAGTTCTCGTCCGACATCAACAGCGGGGACTTCGGCATGAACATACGCCCGCCCCTTGACTACGACGCCTACGGACGGTACATGGCCGCCTGCGCAAAGGCGCTGCTCGACGCGTTCGGACGCGACGAACTACTCACGTGGCGATTCGCGGTGCTGACCGAATTCGAGAACGGCGGTTGGTTCAAGGACGCGTCGGGCAACGCGGAAAAGACGTTTCAGGCCTACTGCCGCCTGTACGAGGTGACGGTTGATGCGTTTACGCGGACGATCTCGCCGGACTTGACGTTCGGCGCGCACGCGATGGCCGTAACAGAGGGACTGTGGGACGAGCGCAAATTCATCAAGTACGCGGCGGAACGCCGCATCCCCCTGAAGTTCGTAACGGCGTCGTTTTATGATTTCAACCCCGGACGCTTCACGAGTGGATTCAACCTGCCCAATACGATTGGGCATCTGCGCAATGCCGCCGAATCGGTCGGACTGACAAACCTTGTTTACGGAATTGACGAAGGTCGCATCCTTTCTGGGCTCGCGCGTGGCGCGAAAAGCGGGGACCTTCCCCTGCGCATCGTCGGCGACACATACCAGGCGGCATACGACGCAAGGATCGTGAGGCAGCTGTTCGACTCCAACGCGGACTATTTCTCCGCATGGGGATACTTTTCGGGGCCTCACACCTGGTTTGATGGCCTGCCATCGGTCTCGTTCCACGTGGCGCGGGAGTCGGCGAAGTTCAAGGGGATGCGCAGGCTCCCCGTTGCGGCCGAGGGGAAGGCGGGCGGTGGAGTGGAGGCGGACGCGGTGGCGGCGCTTTCGGCGGACGGCGGGACGGTTCGCATCATGGCGTATTCGTTCGTAAACAATCTCCATGCGACGGGGAAGACGCCGTTTCGCATGAAGGTGAAGCTGCCCGTCGCGTGGAAAGGACAAGATGTGCGCATCGTGCGCAGGGTCATCGACGACAACGCCAACTGGTTCGACGAATGGAGGCGTATTCGCAGAGAGCGCGGCATCGGCGAGGATCGCTTCAACTGGTCTCCGGACGATCCGGCGCCCGTACACTCTGGATGCGGGCTGAAATCCGAGAAAGACCGCCAGATGTTCGTGGAGGAAATAGAACCGATGCTACGGGATCGCGCGAAGCTGAGACCCGTCGAGGAACGCATAAAGGCACGTGCAGACGGGACAGTTGAACTGGCTGCATCCCTGCCCAGCGTCTGCGCGACTACGTGCGCGTGGTGGCGGAGAGCGGACAGGGTTCGCTCACGATCGAGTCGCGTCCGCACGAGGGCTGGATGCTCGACAGCTGGTGGCGCGACGTGGACATCATCCTCGACGAATGCCGCAAACGCGGCATCAAGATGCTCATCTACGACGACTATTGGCTGCCGAGCCAGGGGATGGGATGCATGTTCCCCATCCCGAAGGAGTTCCAGTGCCGCGACATCAAGTTCGCCTTCTACGAGCGCGGCAAGGAGCCCGCCCGGGTCGAGAACGAAATCGCCCGCGTGACGGCGAACGAAGTCTCGAAGAACGTCTTCGACTTGCGTCCCGACGGGAACAAGGTGATCGTCTACAGCTGGGCCGTCGCTGATCCCGGCAACGTTTATGCGCTTCCGCGCGGACGCAAGATCCCGCTCGTGAACGGACTTGACGAGGCCGCGGTCGACTGGTTCCTCGAAAAGTTCTACCAGCCCTACTACGACCGCTACAAGGACGCCTTCCAGGACGGCACGATCCCCGGGTTCTTCTTCGACGAGCCCTACACGAAGGGATGGTGGGGCCCCGCGCTCGAAAGGGAGTTCGCGGCGCGTGGCGACAATGTGGGCGAGCTCATCACCGCGCTCTTCTTCCGGATCGCCGACCCGGAGCGCCACGCCCGCGCACGCTACCGTTTCCTTGATGCGCACGTCGAAGTGTGGGGACGCACCATGTACGGACGCCATAGCGACTGGTGCGCGCGCCACGGCGTCTATTCGAGCGGACATTTCTTCGAGCATGGCAGCACGCACTACGACCTCACCTTTTCCGGCGGAAACGTGATGCAGCTGCTGAAGTACGTCGCCGTGCCGGGCATCGATGTCGTCTGCCGCCAGGTCTATTCCAACATGCGCGAAAAGAGGAACGTCGAAATCGACTGCGGACAGATGCCGAAGTACGCCTCGTCCATGGCGCACGTCTACAACCGCAACGGCGGGCTCAACTGGTGCGAGACGTTCGGCGCGTACGGACAGAACCTCTCCTATCCGCAGATGAAGTGGATCTGCGACTGGCTCCAGTACCAGGGGTGCAGCTTCCTGATTCCGCATTCGTTCAACATGAAGGCGCCGCTCGACAGCGACTGCCCGCCGTACTTCTACAACGGCGGGTACGAGCCGCGCTTCCCGCTCTTCCGCGTGTGGGCGGACTACAACAACCGTTGCGCGCTCATGCTGTCCGGCACGGGACACGTCTGCCGCATCGCGCAGTGCATGCCCGGCATCAGCTATCACGTCGGCAAGACGATTCGTACCGAGATGTTCGCGTTCGCGATCCAGGACGCGCAGCTCGACGGCGACTTCATGGACTACGGCGCGGTCGAGACATGCCGGATCGGAAAGAACCCGCGCACGGGGCGTCCCTCGCTCCAGCCCGAAAACGGCGTCGAGTGGTATGACATTCTGGTCTTACCAGCCACGGAGTACGTGCCGTTCCCCGTCCTTGAAAAGGCGCTTGCGTTCGCGAAGGCGGGCGGCGTGGTGGTGGGCTACGGCATCAGGCCGTGCAACACGCCGACGAGGGGCAAGACGGCGGAGGACGTGCGGAAAGTCGTCGCGGAAATCTTCGCGCAGAAAGCATCACTCTTCTTCGAGAAGGAGCCGGATGGCGCCCAGCTCCGCGCCGCGCTCGCGAAGGAATATCCCGGCGAGAGGCGTCCGCTGGCCATTCGCGAATTTGACTTCGAGGGGCTTGACCCCAAGGACGGACGCAAGCTCGCTGTGAAGCTCAACGAGAAGGAAGGCGACACGATTCTCTTCATCGCGAACCAGGATGACAAGCGTGGGCGCGACCTGAAGGTACGCGCGCAGTGGCCGGCGGAGAAGGCGGAGCTATGGAATCCGATGCAGGGCACAATCGCGCGGCCGGCGGTGGAGAACGGGCTTGTGAAGGTGGCGTTGGGGCCGAGTGAGACGGTTTTCGTGGTGTGGCCGTGCGGCGGCTCGCCGAGGACGGCTCGCCCCACCACTGGGACAACGGGCAGCTTGCCCGTTGCGGTAGCCGTGCGCGAGACCGTCACGCCCGTGGTGGTTGAGAAGGGGCCTGAATATGCCGCGTTGATGGATTTCGTGAAGCCGCTTGAAGGCGCAAAGTGGATTTGGCATCCGAAGAATCCGATGGCGAGGGGGCATGTGAAGTTCCGCGCGACGCTCGACTTGGCGAAGGCCGAGGAGGCGCAGGTCGTGTTCGCGTGCGACACGACGGCGACGATCTACGTAAACGGCGAGAAGGTCGCCCATCAGCCGCCCGGCGCCGAGGGCTTCTACTACGGATGGAGCGTGCCCGTGCGGACCAACCTGACGTTCAAGGCCGGGCGTAACGAAATCACGGTCGAGGCCGAGAACAGGTATCCAACCGAAAGCAATAGGCCGAGGCTCGCCGGGTTCGTGGCGGCGTTCACATGGCCGGGCGGCGAGTTCCGCACGGACGACAAGTCATGGCAGGTCGCCCGCGCGGGTGAGAGTTTCGTCAATTCCAAGATCGTGCGCAACTTCGGCGACAAGCCGTGGAAGAAATGCATGTTGGGTCCGACGCGTAGTCCCTACAAGGAGAGCGTTTCGACGGAACTCAGGTTCACGCTTCCGGCGTTGAAGGACGGCGCGCGCGTGTATCTCGTCTGCAACGGCACGGAAGGCGAGAGGAGCGCGGCGGTGACGGTGAACGGCACCTACGCAGGCGGGTTCATCGGCGCGCCGTGCCGCGTCGACATCACGCGGGCAGTCAAGCCCGGCGCGAATACGCTGGAGGCGAAGCCGTTCCGCTTGACGCATCCGAAGATCATGGTAAAGGAATAGGCTTTATGGATGGAATCGAAATGGTAAACAATGACATACATTCGCGCAGGGATTTTCTTCGTAATGCGGTGATGTTGGCGGGAGCTGGCGTGACCGCTCCCCTGTGGGCGGCGATGAAGTACAATAAGGACGCCGCGATGCGGTATTTCCGCGAACAGGCGTCCGAGACGGACGCGCGCGTCAAGGCCGGCATCGAGGCGAACCGCAAGGACGATGTGACGCTTGTATTCCGCGACGCGCAGGGGCGTCCGTGCGAGCGCGTCCATGTGAAGGTGCGCCAGCTGAACCACGACTTCAAGTACGGTGCGAACCTCTTCGGTCTCGCCGAGACGAAGAACGGCGCGGAGAGCGCAGCTGCGTATCGGGAACGCTTTGCGGCGGCATTCAACATGGCTACGCTGCCGTTCTACTGGGAGGGCAACGAGCCGCAGCCCGGCAAGACGCGCTTTGCGAAGGACGCGCCATACATCTACCGTCGTCCGCCGATTGACATGTGTCTTGAGTTCTGCGAGGCACACGGCATCGAGCCGAAGGCGCACTGCCTCAACTACGTGGCGGAAGGACTGTTCCCGGCATGGGCGAAGGGAGATGTCCGGCGCGAGAAGGAGCTTCTTGAAAAGCGCTTCCGCGAACTCGCCGAGCGCTATGCGGAAAGGATTCCGATGTGGGAGGTCGTGAACGAGACGCTGCACTGGTCCAACGGACGGCGTCGGCTCAGCAACCTGTTCTCGGAGCCCGACCTCGTCGAGTGGAGCTTCAAGACGGCGGCGAAGTACTTCAAGAAGAACAAGCTCGTCATCAACGAGACGCACATGTACGTGTGGGAGTCGTTCAAGAGGAGCCGCAGCGCCTACTACATGCAGATCGAGAACGCGCTCCTGAAAGGGTGCCGCATCGACGGCATCGGCATCCAGGCGCACGCCGTGTGGGGCGCGGACATGAAGAATATTGCGCAGAAAGGGAGGTTCCAGTATAATCCGCATTTTACGTTCGAGCTGTTCGACACCTACGCCGCGTTCGGTAAGCCGCTCCAGATCACGGAATGCACCATCCCCGCCTGTTCGGAGGATCCCGGCGACGAAACGGTGCAGGCGGAGATCGTTCGCGAACTCTACCGCATCTGGTTCTCGCACAAGGCAATTGAGGCGATTGTATATTGGGATCTCTCGGATGCCTATACGTGGCAGCCCAAGCTCTATGGCTCATTCCTGCGCCGCGACATGAGCCCGAAGCCGGCCTACAACGTCATCTGCGATCTCTTTGGACGCGAGTGGCGCACGAACTTCGACCGCGATGCGGCGGGTGGGCGGCTGTCGTTCCGTGCCTTCTGCGGCACGTATGAGGTCGAGGCTACCTCGAACGGCCGCACGGTCAAGCGCCAGTTCCATGTAGGCAACGCCGCATCCGCCCCAATCGAGATTTCCATTGCATGAAGGAGCTTATAATGAATTCCTTGCGTGATGTAGTTGTTTTGGCTCTTGCCAGCTGCGCGATGGCGGCGGCTGGCGAGGATGGTTGCCCGACGAGGAACGTCGTGCGGCGACTGGTCGATGCACCGGCGGTGTGGGATGGGTTCGGCGTCTGGTCGTCCACGCCGCCGGAGGATTGTCCGTTCCCGCAGTCGGAGTCGTTTTCGGGCATGGAGTTCACGGGACGGCACGCGGAATACACGAGGGCCGACACGTGGTATCCATCGTGGGCGTCGGACGGCTACCTGTACTCGCCGTGGACGGACGGCAGCGTGGAGTGGACTCTACCCGATGGTAGGGAAGAACGCCTGCGTAGTGGGTCGTGGAAAGGCCGCGATGCGACGACGGGCCACGCGAAGATCGTCGGCGATGATCCGATGAACTTGAAAATCGCATCTGCCGGCGTGTTTGTTGGTGATGCGCATCCGTACAGGGGACGTTATCCCTGCGGCAGCCTTGTCCACAACGGTGTGTGGTACTACGGCACGTACTGTCTGAATCCCCGCGGCGGATACAACGCGAAGACCGGCGAACTTCCCTGGCCGGTTCTCGGCCCATTCGTCGGCTTCCGCTGGTCCACGGACTTCGGCAAGACGTGGACGCAGACGCCGTGTACGCCCGAAAAGCCGCTGTTCGGGGAGAGCGCCCTCAAGGGCGAACCTGTGAAGATCGGGTGTCCGTGCTTTGTCGATTTTGGAAAGAACATGGAACTCTCACCCGACGGCAAGGCGTATCTCGTCGTGCAAGGGTCGAGCGACGGGAAGAACCGCCGCTACGCCTACAACAGCTGGATCAACTCCGACCAGACGTACCTCATCCGCGTCACACCGTCCATCGCGAACATGAACGACGCCTCGAAGTACGAGTTCTTCGCGGGACGCGGCGCGGACGGCAAGGCGCAGTGGACGCGCGACTTCGCGAAGATGAAGCCGCTCCTTGAATGGCGCGACCGCATGGGCCGCGTCTCGGCCACGTACAATCCCACGCTCAGGAAGTATTTTATGTGCGTGACGGACGGACGCACGACGATCTCGAAGTACAACACGTATATCCTGGAGGCGGATGAAATAACCGGGCCGTGGCGGCTCGTCACGTACATGCGGGACTTCGGCGAACAGGCGTACTTCGTGAATATCCCCTCCAAGTTCATCGACGGGAAGGACGGCCGCACGATGTGGCTCTGCTACGCGGCGAACTGGTGGAGACGGAAGGACGCCAACCTGAAGTCCATCCCGTCCGGCAGCCGCTATGGGATGTGTCTGCAGGAGTTCCGTCTCGTGACGCCCGACGAGAAGCGCACCGCCGTCGCTCCCGCGCCGAATCCGCTTCTCTCCCCGCAGAACCTCGCGCGGAAGGCGAAGGTGCGCACAAGTTCGGACTTTCCCCACTACAGCGGAGCCGGTGCGGTTGACGGTGTGATCGGTGGCTACCCCAACGACATCTCCACCGAGTGGGCCGCCAAGGACGAAACCTGCACAGCGTTCATCCGCCTCGACTGGGAGGATCCGCAGACGATCCGCAGCGTGTGGCTCTTCGACCGTCCGAACGACATCGTGCGCATCGAGGACGGGCTTCTCGTGTTCAGCGATGGCACGACGATCCGCACCGGCGCGCTGCCGGATGACGCGAAGAAGGGCGTGGCGTTCGAGTTCCCGCTGAAAAACGTTAACTGGGTGATGTTCACGGTGGAGAAGGTGAACAAGGGCGGATGCCACGTCGGCCTTTCGGAAATCGCCGTGTTTTAAGCTGAAGTGGGTCGGCGTTGTCGGTGCATGGTTGTGACGTTCGGCGCACAGTGTGGCGGCGTGGGCGTGGCGTTGGCGACGCCTAAAACGAACTGGGTGAGTTCTTGACGCATCTGACGCCCTGATTGTGGTATAATACGTGGCCATGAGCGAAAGTCTGTTTTTCCAGGACCTGGCCGTCATGATGTCGGTCGTCGGTCTGGTGTCGGTCATCTTCACGCGCCTTGGTTGGCCGAAGGTGATCGGCTATCTGCTCGCCGGCGTCATGATGAGCGAGCATACGTGGGGTGGGTCGTTCCTCGCCGACCCCAAGTCCATCGGCACCATCGGCCAGCTCGGCATCGTGTTCCTCATGTTCACGCTCGGCCTCGAGTTCAGCGCGGACGACATGAAGAAGGTGAAGCACGTTACCATACCTACCGCGATCTTCGACACGCTGATGATGATATGGCTGGGCTATACCATGGGCACGCGCGTACTCGGTTGGGACGGTGTGCAGAGCCTCTTCCTCGGTGCGGCGCTGTGCGATTCGGCAACCACGCTCCTCGCGAAGACGATAGAGGAGATGCGCTGGGGAGACCGTCCGTTCGTGCGCTACATCTTCGGCACCACGATCTTCGAGGACATTCTCTGCGTGGGCGTGATCGCCCTCGTGACGGGCGTCGCGACGGGGAAGGGCATGAGCGTAGGCGCGGTGGGCCTTTCGCTCGGCGGGCTACTCGTTTTCTTCACGTGCGTGCTAGTGTTCGGCCTTGTCCTCGCGCCGCGACTTCTTAACGGGGTGGCAAGTCTTAAGGACGACGAAACTCTTCTCCTGACGGTCCTCGGACTCTGCTTCTTCGTCAGCTTCATCGCCTTCAAGTTCGACTACTCCCTCGCGCTTGGCGCCTTCCTCGTGGGAATCCTCGGCGCGTCAAGCGACGTGCGAAACCGCCTCCACAAGCTGGCGTCGCCGCTCCGCAACATGTTCTCGGCCGTGTTCTTCGTAACGATCGGACTGCTCGTCGATCCCAGAATGTGCCTCAGCAACCTGCCGCTGATATTGGGACTCGTGCTGCTTGTCGTCCTAGGGAAGGGGTTCAACTGCTGCACCATGTCCCTCCTCACGGGGCAAAGCGTGAAGAATGCCGTCCAGACCGGCCTCGGCCTTGCGCAGATCGGCGAGTTCGCCTACATGGTGGCGCTCATCTACATGACGCAGACAGGGGATGCCGCGAGCCCCATCTACCAGGTCGTCGTTGCGGTTTCGCTCATAACCACCTGCCTCAACCCCACTCTGCTGCGCGCATCGGACCGCGTGGGCGACTGGTGCGAGACGCACCTCCCCGAACGGCTTCGTGGCTGGATCGCCGCGTATCAGGACTGGCTTGCGCGCTTCAGGGGCGCCTCCGTGCCGACCCAGCTGCAGAAACACCTTCGCAGCCGCTTCGCATGGCTTGTGGCGGCATTTATGCTGAACTTCGCCGTTGTGGTCGCCGCCACCATGCTCACGCGCCTCGACTACTCGCCGTTCTCGCGTTTCTTCAACGACCACAAGCTCTTCTTTTTTTGTCTCGTCGCGAACCTCTTCTGTGTGTCGATGCTCGCGCTCATGCTGGGGCTGGCGCTCTCTATCGGACGCGACATCGCGGCCGTCCTCACCGGTACGCGCCAGCCGAAGAAGTGGAAGGCGGCGGTGCGGCAGTTCGTCTCGTGGGCGTGCTGGACCGTAGTGCTTGTGCTCGCGTTCGTTCAGAACTTGATGATCAACGTTAACCTCCTTCCCCCGGAGCCGCCTGCGCGCCTGACTATCCTTGCGTTGCTTGCGACGGCGGCGATTTTGGGCTGGAAGCATTTCAAGCGAGCGGGGCACGTGGCTACCTACCGGTTCAACTCCGCACTTGCCGCAGAACGTCGGCGTACGCGTCGGGCGACCGCGCTTGGTAACGTAACGCTCACCGTCCCGGGAGATTTCTACGAGCACCTCTCCATCCCAGAGTCATCTCCCGCCATCGGCGAGTCGATCCGTTCGCTCGACATCCGCGCCAAGACTGGTGCGAGCGTGGTGGCGGTGGAGCGGGCCGGGAACCGCTTCCGCAATCCCGGGCCCTCTTGGACGTTCGAGGCGGGCGACGTGGCGGTTGTCATCGGTGATCCGCCCCAGCTCGCCGCGCTCCACGACCTGTTCGCCGTTCGAAAAGTACCGTAAATTGCACTGTGGTGTGTCGCAACGTGTCACTAGTGTGACGAAATGACACACCAGGTGTCATGGAATGCGTGGATTTAGTGTGTGGCATGGTCTGTGCTGTGCCTTTTGCGGCGTTTCAGTTCTGAGACGCCAGGAGGAATAACAAATGAATGCCGACAAATACACAACAAAAGTACGCGAGGCACTAGGTGCCGCGCAGAACGTGGCCCAGCACCACGGCCAGCAGCAGTTTGACGCCGAGCATGTCCTTTTTGCGTTACTGAAGGATTCTCAGGGGTTGATTCCCAATCTGTTTACCAAGATTGGCGCGAACCTGCCCACGCTCACGGCGCAGATGGAGGAGTCCATCAACCGCAAGCCGCGCATCACGGGACAGATCGAGGCCGACAAGTTCTACATCTCGAACGACCTCGCCAACATCCTCATGCGGGCGGAGGACGCCGCGAAGGAGATGAAGGACGAGTACGTCTCGGTGGAGCACCTGATTCTCGGAATCATGCGCAACGGCGCGACGGAGGCCGCGAAGGCGATCAAGAACGCGGGCGTGACGGAGAAGAACTTCCTCGCGGCCCTGCGGGAGGTGCGCGGGAACCAGCGCGTGACGACGGACAACCCGGAAGGGCAGTACGAGGCGCTGAAGAAGTACGGCACCGACCTCGTGGAGATGGCGCGCGCGGGCAAGCTCGATCCCGTTATAGGGCGTGACACAGAAATCCGCGACGTGATCCGCATCCTTTCCCGCAAGACGAAGAACAATCCTGTCCTCATCGGCGAGCCCGGCGTGGGCAAGACCGCCATCGTGGAGGGCCTTGCACAGCGCATTGTGCGCGGCGACGTGCCGGAGGGGCTGAAGGACCGCACCGTGTTCTCGCTCGACATGACGGCGCTCATGGCGGGCGCGCAGTACCGCGGACAGTTCGAGGAGCGTCTGAAGGCCGTGCTGAACGAGATCAAGGCGGCTAACGGGCGAATCATCCTCTTCATCGACGAAATCCACACGATCGTGGGCGCGGGCAAGACGGAAGGCTCCACCGACGCGGGTAACATGCTGAAGCCGATGCTCGCGCGCGGCGAGTTGCACTGCGTAGGCGCGACGACGCTCGACGAGTACCGCAAGTACATGGAGAAGGACGCCGCGCTGGAGCGTCGTTTCCAGCCGGTTATGGTGAATCCGCCTTCGGAGGAGGACGCCGTATCGATCCTGCGCGGACTGAAGGAGCGTTTCGAGAAGTACCACAACGTCCACATCCAGGACGCGGCCATCGTGAACGCGGTGACGCTCTCCTCGCGCTACATCCAGGACCGCTTCCTGCCGGACAAGGCGATCGACCTCCTCGACGAGGCGTGTGCCTCGATCCGCACGGAGATGGACAGCTGTCCGGCGGAGCTCGATGAGGCAACGCGCCACGTGCGGCGTCTTGAGATCGAGGCGATCGCGCTCGAGAAGGAGACGGACGAGGCCTCGAAGAAGCGCCTCGAGGAACTGCGCAAGGAACTTTCCGAACTGAAGGCGAAGGCCGACGCGATGACAGCCAAGTGGAAGAACGAGAAGGCCGTGCTGGAGGACGTGAAGCGCGTACGCGCGGACTTGGACGCCGCGCGGCTGAAGTACGAGCAGGCGGCGTCGTCCGGTGACGTGGCCGAGGCGAGCCGCATCAAGTACGGCGTGATGCCCGAGCTGGAGAAGAAGCTCAAGGCGCACGAGGCGGAGATCGGCAAGGACGGCGGACAGCTCCTGCGCGAGGAGGTGACGGCGGACGAGATCGCCGAGGTGGTGAGCCGCTGGGCGGGCATTCCCGTGACGAAGCTGCTGGAGGGAGAGCGCGAGAAGCTGCTGAAGCTCGCCGACAAGCTGCACGAGCGCGTGATCGGTCAGGACGAGGCGGTGGACGCCGTATCCGACGCCGTGCTGAGGGCGCGCGCGGGCGTGGGCAACCGGCAGCGGCCGTCCGGCGCGTTCCTCTTCCTCGGTCCTACGGGCGTAGGCAAGACGGAACTCGCCAAGACGCTTGCCGCCGAGCTGTTCGACGACGAGGCGGCGATGGTGCGCCTCGACATGAGCGAGTACATGGAGAAGCATAACGTGTCGCGGCTCGTGGGCGCGCCTCCCGGATACATCGGCTACGAGGAGGGTGGACAGCTCACCGAGGCCGTGCGCCGCAAGCCGTACTCCGTGGTGCTGCTCGACGAGATCGAAAAGGCGCATCCGGACGTGTTCAACATGCTCCTGCAGGTGCTGGACGACGGACGGCTTACGGACAGCCACGGGCGCACGGTGAGCTTCAAGAACACGGTCGTGATCATGACCTCCAACGCGCCGCGTGAGGCGCTGAAGAGCATCTTCCGTCCAGAGTTCCTGAACCGCCTCGACGAAATCCTCGAGTTCAAGTCGCTCACCGAGGACCAGATCAAGGCCATCGTGAAGCTCCAGCTGAAGGATTTCGCGAAGCGTCTGGCGGAGCAGGAGATCGGTCTCGAAGTCGACGACGCGGCGCTTGCGGTGCTCGCGAAGGATGGCTACGACCCGGCGTACGGGGCGCGTCCCGTGAAGCGGGCGATCCAGCGAGAGCTGGAGACACCAGTCGCGCGCGCGATCATCGCCGGCAAGTACCCGCCGCAGTCGACCGTGAAGGTGACTGCCTCTAAGGGACAGCTTGTCCTGGACTAAGTCGTTGCTCAACAACAACTTGCACTGTTGTCGGCACAATTGCGTCGGTGGTCCTTGGCGGCTGTGGTATAATATCCAGCCGACCAATGGACCAAAAGACGACAGATCGCAGCGCATTCGCCAAGGGATTGCTCTTGGCGATTCCCACTCTTGTCATCTGGGGCGTAACGTATGTCAACACCAAGGCACTTCTGGACGACTTCTCCGCATTTGAGATTCTCTTCCTGCGGTTTCTCATGGCGTATGGGGTGCTTTGGTGTCTGAAGCCGCGGCGTCTTGCGGTAGACGGATGGCGAGAGGAGGCGGCCTACGCCGGGATGGGGCTTGCGGGCGTGACGGTTTACCAGTTCCTTGAAAACTGCGCGCTGCACTGGACGAACGCATCCAACGTGTGCATCCTCGTCTCGGTCTGTCCGATGACGACTGCCATACTCTCGCAGGTTCTCCTTGGGGAACGCGTTCTCACGCAGCGGTTCATTGCCGGATTCGTGATGGCCATGACGGGGATAACGCTTGTATGCCTGAACGGCGTCTACGTGTTGTCCTTCCATCCCGTGGGCGACATGCTCGCCATCGCCGCAGCGCTGTCGTGGAGTTTCTATTCAGTTCTCGTGACGAAGGTGAACGCGCGCGGAAGAGATCCGATACTGACTACTCGCCGCATGTTCTTCTGGGCGCTAGTGGCCATGCTGCCGCTACTGGGCATCTCCATGATGCCGGGCGGGGATACGTTCGCGGACGGCATCTTCGCGATCAACTTCTCTGCATCGTCCAACGCGGCGCGCCTAACGCGTCCGGTCAACCTGATGAACCTCGGCTTCCTCGGCGTCCTCGCGAGCGCTCTCTGCTTCACGGCGTGGAACGCCGCATGCGAGCGCCTCGGCACGGTGCGCGCAACAATCGGAATCTATACGCTGCCTGCGATCACGATTCTATTTGCCTGGTTCTTCCTCGGCGAACGGCTTACAGCCATCGGCGCTCTCGGCGCAGGACTCATTCTTGCAGGCGTCATTTTGTCGGAGCGACGGGCGTAATGTAATGGAGGAGTCGATAATTTCACGAGCCTTTGGTGAATCCATGGTGAATCCAATGTGAATCCAATGTGAATTTTCCGTGAATCTGCCAAGGTCGCCTTCATGCTGTATTACTGAAAAAAACGAGATTAGTGTTTGTATATTCAATATAACGTTAAGGCGTCCCTCCGCTTGCTGCTTATTTCCCGCACATCAACCGCGTTTAGCCTCCATGGTGCGGTAGAAACGTGGTGGAAATGCGGTGGATAAACGGAGGGGACGAAACAAGGAAGGGGTTAAACTTGAAAATAGAAGCTAGAAATCCCCATAAAACCGTAGAAGCAAGTTCCAAGTGGTAAATCACGTAAAAGATAGGGGCGTGCCTTCTCGGTAGCGGGGAAGACAGCAAAAGTCTTCTCAATAACTCCAAGACTCCAAACCTCCCAATAGTGAAAGCAGCGCATGCGTTTGGATGTCAATTGAGTGTGTCATTTTGACACACTCACCTTGTGGGAAAAGGCCGATTTGCAGCGGAATTTGCTTTGGTGCGCACCAGAGCATGAAATGGTGCGCAGCAAAGCATCAAATGGTGCGCACCAAAACCTTCGATGGTGCGCACCATTGAAGTGTGCCAACTGTGTCAAAATGACACACCATAGGGGTCAAGCCTTTTGCGTCATACCCCAAGGTGCATGGGAATATAATGGCACGTCAATGCATTTGGGAGAGGGAGGTGGGGCGTAATCTCCTACGCGCGCGCGTCCTTTGTATATAGAGAGGCAGTTGCAAAACTTCCGCACAGGGAGGGCGCGCCCCGTCGCGGCCATAAGGTGGGGCGAGCCCTCCGGGCGAGCCGCGCCACAATTCCCCCAAAACCACGTTCCGCACCGCATCTCACGCCCAAGGCTCGCCCCCGAAGCTCTATGTGGTTCAAAAATCCCTTTGTTGTATTCGGTTCTTTCTCTCATCGTGGCTCATAAATCCCCCCTGCGCAGCTCATAAATCCCCCCTGCGTAGTTCAAAAATCCCCCGTGCGTAGCTCATAAATCCCCCCTGCGCAGCTCATAAATCCCCCCTGCGCAGCTCATGGCAGCCCGGCCAACTGCGGGAGAGGCCGCGCTTGTCGCGACCGCTCGGTGGGGCGAGGAGCGGTGGGGTGAGGCGTCCCGCCGAGCCGTGGTGGGGCGAGCCCTCCGGGCGAGCCACATCCTCCAAACCACGTTCCGCACCGTAAGTAAAATGAGAGGCTGTTAACCCAAATTAGTGGTATGATATTGTTTTGCTCTGCAAATCAACCACAAAAGAAAGGAAAACAGCCATGAGCAAGTATATCACAATCGGAATGGACCTGGGTAACAAAAAGCACGCCGTGTGCGCGCTGGACCAGGCGGGCAAGGTCATGTGGCGCCGGGAGGTCGCCAACACGCCAGAGGCGCTCACGGCGTTCTTCGAGGAGAACGCGGGCGCGACGGTGGCGATGGAGACCGGTCTCTGCTGCCGCTGGATCAGCGCGCTCGCGAAGTCGTGCGGCTGCGACGCGGTCGTGGGCAACGCCCGCAAGCTCGCCGCGATCTGGATGGGCAAGCAGAAGAACGACGAGAACGACGCGCTCATGATAGCGAAGCTCGCCCGCGCCGA
>CACWIW010000132.1 GCA_902761035.1 uncultured bacterium | reverse complement strand
TCCCGGCCCCGCATCTACGCCTACGCCGGGAGCCGCCGGTCCCGCCCCCGATGGCCTCTCGGACGAAATGCGGGCCAAGCTGGTCGCCCCCCGCGAGGTTGCGAGAACGATACTGGAGGAATGCGAGGGGACTCTCATCTCGCTCGAGGCCGCGCTTGCGCTGCGGCTGGACCCCGACTGTATCCCCGCGACGGGGGAGGAATACGTGCGCAAACCTGGCCATCCGCGCATCCCGCGGAAGGTCATCAGCTGGCTTGTCCGACGACAGGTCGCCTAACGCCACATCCCTCTTATTTCAGCGCAATCTAAACTCCTCAGCCAAATGCCTCACGTTCGTTGCTTTCGCCACTGGGAATTTCGGAGTCCTGGAGTCATTGAGACTCTTGAAGTTTTTCTCAAAGTCTCCTAATCTCCAAAACTCCCAATAGCGAAAGCAAGAAAGGTTTTACAACAGGTTCTATTGAGCAACACAAAAAACTAATATAGTTAGAGCATCCCTTTAACTCTGCGCACTCCGCATCTCTGCGCCTCTGCGTGAGATATTCGCTGGAGTCATTCCACCAGTCTTCGCAACCGCAGTCAGAAACGGTTCCTACGCGTGCGATTACTGTGCGGAACGCGGGCTCGGACCCGAGCGGTGATATCACGGAGCGGAACGGCACACGGTTCTGGCTGTCACTATTATAGTGCGGAACGGGATGGTGGAAGGGAACGTGCGATTATAGTGCGGAATGGGGTCTGTTCTAGGCGTGCGATTACGGTGCGGAACATGGACTCGGTCCCGGACGGTGATATCATGGTTCGGAACGGTTGCGGCTGTAGGACTGTACGATCATGGTGCGGACTGGAAGGTGGTGCTTGGATTAGAAATTTTACGGTACGGACTGTGACCGTTGCAATCAGCGGTCGAATTTCATGCCCGGCATCTTCCGCTTAAGCTTGACGCCGTCCTGTACGCGCCCGCACTCGATGTAGACATCCGCGAGGCCCAGCACGTAGGCGCGGTCTTTCCAGCCCGTCTGCACCACGGCCTCCTCGGCTAGGCGAATCGCGCGGTCCACGTTGCGCGCCTTGCCGCCTCGAATGCTCATGAGCTTGGCCGAGCGGAGCTTCAGCGCAGGATCGTCCGGATGACGCCGTATAAGGACATCGAGCGCCTGCACGGCCACGTCTTCGTGTCCGCTGGCCGCACAGCACTCCACCAGTTCCAGACGATGGGCGTCCGTCTCCGGATCCAGCTTGACGGCACGATTGAAAACCTGCGCGGCCATCTCCATTTGTCCGCCCTTCTTGAGGCACATGCCGTAGTTGTGCATGAGCGCGGCATCTCCCGGACAGATGAGCAGCAGCTTCTCATAACACCCCAGCGCACCGTTGACGTTTCCTGCTCGCAAGAACTGCCGCCCCTTCAGGTCAACCACGTCCACCAGCCCGCGTAGGAGCGGGTCGCGCGGGCTAACTTTAGCCGCCGTCGTCCACCGCTCAATCGCGTTAGTGGAAACGCCTTTGCCGATGTCGTCGAATCCCGCGAGGAATTCACGCCGCGCGGCCTGGACGACCTTGATGGCGTTCGTGGTCCGGGCAAAGACCTCGGCTTCAGCCTCTCCCTGACGAAACCAAGACATGGGAGGAATGTAGTACGGCGTGAGCACAGATGCTCGCACGAAGGCTGCATCTTTCTCGGTCAACTCCCCAACCGACTGACGCGCCTCCTTCCAGGAAACTGTCTGCCGCTCGGCCACTGCGATATCATTCAGTCCCGGCTCGATTTCCACGTCACGTCCCATGTAGCACGTAAAAACATCCGACGGCGTGTAAATGCCCGCAGAGGCGAAAGCCTCCGAAGCCTTCTCGCCGGCAAGCAGCTCGTAGAGCTTGTCCGCCGACACCTCCACCGCCCCCGTCACAACGTAGTCGTGCGAGCCGATACACCACATTAGGTAAGGTCCAACTGCCGCGCGGAATTCGGAGAGTATTCCCTTCATCCGCCCGCGTGAGAGTCGCCGCGCATCGATGTGCAGAGCCACCAGTCCGCCCGTCGCACACAACCCCGCGATGCGGGACCATTCATCCGCCGTTGGAAAGTCCGTCCCCTTCAGCCAGTCCGGCTGGGATGCGACGAGCACGATCTCGGCGGATGCGGCAGTGTTCGTCGCATCCAACACCCGCAGGCCAGCCGAATCAAAAGGCTTGCGATAGAAAGTCGCCTCGGCGCCTACCACGCGCACAGACTGCGCAGATGGTTTCAAGAGCATCGCAATGCAGCCCGGGAACAGACGCACTTGACGGAACCTGTAGCCTGTATCAACGGGCCGATCATCCATAGTCGTCACGCCGCCTTCCGGGAAGTCCGCGTCCGCACGGTGGGCGATCTGCCCCGTTCCCTCGTCCGCTTCGCCTTGAAGCGGCAACGACGTCGGACGGCGAACGTTCAGCCAGATCGCCACAGCTACGGCGATGGCAGTCAAAAGCGCAAGCACTCCGAGTTTTACCTTCATGCGAACGCCTCCAGAAGCTCGTCCGCGCAACGCCCCACCACGCCGCAGCGGCGCGCGACGGCCGCACGCGCGCGCTCGCCGTACGCCGCCCGACGTACGGAATCGTCGAAGAAACGCAGAAGCTCCGTCTCCACGGACGCCGCGAGCGCCTCGGGCGTAACCGCATCGGGCGTCTGCACAAGCGCATCGGCTGCAAGAAGATCGCTCATCACCGGACGGAAATTCTCCGTGTACGGCCCCACCACCGTCGCGACGCCACAGAGGCACGGCTCAATCATGTTCTGCGACCCGTGCGCGCAGAGACTCTTCCCTACGAACGCGACGGCTGAAATCCCGAAAAGCCCCATCATTTCACCCGTCGTGTCACACAGATAAACATTCCTCGGGGAAGTGGCGCTCTCGCCGATTCTCGACCGCCTCACGCAACCAAAACCAGCGGCACGAATATTCGCCTCCACGGCATCCGCCTTCTCGAAGTGCCGCGGCGCAATCACGAGCTTCACACCGGGGTGCCTCTCCAATACCTTGCGGTAAGCCTCCAGCATCACCACGTCCTCTCCCGGCCATGTGCTGCCGCCAAGCAAAATCTCGCCCTCACCGATCCACGCGCGCAGCTCCCGCTCCTTCGCCTCGTTGCGGTGCGCCACGTCGAACTTGAAACTGCCAGTCACCTGCACAGTCGCCGGATCCGCTCCTGCATCCGTCAGGCGCTGCGCGTCGAGGTCGCTCTGAGCGTATATTTTCGTGAAACAGCGGAATACCTCGCCGAAAAACCACCGCAACGCCCTGTAACGCGGTGCGCTACGGTCCGAGATGCGGGCGTTCACGAGATAGATGGGCACGCCGCGCTTCTTGAGCGCGCGGATGAAGTTGGGCCAGATTTCCGTTTCGGTGAGGATTACGGCGCGCGGGTTCACGGCGTCGAGCGCGCGCTTCACGCAGCCGCCGAAGTCGAGCGGGTTGTAGATCAAAACGTCGTCCGTCGTCACCTCGCGCTCGGCCGTCTTCCATCCGGTTGAGGACGTCGTGGAGAACACAAACCGCACGTTCGGATCTCGTTCGCGCATCGCGCGCATGAGCTGCCCCGCCACCTGCACCTCGCCCACGCTCACGGCATGGATCCAGATCCACCCCACGCGGGAACCATTACCCCCGTCCCCCACGCGGGAGCGGCCGCGCTTGTCGCGGCCATTACACGCGCCCCCCTGCGAAAGGGCCGCCGCGATCTCAGACGGATATCGGCCGAAACGGTCAGCGAAACGCGCGCGATACCCCCCGCGGCGCTTCATGCGCAGCAGGAAGGACGGCACCATCACCAGATAGGCGACGGCGAACAGCGCGTTATACAAAATCCATTTCATCAATTTCGGAACAATTGCCAAACCCGTCTTTCGCTGAAAGGTTCAGCACAGTTAGTATATCACATTTCGCCGTGTCTGCGGTAAATGAAATAGGCCGGGCGATTGGACATTTTCATGAGTTAGATCTTTGCCTCGATGTCGGGGATGTTGGACTTGTCCATAGACGAGAACGCGAAGCATTTCTTACCGAGATGGTTAAGCGATGCTCCAACGTGAATGAGCGTTGCTTTGTCGATGATGATGAAGCGGTCGTGAAACTTGTCCGAGGTCTTTACCGTCAGCGAGTTTCCGTACTGCGAGTTGAATCGCGCCACGTCGACGGCGTGGAGAAGCCGGTTCCGCGAGTTCTTCACCACGACCACAGTCACGCCCTGATGTTTCTGCGCGATGAGCGACAGAACGGAATCGGCGAAATACGGGTCGATGATAATCAGTTCCTGTTTTGCCATGCACACGAACTTCTTCATCTGCTCGAATGCGTCGAATATCTGCCCATCATAGAACACCTTCTGTGGCGGGAAACTCTTGTCCTGCATCGCGTCCAGTATCAGTTTGAACCGTTCTTCGTTGCGAGCCTGGTTGGCGTCATTCCGCGCTTGATCAGTAATCTGCCTTCGGTCGGTCGCTTCATTCAATATTACGTTTTACCTGCCTGTTGAGGTTTTTTACCTCAACACCGTAAAGCATGGCCAAGTCCAGGTCAAGCATGACTTGAACACTGCGAACCGTCAGGATTCGTGAACGTATTGCATCGACGTTTATTGGTTCTGCAACTGATTCTACAAGCGGCGCTTTCGCCACATGGACGGAATCAACCCGCGCAGCCGAAGTAGTGGCCGCGACGGTTTCACGATCTGTCTTTTTCACTTACATTTTTCGCTTTCTGTCCTGACACGCATGATTATACCAAACACCCTTCCCGCCGCACAAGAGGGAAAATCACTTGAAATTGGCTGCCAACTAAGGCAACCGCCAACATCAACTATCGCCTTTCACGAAGGGTTATCAGACAGTCGATAATCCCCTCATAAATCACTTGCGTTTCGTCAGTGTCAATGATTCCGTCCACCAACGACTCGTCTATGACCTTAAACATGGCTGCGAAATCATCCGGTTTCTGCCTATGAGCCATCAGCCACGCCTTCAGCTGGCGGACTTCCTGCGGTTCGATTACCTTGTCGGCGAGGATGTCGTTTACAAGCCCCTGAAACTCCTGAACCGTCTGCATTTTGGCGCTGCGTGATTTACGCACGACACCGCTTCCGGCATCCTTCCGAGCCTGTATCAGTTTCTCCTCCTCCGCAATTCGTTTGTCAAAAAGATGGTCTTGTGCCTTACGCGCCCGTTGCTCTTCACGTTCGTGGCGACGCTCTTCGCGCTCCATCTCCCTCGCCATGGCCTCTTGCGCTCTTTTGCGCTCACGCTCGATCTTCATTTTCTCACGGTTTGAGCGAGAGGATGACAGGAATTCGAGCGGGCAGACGTCAATACGCCGTCGCCGTTGCATTTCGCTTACTCTTGCAAAATGCCGCCATATCATCGCCGACGCGGCAGACCTTGTTAGATTGAGCGGCACCACTCCGTTGTTTATACGGCGTATTATGGACAGTTGGCCCTCCGACGGCAATTCAGACTGTGCTACATCCTCCCGTGACGTGCGCACGCCGTGCCGTCTGCTGGGCAACCACACGCAGAGCACCGTCATCCCAATGGCGAACACGGCAAGTGCAGAGAGGTCTGCACCTTCCGTCGTAGTCGGGAAGAACGGGAATACAAAGTCGTTGTCAAGGTCTTTGCTACCTTTCTGCAGCGCCTCTTCGTATGCAGCCTGCACTTCAGGTTCATCGCGGAGCTTTTGGGGGATGCGGCGGTACTCCGCAATGACCACCTCCGACCTCCCGTGGGCGGCGGCGTAGCGAAGACGGTACAGATGCCTCGTCTCCCGCGCGGAATGAACGGAACAAGTGCCAAGCAGGGCGGCAGCGCACAGGACAACGAGCGACAGGACAGACTTAACCACCGGACTCATTCGACAGCCTCGCTCTCCATATTATCCTCCATCGTCTGTACGGCATCACCAAGTTCTATGCCGCTCTGCGAAGCGCGGTATTCCTCTGCGGCCATCGTGCGGGTAAAGGACGCTGTCGGATCGGTCTCCTGAACCAGACGCTCTATTTCATCAAGTGTGATTCTGAAGAACTCCTTTCTTCCGTTTATCTTGTTCACGCGGAATGGCGAAAGGCGCTCGTGGAGACGGGCTTCAAGTCCCACGGCGTCCTCTGAGAATATGAAACTGTGAACATCAAACTCAAACGGCACGCTGGCGTCGCCCAGTTCGTCGACACGGTCCTGCGGTTCCAGACGTCGGGTCATCCCGACCTTGAACACGTCCGGGCCAAACGAACCAAGATTGCTGATGACGTACACCGTTCCGGCCTTGCCGTTCTGGCGCTTGGCAATCTCCTCCCTCTGTACGGCCACCTCCCCGAGATTCGCCTCCACCTTAAGCATCTGCGCATCTATCTCCGCAAGGGCGTTCGCCGTCTCCTCTGACTGCGCACCTGTCTTCTCCTGCTCCTCTTTGGCTTTTGCGGCAGCCTCCTCGCGTAGCACACGCAGACGCTCCTGTTCCGCCGCGTACTTCGCCTCCTCCTCCGCCACGCGCCTCCGCTCCTCTTCAAGACGCATACGCTCCTCGCGCTCTTCGCGCATTTTCTCTCGTAGTGCCAGCTGCTCCTGTTTTTGTTGCTCCTTCCGCAGATACCAGAGATACTCTACCTTCACCGCGTCGATGAATGTCTTTTCCAGCTCACCCAGAAACGCAAGCACCGTCGGAAGTATTGTCCGGTTGCCGTCTTCGTAAAGCTGCTGGACGCGAAGCATCAGTTTTGCAACTTTGCCTATAGCCTCCTCCTGTGCCTTGTATCGGAGTTCCGCAAGTATCACGCGCAATTCAAGTTTTAGGTAGATGACGGTCACGGACATGAGCGACTTTATGGCTTTCGTCTGATACCGCGACGAGAACTCCTCGCAGAGCGAATCAATCCTACGCGAAATCTGTCGTGACTCCTTCCGAAGGTCTGGTATGGACAAAGCCTTTATGTCTATTTCACCGATTGGGTCCAAAGACTCCTGATCGGCCAACGCGGCCTCCGCGTTCAGTACCTCGACTGGTTTGTCGCCGAGATTCATCCAGTTTGCCAGACAATATTCGACAGCCTCAAAGTTCTTCTTCGCCCTCGCAAGTTTGTCGTTGATCGCCTTGTACTTCTTCTGGGCATCATCGAACTTCTGTACGAACTCTAGAGCGCCATCGCGGTGGGAAGTAAGTTCCGCTATCTCAGACTGGAGTTTCATTTCCAGGGCGGTCTTTTCCTGAAGTATCCGTTCCTGCTGCGCGTTCCTCTCAGAAAGGTCTCGCTCGTACTCCGCGCATTGGCGTTCCATTTCCTGCTCGAACTCTATCCGCTTCGCCTCGATCTGCCGGTCAAAGTCTGCGCTCTCCATTTCGATGCGCTCACGATTCTCCGCGAGCTCGGCGTACCCGTTGTCCTTGAACATTTTATCAAGTTCGTCCGCATGGGCAATCGCAGAGTCACGCTCTTTCCTGGCCTTCGTAATCTCTTCCTCGACGCACCTGATCTCGCTTCTGAGATTCCTGTCCTCCGCGTCCACGCCGCGCAGCGACAGAAAAACGGCGGCAACTCCAAGCAGCGTCCCTATGAGGGCAATGGGGAGTAGCGACGGCGCGAATGCAGGAATGATGGCCGCAACTGTAGCCACCGCCACTAGAACATAGTGCCACTGTTTCATGTTCTCTCATTCTCCTTTTCGGCATTGTGTCCACTGCGAACGTTTCCATTGAGCCGAGCCACGGCCTCAATTAGCTTTGCCAGTTGGGCTCGTTGTTCCTGAAGCAGTCGTGCGCAGTCAGCCGCATTCATTTCGCCATCATGCCCGCCATTCACTCCACTCGCCTCCTTATCGGCATTCCTCCGCGAAATGCATTCACCCAGACCTGTCGTGATTATGCCTGTTGGTATAGCTACGGCGGCAATACCAGAAAATGCTATCAACGCGCCGAGAAAACGTCCGACAACCGTTACGGGGTATATGTCTCCATACCCGACGGTAGTCAGCGTCGCCACCGCCCACCACAAGCCGGAGAAAGCGTTGCGAAAAACGTCTGGCTGCGCATCGTGTTCGGCAGAATACATAAGAAGGGAGGCCAACAGCATCAATATGGCCACAAAATAAATCGAGCCGAGAAGCTCTCGCTTCTTCAAGACCACTACCTCCCCAAGTGATCGCATCGCATCATAATATCGATGCAATTTGAGTATCCGCAGAAGCCTCACCAGACGGAGCGCCCTTAGCCCAAGAAGGGTTTCAGGAAGAAACATCGGAAGCCAAAACGGCAGAATCGCCACGAAATCGACTAACGCCATTGGAGAAAAAATGTACTTTATCCGCGAACTGACAGGTCCCTTGTCTTGATAGAGAAAATCGGCGGTAATTATCCGCAGTGCGTATTCGATGGTGAAAACTACGGAAGCCACGGCCTCAATGGCCGAAAGAACGCGCATCGTTCCAGAAGGCAGATTGAATGTCGCCGCGAACACAATCACCACACTCGTAAGAATCAGCGCAGTAACAAGCCAGTCGAATATGCGACTCAAAGCCGAGTCGCCGTCGTCCGGCTGGAGTATGGTGAATATCATTCTTCGGATTCTCATTGGATTTTCTCCAGCAGTTCCAGTTTCCCTCTACGCCGCAACCGATTTTTCTTGTGGCAACAGTTGTTCTCGACAAATTCTTCGAACGTGACGGGGCGTATCGGGCGAGATCGACTTTGTCCGTCACGTCCCGGACGTTGAGGGCGTTGTCCTCGATGAACTTGCGGCGGGGCTCCACCTCGTCGCCCATCAGGAGCGAGAACATCTGGTCGGCCTTCACGGCGTCGGAGAGCTTCACGCGCAGCATACGGCGACGTGCGGGGTCCATCGTCGTCTCGTAGAGCTCGTCGGCATCCATCTCGCCGAGACCCTTGAAGCGGTAGATGCTCATGCCCTTGCGTCCGCGCGCGCGCACAGCCTCGAGGAGATCGGGCAGGCTCTTCACCTCCTGAGACGTGCCGTCCTCCTCCAGCAACGCCACCGTGCCGGACTCGCCGAGGTAGTCCTCCACCGTGAAACCCATGCCCTTCAGCGACTCCATCTGCTTGCGGAGAAGCGAGGACCTGTACATCTCCAGCCAGCGGAACGCCATCTGGTCCGTCGGGTGGTAGGTCTCCACCTGCGTGGACGGAATGTCGATCATGGTCTGCATCTCCTGCTGGAGCTCCGCCACGCGCGCCTTGAAGGCCGCCTCGTCCATCGCGAACTCCACGACCGCCGCATCGCCCGCGCCGCGCACAAGCGCGTAGCGCGGAACCACGCCGTTCGCGTCGCGCGCGTCGAGGAGCGCCTTCACGGTCAGTCCGCGGCGCTCGACGGCCGTGGACGTCTCGTCGATCTCGGCGAGCAGCTCGAGGAGTCGGCGCGCCTGGTCGTTGTCGAGCACCTCGCCGTTCGTGCGCTTCACGGTCATGTCGTCTAGTCCGAGGAAGAGGAGGCGCGCCGTCATCTCGCCGTCGGTCAGCACGTACTCGATCTTCTTCTTGCGCTCCACCTTATAGAGCGGCGGCTGGGCGAGATACACGTAGCCTTTCTCGATCAGCTCAGGCATCTTGCGGTAGAAGAACGTGAGGAGGAGCGTGCGGATGTGGGCGCCGTCCACATCGGCATCGGTCATTATGATGATCTTATGGTAACGGATCTTCGAGACGTCCCACTCCTCCGCGAAGCCACAGCCGATCGCGGTGATGAGCGTGCGGATTTCGTTGTTCGCGAGCATGCGGTCCACGCGCGCCTTCTCCACGTTGATCACCTTGCCGCGGAGCGGCAGAATTGCCTGCGTGGCACGGTTGCGTCCGGACGACGCGGAACCGCCGGCGGAGTCACCCTCCACGAGGAACAGCTCCGTCTTCGTCGCATCGCGCTCCGAACAGTCCTTCAGCTTACCTGGGAGCGAGAGCCCGTCCATCACGCCCTTGCGCGTCTTCTCGCGCGCGGCGCGTGCGGCCTCGCGGGCGCGAAACGCGAGCAGGATCTTGTTGACCACGACCTCCGCCACTGCGGGGTTCTCCTCGAAGAATGTCATGAGCTTCTCGCTCACGATGGAGTCGACGATACCCTGCACCTCGCCGTTGCCGAGCTTCGTCTTCGTCTGGCCCTCGAACTGCGGCTGCGGCACCTTCACGCTCACGATCACCGTGAGGCCCTCGCGCATGTCGTCGCCCGTGACGTTGTCCTTCTCCTTGATGCCGTTTTTCATCGCGCGGCCGTACTTGTTGATGGTGCGCGTGAGCGCGGCGCGGAAGCCGGAGAGATGCGTGCCGCCTTCGATCGTGTGGATGTTGTTGCAGTAGGTCTGCTCGATGGTGGAGTACGTGTCCGTGTACTGCATGGACACTTCCGCCTGCACCATGCCCGTCACGCCTTGTGCCTCGCCCTCGAAGTGGATCACGGGCGTGAGCGGCTTCTTGTTCGTGTTGAGGTACTCGGTGAACTGGTCGATGCCGCCCTCGTAGTGGAACGTCTCCTCGTGGTGGCCCTCGCCCTCGTTGTCCTTGAAGTGAATCTTCACGCCCTTGTTGAGGAACGCGAGCTCGCGCAGGCGGTTGCAGAGGATCTCCCACTTGAACGCATGGCAGCTGAAGATCGAGTGGTCGGGGAAGAACGTCACCTTCGTGCCCGTCTCGTCGCCGCATTCACCGACGACGGTGAGCGGCTTCGTCACGTGACCGCGCGAGAACTCGATGTGGTGGATCTTGCCGTCGCGCTTCACCTCCACCTTCATCCAGTCGGAGAGCGCGTTCACGCAGCTCACGCCTACGCCGTGCAGGCCGCCGGACACCTTGTAGTTCGAGCCGTCGAACTTGCCGCCCGCATGGAGGATCGTGAGCACCACCTCGATTGCGGGACGGTGCTGCGTGGGATGCATGTCCACGGGGATGCCGCGTCCGTTGTCCGTCACGGAGAGCGAACCGTCGGGATTGATCTGCACGTCGATGAGCGAGCAGTAACCCGCAAGCGCCTCGTCGATCGAGTTATCCACCACCTCGTACACGAGATGGTGGTACCCGCGCTCGCCCGTATCGCCGATGTACATGGCCGGGCGCTTGCGCACGGCCTCCATGCCCTCCAATACCTGAATGTTGGCGGCGTTGTACTTCCCCGCCTCTTGCGGCGCGGCGGGCGTTTCTTCGGTCGGCTTAGTCTCTTCTTCTGACATGGTTTTCCTTTTACGGGTGCGCGTACATTATACCATAACGCGCGCGCGCACGCGAGAAGAAACCGCGGAGAAAATCGCAAAAACGGTGGACTATCTTCGCCAGATGCAGTATTGGATGCAGCCCGTCTGCGGATTGACCCAATACTGGATCTTCACGCCGTCCAGCGTGCCAAACTCAGCCAAAGCCAACTGTTTCATCTTTTCTTCAATCATCTTAAGACTCCTTCTGCTAATTGTCCGCACGTATTAAGCATAAATCGTGCCAGCACGCATGTTGGCCGGTTGAAAGTATCACGCAGAGGCGCAGAGATGCCGAGAGTGCAGAGAAAGTTCAGAAATCCGACGGAAAAGAAAACCATAACAAAAAAAGAATCTCGGAAAGTTATTTCACTCAATTGGTGAAAACAAATACTCAAGCAATGGGATAACCTCTGCGAACTCTGCCTCTCCGCGCCTCTGCGTGAGATACAACCTAAATGCCACAGTTTGAATTTAGCCACAAAGAACGCAAAGATCGCAAAGTGCATTATAAACACACCCCTTCTTTGCGGCTAATAGAAACAAGAAGCTTTTGTTCAACCGCGATTTTAGGTCGAATCGGTCAGATATTGATTGCTAGTGTCAAAAATTGAGCCGTGCAACTGTGTCAGATGTGCACGGCGAAGGAGGGTGTGTGCCGGAAAAAGTACCCCTGGCGCACCGTACACGGTTCCAGCATACGCTCGATCTCCGTCACGGCATCGCAGATGGTGTCCAGGCTGATCGGAGGGATGTCATGCTGCCCGAAGGCACCGTCGGACCAAAACGAATACACCGGACTCGACACCTGCAGGCGCCTGCAGACAAGTCCCGCAACGACCTGCACCTCGCACTGCTCCACCTCTGCGCTCACGCGGCGGCTGTTCTCCCACCCCTGTTCATAACCGCAACGTAGATGATGGCAAAAAATCCGCGCAAGCGCCTGCACGAGCGCGGTGAATACGACAGTATCCGGCGCTCCCTCCCGCGTATGCAGCACGTATGCCGGACGGCAGGGCACCATGCCCCCGTCCACCTGAATCAGGATGTCGTCATCCTCCTCGCCCGCAACGCGCAGCTCTACGGACAGGCTCGGCCCAACCGGAAACGTGTCGTAGGCAATTCCCCAGAGGGGCAGGTTGTCCAGAAGCGTCCGCAGCACCTCCTGCGGCACGTCCGCATCCGGGTCGCGCTTGACCACCTCCGCCAATGCGGCATCGAAGCCATCCTTGCATCCGGACATGACCTTGGTGTCCGCAACGTCGTAGAGGTACATCACCGGCGCGAACGGACGCAGAGCCACGATCGGACACGCCCCGCGCTTCACGAACCGTCCGAGAGCCTTCCATTTGCGCGGCGTGAGCACGTAACGGGCGTCGGGACGCTGCAGGGCGATCATCAGCGCGTTATTCGGCGAGTAGTCACGAAAATGGGCGATACCCGAAAGGAGCTTCAGGAACCGCTGCGGACGCGCGTATTCCTCCACGGATGCCAACAGCTCGTCGACGCCCTTCCGGCGTTCGCCATCCTCCTGCGCGAACTCGAACAGCTCCTGCTCGAAATGTCGTTTCCGGCGTGCGCTCATGTTTTCTCCCCAAATCTCGGCACGTCGCCCACCCGCAGTCGCCAGCCCTGCGCGCGCGATGCCGCCACCTCGTCCAGACGCGCGAGGTATATCCCCACGAGCGGATAGTCCGCCGCGAACGGCGCAAGCGTGGCCCGAACGTCGTCGAGCTGGTCGATGTAGTGGAGGTTGGGCGCGTAGTCGCCCTTCTCCACGTGCTTGTTGATGCTTCGCGCCGCCTTGAACAGAATCTTCTCGGCGCGCTCAATCTGCTTCGCGGCCGCCGTCGGCGCAGTGGGCGCGTATGTGGGGACAGTTCCCTCGTCCTCCTCCATCCGGAACACGTTCTTCCCGTCCACCACCTCCACGTCAATCACGCGCGGACGCGTCGTCACCATGCCCCGGTCGTCCAGCACGCGCGAAACGTTCACCACTACCGTGCCGTTCTCCAACACGGCGCGGCGGTGGTCGCCGCCGTGGACGTGTCCGCACACGACGAGACGCGGATGCGCCCGCCGTATGGTCTCCGTCAGTTCCGGGCTGCCGCGATGCCTGCGCCGACGCCCGTCCGCGTCGAGGTTGTAGCCGTCGATCAGCGGCGGCGCATGGGATATCAGGATGTCCAGCCCTTCAGGAATCTCCGCAAACGCGCGTGCGAGCACCTCCGACGAACTCTCGAACATCCCGCCCTTCTGGTATGGCGTGCGGGCCACGCCGTAGATCTTCAGCCCCGCCACCTCGCATGTACGCGCCACAGGATCGGACGCCAGCGGGTCGAGGTAGACGACGTTATCAGGCCAGCGGATTTCCTCTGCACGCCGTTCGGCGAAGAGGTCATGGTCGCCCGGCACCACGCAGAAGCGCACGTCGGGGAAGGACGCGCACCACGGGCGGAAAACGTCCTGCACCCAGCGCACGGACTGCTCCACGCCGCGCGTACGTCCGTGTTCAGTGAAGTCTCCCGCCACCAGCACGAGCGCGCAGTCGCGCACATACCGATCTAGCCCCCTCAGGCCGACCGTGTGCAAGTCAGAAATGGCGAGAATCTTCATCGACTGTTCAAAGGTCGCAGTGCGGCGCAATCCGGCGCGTGTAAATCGCGTGCGCCTGGAGGATGGCAAGCAGCGCAAAAATGGCAATCATCATCTCTCCGCCCTCCTCAAAGCACGTGCAGAACGACCCGAAGGCGTTGTTCACGATCTCGCCCTTGCCCAGTCCGTGCGTGTGGCGGTACCACGCGGGAAGACGATCCATCACTTCCACCATCACGCCCGAGCCGCCTAAGAAGCAAACGCTCCAAGCCGCCGGGTGGAATTTGAAAAAGCCCTTGAAGAGCGACACGGCGTAATAGGCAAGCAATGCCGCAAACACGCCAAACAGCGCCGCGAAATAAAACACCACGCAGAGCTTCGCCGCAAATGGAGCACCCCCGTTCGTGAGGAAGCGCATCTTGAACGGCGTTCCCGTGAGCGGAACCCCGTTAGGCTTCACGAGTCCGTGTACGTTGCCGTCCGCACCCACGATAGAGGGGAATAGATGCTGCATCGCGATAAGATGCCAGTCAAGTTCCTTCGCAATAGCCATGAACGCCACGCACGAGACGGCCGAACAGAGAAGGATGCGGCGACGACGCGAACCCGTGAACGGGCACTTCCACCAAACGAGCGGAATGATGGCCACATAGAACGGGATAGTCGCCAATTCAAAAGCGGAATGGCCGTCCTGGTCGAACGAGGCACCGTCGAACATGTGCCGCAGCGCAGTCGGCTCCATTACAAGCCACGTCACAAGCAGCGCGAACGCGCACACCGCAAACACAACCGGTGCCGCCAGAAACCCCCTCTTTGAAGAACAGTCAAATATCATAAGATGGACCTCTCATCATTGTTCACAACTCTCAAATGTTCACAAATGTCATAATTGACACCTATCAATGTAAATTGGCTGATAAAAGCGGGTTACTCGTCCAGCGTTCCCTTGTACGCCACGCGGCGGACTTTTTGGATGGAGGTACGCGCGAGCGGCTCCTTCGAGATGACGATCTTGCGTACGCGCTTGTAGTCTGCAAGTGCATGGCACTGCGCATGAACATGCTCCTGCGCGATCTTCTCCGCCTCCTCCCACGGCACGTCCTTCCCGCCGTTTCGCTCCTTTAGCAAATCCATGTTCGGATGCACCACGCACCCCACCTTCTCGCCCGGCACGCCGCCCGTCGTGTAGCCCACCACCACGCAGTCAGCCACCACAGGATCGACCGCAATGCGGTTCTCGACCTCCTCCGGGTAGATGTTCTTGCCCTCGCGGTTGACGATGAGCGCCTTCTTGCGTCCGCAGATGGTGATGAGACCGTCTTCGGCTACGGACGCGAGGTCGCCCGTCTTGAGCCACTCTCCGTCGAACGCCTCGGCCGTTGCTGCGTCGTTGTGCCAGTAGCCCTTCATAGTGATCGGGCCCTTCACCTGCAGCTCGCCCACGCCATTCTCGTTCTGGTCCGCAAGGCGAATCTCGATGTTCGCGATTTTCGCGCCGATCGTGCCGATGCGGGCACACTTCGGGCCGGCAATGGACACCACCGGCGAGCACTCCGTGAGGCCGTAGCCCTCGAGCATCGTGATACCCAGCCTCTTGAAGCCCTCAAGCACGTGTTTCGGACACGGCGCGCCGCCCACGATCATGAACCGCAGCCGTCCGCCCAAGCCCTTCTTCACCGCACCGTACACGAGCTTCTTCAAGCCGATCTTGATGAGGAACTGCGCCTTCTTCGACGCCTTCAGCTTCGCGTCAATCTTGTCGAAGATCTTCTCAGCCAGAAGCGGCACGCCCATCACGACCGTCGGACACAGCGTCTTCACGTCCTCGCCGATCATGTAGAGCGAACGCACGAAGTACATCGCCGACCCCGTCAGGAGCGGCACCACGAAGTTCGTGCAGAACGAAAAGGCATGGAATAGCGGCAGCACGACGAGGAACGAATCCGTCGGCGTGACATTCTCGCCAAACGCCTCCAGCGAGCCCACCGCGTCCGCCGTGAAGTTCCCATGTGTGAGCATCGCACCCTTCGGCTTGCCCGTTGTGCCGGACGTATAGATGATAGACGCGACGTCATCCGCCTCCGCCACGTGCTCGTCGTACCACTTCTCGTCTCGCACGTCCGCGCGAAGCGCTTCCAGCGCGTGTACGGGAACCGAGCCGATCGGCTCGTACGCCCCCTCGCCGTCCACCAGCACCACTCCGCGCACAGACGGCAGGTTCGGCACGATCGCGCGCATCATGTCGAGATGCGCCCGGTCCGTCGTCACCACCACGGCACCGGAGTCCCCGAGAATGTACGCCACCTCGTCGTTGTGGAGCTTCGGATCGATAGGCACCACCGCCACCCCCGCCCCGCTGCACGCAAGATAGACCGCCATCCACGTCGGGGAATTTGCCAGGATCAGTGCCACGTTCTCCTCACGCGGACGTGGCGCAAATGCCGTACCGTATGCGGACGCAGTCCGGCGCACATCGCGCAAAAACTCGGCGAACGTGCAAGATATCCACTCCTTGCCCTCGTACGAGCGGAGCGCCTCGGCGTCCGGAATCTCCTGCGCGTGCTTTTCTAGTAATGATCGGATTGTCATCGAAAAAAATCCTTTTCTGTAAATCCTCTCGGCTGTCGCGTGCCGATATGATACCACGATTCAGTCGTTTTATCAATCCCCTATCGGCGGACCTATCCATTTCAGCGGGTCGCGAAACAGATCCATCGCCTTATTCTGGTCATGGGCCACAATAACGCGGGCACCAAGCTCCGCGCACGCCCGTTCAATCTCTGCGGCCTCCATCGAGAGGGCCGCCGTCGAAAGCGCGTCCGCCACGGCGGCGGACTTCGCCCAGCTCCACGTCTGCGCCCACCGCCGTGCCGCCGTCCTGCGGCGCACGTCCACGATGTGCGCGCCCTGGAGCTCGAAGCCGCTGCCCGACACCGCACCGCCGCGCAGCTCCAAAACGGTGTCGAGGCGCGTGCGCCCCTTCCACACACCGCCCACTCCAATCCGCCACGGACCGCCCCGCATGAGCTGCGTGGAAGCCCCCGCGTCCAGCAGGTAGTCGGTCATCTCGAACTGCTCGCCATCTAGCACTTTCGCGCATTCGTCGAGCGCAAAACCCTTGCCGATGCCGCCGAAGTCCAGCTCCAGCGGCGTATCGCGCCCCAGACGGTCCCGCTTCACGGATACACGCCGGTGCTCGGCGTCCAGCACGAGCCGCTGCATCCCGCCCCGGGCAAATGCATCGTCCAGATCCTCCTTGGACAGCTCCTCCCACTTCATCCCCGACTTCTTGAGCCGGCGCATGATCGGACCCACCGTCGGGTCGAACGCCCCGCCCGTCGCCGCACACACGCGCGCACACGCCACGAGCGCATCCATCGTCTCAGGCGCCACCACGCCCACTTCGCCCGGCGTGAGCGCGGAAATGCAGGCCACGTCGCTCGTGTCGTTGAAACGCGAGAGGAGGCGCTCGACCACGTCGATGCGTGCGAACGCGGCCTCGGCGGCGGAGGACGCCAGCACGGCATCGTCCGACCGAATTGTGACGGTGAACGCCGTGTTCATCGCCTGGTGTGTTCGGACTACCGAAGGCTTATGCGTGTCTGGCACGGCGTTCATTGGATGCCAGCCCCCCTTAGGACCTCTTCCTCCGGCAGCAGCTACAGCACACGAACGCCGAAACGCCCGCGAACGCGAACGCGGCTAGGCGATGACTCCACAGCAGAACCTCCTGCCCTAGTTCGCCGTAGACGGTCATCATCGGCATCACCGCCGTGAACACCGTCCCGACCGCGCACACAAGCCAAAGGAGCCAGAGGATTCCCTGACCGAACTTCTTAGTGCGGTCGGCCGCACGGAAGAGCGCAAGCAGCGCCATACACGCCGCGAGGGCGCCGCCCGCCACCATGTGGAGGACCAGCCACCAGCCCGTCATGCCGCCGCACATCCAGCCAATCGCCCCTGAGAGGGCAAGGTAGATGAGGCTTACGACGAAGCCCATGTCCACGATCCACTTCGCGAAGCCCCAGGCGAAGGACAGCGTGCCCTCGGAAATCTTCGCTCCGAGGCGGTTCAGCACCACGCCCGCCGCCGCACATACGAAGAGGATGAGGAATCCGAACACCGACCAGAGAAAGACCTTGAAGATCGGACGCATCGCGAACGTCGTGCCCAGCACGGCGTGGTAGGTGGGCGACAGCCCGAGGAATTCAGTCTGCTGCACCGGCTCGACCTCGGCGTCCACGATCGGCCCCGTCGGCACGACCTTCCCGAAGAAGAACTCAGAATCGGACGTATGGCAGTCCGCGCACTTCACCGGCGCCGCACCGCGCGCCTGACGAGCCGGACGCACGTCGTGGCCGACCGGCCAGGAAACCGGCGCCGCAGCCGCATGCTCGCGCGCGACGATTGTTGCGTTCGTACCGTCGCCCTCGGCCGTCCAGAGGCGCCCGTGTCCGATGAAGCCGAACGCCGCCTCCGGCTTCTTCGCCTTCAGCTCGTTCAGCATACCCGCCACCACGGCCTTCGTGAACGCGTTTGTGCCGCGAGCGCCAAGCTCCGCAACAGTTTCGGGCGGAAGCGGCTTCACCGTGTCGTTCGTGCCCAGCTCCGCAAAATAGCTCGGCCAAGTCATACGGCACGGCTCGACCTTGCCCTCGGCGTTCTTCACGAATACGGGCTCCACGATGTTCGGCACGTCCGTTGCCCACTGGGCGCGTCCGTAGATCCCAATACGGTTCGCGCGCGCCGTACGCACCTGCGCCCGCGCGCCCCCCTGCGTCACGCCGCTGTGACACACCGTGCAGGAAAGCTTCTCGAAGTGGACGAGCGGGATGCCCTCGTGCGTCGGACGCGGCCCCGCGCCCTTCGGCGACACGTGGCAGTCCCGGCAGCTCGTCGTCACAATGCGGTGGTCCATGCCGTTCTTGTGGCAGTCCACGCAGGTGAGCCCGCGCTGGAGATGCACGTCGCCCGCGATCGAGTGGGACGGCACGCCGGCCTCGCTCACCGCGTGGCAGGCGAGACAGTTCTCGTTCTTCGGACGCCCCACGTCGAAGACGCAGCGGTTCTTCGCGTCGAACCGGCGGAGATCGTAGATGGTCTTCTCCGGCACCTTGAAAAGATGGTCGTCGGGGTTTTCGGCGCGGAGGCCGTCCCACGACGACTCCAGCCGTTCGTTCATGCCCTCGACGGCGCCGAGTCCGCTCGCCGCCGTCGCGGCGCCCGCGAAGTTCTCGCGCAGCACCTGACGCGCCCACTCGCTCGAATCGTAGCCGCGCTGCTGGTGGCACGCGAGGCAGTTGGGACCGAGCGGACCCGTCACGAACCAACGCTGGCGCTCGCCTGCGACCTCCCCGACCGCACGCGGATCGCTGCCCACGCCGCCGCCGGGGAAATTCCGCCCGAACATCTTCGTCCACTGCCAGCAGGAAAGACCGAATTCTGCGGGACTGAACGCGCCCGCCTGCCCGTGCAGCGTAAGCGGAATCGCCGTGCCCGTCTTTTCGTCCGCCCAGAACCAGGGCTCCACCGTCACCGACTCCGGCGCGTCGTTGGTATCCAGCCCCGTGCGGAAGTGAGAGCCGCCGGACATCAGGTGCGTATCGTGGCACTGCGTACACGTCTTCGCCTGCGAGACTGGCTCCGGCAACACGGACGCGGGGGAAATCTTTTCACCGTCCGCGTCCAGCGGGGCAATGCGGTGGACGGGCACCGTGCGGCCGCCGTTGAAGTGGTCGGCCAGCAAGGCGAACGGCGCCGCTGCTATGGCGGCGGCGCAGGCGCGAAAAACAAATTTCATCGTTCTCATCTGTCACTTGCCTTTATCTTGGTCCTCTGTAGCGAGCGAGAAGTTCCACACGTTCGCCGTGCGACAGGCGTCAATCAGTGACATCAACTTCTCGTAGGGAACGGTCTTGTCCGCCCGGATCACGACCGGCTGGCCGGGGAAGTTCTCCGCAATGCGCGTGAGGCGTGACGTGACGTCTTCGAGCGTGAGGTGCTGTCCGTTCACCGACACCTCGCCCTTGTCGTTGAGGTTGAGGATGATCTCGCCCGGCATGCGTCCGGGAATCGTGGCGCTCTTGGCGGTGGGGAGCGTGATCGCCACCTCCGTCTCCCACTGCGAGAACACGCTCGACGTCACGAAGAAGCAGAGGAGCAGGAAGACGACGTCCATCAAGGACGCCATCTGCACGGTGGGCGCGCTGCTCCGTTTGTTTTTCCTGAAGTTCATGCAAATGCCTTCTCAAGTGCGACGGCGAGCGTCTCAAGTCCCGAAATGCGCTTCGACGCGCGGCGGCGAAGTATTGCGTGGAACACGAGACAGGGAATCGACACGACGAGACCGAACATCGTGGTGATGATGGCCTGCGAAACGCCCTGAGCGAGCACGACGGGACGCGCGTTTGCCGCAAGGTCGTTCGCGATGCCGCCGAACGCCTGGTACATGCCCAGCACCGTTCCGAGCAGACCCACAAGCGGCGCGATCGCCGCGATGTCCGCCAACCAGTCCACGGCCGCCTGAATCCGCTCCGCGAGGTGTGCGCCGGCCGTTTCGACCGCCGCCGACACGGGCGGCTTCGTGCCCTGCGGCGCACCACGCACTGCATCAAGTGCCGCGAGCACCAGTACGCCGAACGGACACGGGCGGCGCTGGCAGAGCCTACGCGCCTCGCCGTAGTCGCTCGTCTGGAGACGGCTGAACACGTCGCTGACAAGCGTCCGCGGCGTAATCGCATCCCTACGCTGAGCGAGCAGAAGGTAAAGGACGATTGCAAGCGCGATTACGGAAAGACCGGCAAGCACCCACATGAGCGGACCGCCATTGCGCCACGCCTCCGCCAAGGTAATCCCAGTGATGTTCATAATTGTAGAAGTTCCTTTCTTTTTGCTTCAAAATTCTGGTTGCGTCGGGCAACCGTGCTTTCAAGTTCGGCAATACGCGATTCGTAAAGGCCCCAGTCGAGTCCCGCCGTCGCGCCCGCATGCGTCTTCGCCGCCACCGCCGCGTCGGGATCCTCCGTGGAAAGCGCCTCAAGGTTGTCGCGCACCTGGTGGTACGCCTCGCGCCACGGCGTACCGGCCGCCACCTTCCGCAGCGCCACGTCCGTCGCGAACACGCCCGGGATAAACCCGGCGCGCAGACGCGCCTCGTCCACTCCCATCCCAGCCACGAACTTCGCGAGAATCCGCAGCGTGGTGCGCGTAATGGAAAGCCCCTTCATGTAGAGGCCCTTGCAGTCCTGCAGATCGCGGTTGTATCCGCCCGGCATCGCGTGGAGAAGCGAAAGCGCCCCCGTAGCGAGCCCCAGCACCTGCGCCGTCTTCGAGCGCACGAGCTCCAGCACGTCGGGGTTGTACTTCTGCGGCATGATCGACGAGCCCGTACAGTACGCGCGCGGCAGCGTGAAGTAGCCGAACTCCGGCATGGAGAATAGGATCATGTCCTCGGCAAGACGAGATAGAACGGCCATCAGCTGCGCGAGTGCCGAGAGAAGCGCGGCTTCATCCTCGCCACGTGCCATCGACGCACCAAACACGTTGTGGAGCGGACGCGCGAAGCCGAGGAGGTCGCTCGTGCGCTTCCGGTCGAGCGGCAGCGGCACGCCGTAGCCGGCGGCGGAGCCGAGCGGACAAAGGTCGTTCAGCTTGTAGGCCGCCTCGAGGTTCGCCGTCTGGTCGAGAATCATCTCCGCGTGTCCCGTCGCCCAGCTGCCCACCGAACTCGGCATCGCCGGCTGGAGGTGCGTGCGGCCGACCATAGGCACGCGGTCGTGCGCCTTCCCAAAAGAGACGAGCGCGCGCGCGAGGGCGGCTACCTCCCCTTCGAGACCGTGCAGCTGGTCCTTGATGTGCAGGCGCACGTCAACCGCCACCTGGTCGTTGCGGCTCCGGCCCGTGTGGATCTTCTTGCCGAGGTCGCCCAGCGTCTCCGTGAGACGGCGCTCCACGGCCATGTGTACGTCCTGATCGGACTCCTCAATCGTAAAGTTCCCCGCTTGCGCGGCGGCCACAACCTGCGCGAGCGCGGCACGCACACGGGCCGCCTCGTCCTTCGTAACGACCGGCGGCGTGACGGGCATTTCCGAGAGCATCGTCACATGGGCCGCCGTACCGAGGCAGTCCCACGTCACAAGGTCCATGTCCAATACAGGATCGTCCCCGACAGTGTAGTCGAGTACGTCGGGATCCACGTCGCCCGTGATTGTCTTTTCGGTCTTCATCTCTTTTTTGCCTAGCAAGGACTATATTATCGCAAAAAAGCGGCGCGGAATCAAGCAAAACCACACCTCGACGCAAAACAGGGCGCATCTGAATGTTCAAGATGCGCCCTCGGGCGATGGGACCGCGCTACTGTACCGCACTTTAACGGTGTACTTCTTCAACTTGGTCGCCTTGCCCGCGCCCTCCAGCGCATACACCTTGAACGAGCCCTTGAACGTGCCCTTCTTCGGCGTGTAGGAGAGCTTCATGGCCGAGAGGTTGTCGCCCTTCGACGTATCAATCACGAGGCCCTTGCCGGACTCCGCGTCGTACCTCTCCGGCAGCGCCGCACCATTCTTAGGCTTCACCCACTTCACGCTCGCGGCCTTCGCGAACTTCCACTTGCCGCCCGCCGCGACAACCGGCACCCCGTCCGGCAGCAACTTCTCAATCGTCCCCGCCGGTAGGGCGCGATCACCGAGCGCGCCGTCCACATACACCTTCGTGCCGCCTTTGCTCCAGTTGCCGCCCACGTCTGCAGACTGCACATGGTACTTGCCCATGGAACCCGCGAACTGCGTGCCGCCGACGGTGATCGACATCGTCCCGAAGTCCTTGACTTCAAGCGTAACGGCCTTGGGCGACGTACCGTCGACCTCGGTGAGGTTGAACGCCGCGATCTTGTGTTTCTTGCCGTCAAGCGTCGTCAACGAGCCGGACACCTTGCTGGTTTTCTTCTTGGCGTTCACTTTGCCGAGCTTGACATCCACGATGCCGATCACATCGCCGCCGTCGTACGCCACGCCGCGCAACGTCACAACCTTGGGTGCCTCGTAAGGGGCAATGATATCCGTCGCCTCTATGACCTCGTAACCCGGTGTCACAGGGGCGGGGGTCGGCTCCGGCGTGGGCTCTGGCGTATCAATCGCCGTCCAGTGCGCGTAGAACGTTACGTTTGTCGTGACGATGGTATCGCCATGCACAGGGCTGCCACCTGCCGCCTCGGTGAACCAGCCGTCAAAGGTGTAGCCGTCCCGCGTCACCACTGGCAACGCACCCACCGCACAACCATTAGTCACGCTGGTAGTCCCCAACGCATCGCCAAACATGCCGCCGTTCGCATCAAACACCACTGTCCACACCTGCTGCGCCACCACCGGCTCGGGCATCGCAGGATCGGAATCGCCGCCAGAACCGCCGCCATCACTGTACTCAATCTGAAACCCTCGCCATGTGCCGGGGATATCGACGCCCCAGCCAGTAGAGCCATTCGGGACATGAACAACGCATTCCCCGATAACACAGCCGCCAATGGGACCATAGCACATTTCATCGCCAACTGCCGGGGCGTTTCCCCTGAATGTCATATTAGCAAGTTCGCTGCACAAATGGAATGCCCGGAATCCAATGGTCTTCACGCCACTACCAAACGTCACGTTCGTCATCCATTCGCAATGGTAAAACGCGCATTCTCCAATGTTCGTCACGCTGTCTGGGATGATCACGCTCTTAAGACCAGTGCAATTGTAAAAGACATTGCTTGCAATGCTCGTTACCTCGTCTGGTATCGTCACATCCGCCGCGCCGTTCAAATCTACCGCAGTCAACACGCCGTCAACGATGGTGAAGATTGGGGTACCAGCCCCCGGCGTCGGCACATCCGGTTCCGGCGTAATCGGCCCTTCTCCGCCGTCAAGCGTCCAGGTCAAAGAGACATTTCCAGCCGCAGTGCCATATCCTGCCACGCCAATGTAGTACGTCCGACCAGCGACGGCATCAAACACCGTGCTACTAGTACAGTCTTCAAACGCATCGTCGTTCTCCGCGACAACCGTCAGGGCACCCACCGAACTGCCGGTGTACACGCCCATGACCGTATCGAAGCCTGAACCGAGCGTGCCAAAAGTCGCCGCGCCGTCGGCAGGGGCTGTCCAGCACCACCAGATGGACGCGGTGCTGTCTCTAAATGCGGCCAACGGCTCTCCGTCCTCGACCGTCGCTCCCACGCTAAAACCTGTCACGCTTCCCGAGCTACCGGACAACGCCGCCGCATCGGCAAAGTCGTCGTTGTCAGGTGGCTCAGCCTTGAAGTTCGCCAGCCACGGCGTACCATGGAACGCACTGTACAAATCCATGCGTATTGCCTTCATGTCTCCGCCAAACGACACGTCCGCAAGCGATGCACACGCGTCAAATGCGTAGTTGCATATTCTCTCCACCGATGCCGGGATGTACACCGATGCGATGCCGCATTCGGCAAACGCCTCCTCTCCGATTACGCGCACCGAATCCGGCATGACGACGGAAGTCGCCGTCCCTTGGTACGCAATGAGGTTGCCCACCCCGAAGAACGCGAATTCCCCCTGTGCCGCCAACCACGGCGTACCATAGAACGCATACGCTCCGACGTATTCGATGTTCGCGGGAACGTTCACCGTCTCCAGCGGTGTTTCGTAAAACACATACCCGTCCAGGCTCCTTACGGTATCAGGCAGATGTATGGACTTAAGCCCTGATCCCTCAAACACCCCTTCGCCAAGCCATTCGACGGTTTCTGGAATGACCACTTCCGTCAGGTCGCTGCAACCAATGAAGAGATAGCAGTCGAGAGCAACCACCGGCAAACCATTTACCGCAGACGGAATCGTCACCTTGCCCTTCGGTTCTGGATAGACACCGCGCACCCAGTCGCCGCCTTTGTCATGATCGTCTTCGTCATTCCACCTATAGAATCCCGTCAAACAGACTCCTCCTTCAACCTCTTCCCATACCCATGTGTACGTGCCGTCGTCGTATGTTTCGTAGTACGACGGGATTTCGCCATCTGGCGCTGGCTCAGGTTCGGGTTCCGGGTCGGGCTGCGGTTCCGGACCGGGCTCTGGTTCTGGGTCAGGTTCTGGTTCTGGGTCAGGCTCTGGTTCCGGGTCGGGTTGCGGTGTTGCCGTCCAGTGCGCGTAGAGCGTCATGTCTGACGAAAACACCGTCGCGTCAGTCGCCTGCGTACCGCCAGACTTCGCCATCCACCAGCCTGCGAATTCATGCCCCGTCCATTCAGCGAGTGGCAGCTCGTCGATTTCGCCGAAGGTGTACCCTTGGGCAATGACTATCCGGTATTGTCCGTTCCCGCCTATTAGTCCACCGTTTGCGTCGAAAGTCACGAGGCACTCTCCAGGAATCGGTTCGGGCGTTTCGCCGCCAGATGGATATTCCGTCCAGCGGGAGTTATAGATGATGTCATGGGCAGGAACTCGCGTTTGGTTGAGAGTCAGCCGTTCGCCGGTCTCTGACGAAAACCATCCGTCCCAATGCGCAGAGGTACTGCCAAGCCAAGGCACGTCGAAATAGCGGAACACCATGCCGACATTATAGTGCTTGACGCTGTCCACCAGGTGATCGTCATGGAACGTGACCGTCACCCGCTTTGGGATCCAGAGCGCATAGAGTTCGACGACCTTGCCTTCCTCGTATGCCAAGTTCTTGACGATTTGCTCGTCTTTGTACGAGTAGGCGACCGCATTCGGATGTGTCACCCACCCCCCGAAGTCGAAACCTACGCGCTCAAAAAGGTTTTTCGTCAAGGCCTGTTCCACATCGACAAAGAACTTCTGGTTCGCCATTATTGTACGATCCCTTACCGGAAAGTCCTCGTCGTCGTTCGGGTTGAAATGCACCTCGTACCTGTTCATGTCTGGCCGCATCGTCAATCCCCACCATTTGCCGTTCGCATCTATGACCGCCTCCCACTCCGCCGCATGTGCGGCGGTATAGGTTCCTATTCCTCCGTTGAATGCACCGTATGTGCCGATACTGGGCGGAACGCCCGAAAACGCGAAAAAATGTGCATTTGCGCAGTTGGAGAATGCCCAATTCCCGATATATCCGAGACTTTCGCCGAATTGAACGGTCTCAAGTTTAGTGCAATACCCCAACGCCCCCTCCCCGATGCTCGTGCAGTCTGAGAAGTCGATATGCGGGTCAAGATTGGAGCAACCGGAGAACGCATAGCTCCCTATCTTGACTGGCCTCAGCGTAGCATCGATGTTGATCAGCCCCGTGCAGCCAGACAGTGCGCGCTCTCCAATATTCGTGATGGATCCCGAGAATGACAGGTTCGTGAGCGATGACACGTTGCAGAAGTAATCAGGAATGTTGCGGACTGCTGTGGATGCCACAACGACACTCGCGAGGATTGGTGTATCGGCTGAAGGCGTCCCAGAGTACAACCACCCAGGCCCTATCGATGAGATCGACGCGACACCAGTACCGAATACTACGGAGCGTAGGCACGTGCATCCCTTGAACACCATAGGGCCGACAACAAGGTCGTCGCCGTCCAGCTCCGCCGTCTCTAGCTCGGCACAGTCCGCCAGAGCCTCCTGTCCAAGTTCCTTCAGCGACGGCGGCGTACTGAACCTCTTCAAACTGCATCCGGCGAACGCGCGATAGCCGATGCTCCTCAATGAATCGGAGAACGACACAGATGTGATGCCCGTGCAACCAGAGAACGCCGACGAGCCTATGGTTGCTATCTTCGAGAAGTCAATGCTTTGGTCGTTCACGCCGGGGCATCCTCTGAACGCTGAATCTCCCACTGTGCATCCCGAGGCTAGCCGGATCTCGAGATTCGTCAACGAAGAGAGACACAGTGTGTTCCCGTCGATTTGTGCGATGTCCCCGGCAAAGGACACCTTGCCAGGCCTGGGCGGCTTGTTTCCATTGTGGGAACTAAACAAGGAGTACGGCACCTGCGTGACGCCCGACCCGACTGACACCGCCTCCAGCTCGGTGCAGCCAGCAAACGGGCCGTCATCGAGGTAGAACCCATATCTGGGGAGCGCCGTAACGCCGTCACCAAACACGACCCGGCGAAGACTAGAACACTCGCTGAACAGCATGGTCGCCTCCGACAGGTCCAGGGCCGTGCCGTCTATCTTCGCCTCGACAAGCCCCGTACAGCCGGAAAAAGCTTGTTTGCCGAGCGATGTCAACGAGGCGGGTGTCTGTATCGAGATCAGCCCCGTGCAGTCGAAGAAGGCGCCTTCGCCGATGCTCGTTAACGAGTTCGGAAGTGACACCGCCGGAAGTCCAGTGCAGTCGGAGAAAGCCCAGGCACCAATGGTTTTCAACTTATTATGAAATGAAACTGATGTGATGAATGCCTTACCCGCAAACACCGATCTGCCGATTCCAATCACAGTAATCGTGTGATTTCGTGTGTGCATCTCTCCATCGTCGTCATCCCTATAGGTTTCAGCTACAGTGAATGACATTGGAATTGAGATGCTCGATGACGCCCCCCTGTACGACGTTATAGTTCCTTCTTTAGTAGTCAAATCATAAGAATACGAATAATCGCCAATATCCACACCGAAAGCCGATATAGCGGACAACGCTATCACTTTCGCCACCAAGAGAATGGCGATTGGTCGAAATTTGTAGAACAGAGATCCACACCTCGGCATTGCCGCCGAGGCGCCTTCTCCCGCGCCAAACCGTGTGCGCGGATTTCCCGCATACGACTTTTCTAGTCTATTTACCATGTCCTACTCCTTCTCCCACGCCATTTTTTACAAGGCCCAACACCCTCGGCGTAGAAAAAGAGAGTGGCGTGCCTTACATTCTCACGTCTGTAGTAGGCATCGCCAAACGCCCGTCGTAAAACATGACAAGAAGACACGCCACGTGGGACTTGCCCACGTGACGCAACCTTCGTATTTCGCTTTACTACTTGAAATTGGCGATTTCACTACAAGCGTCATACGCTGTTGCGTACGTTGCCGAGATCCTTTCGGGATTCCTCGGCTCCTCGTCGCGCCGCCTTTCTCCTTTTCGAGAACGGGCAAGCTGCCCGTTCTACCAGTTGCGGTTGTGATCGAGGTTCTGGCCTCCGTTCCGGCGGCGCGCTCGGTGATCGCGCCCTACCAAAACTTTGGCCCGGTGGCGGGTACTTGGTGCCGCTCTTCGCCGCGCAATCGCGTCACAAAAAGCCGTACCCGCCGATGTCAAAGATCAAACCTATCTTCCCCTTCACAATTCTTCTCAAGGGAATGTTGGAAAGTATATCCCATTCTCCCGCCGGTTTCAAGAGGGAAATGCGATTTCTTGAAATTGTGCGCGAGCGCAGGGGTTGACACGAGACGTGAGCGGGCAGGGGTGGGGCGAGCCGTCCCGGCGAGCCGCAAGGTGGGGCGGCCGCGACGGAGCGCGGCCCTCCCGACGAGCCGCAAGGGCAATGGGGCGCTTGCCACTGCCAACGGCGCGTGCGCAAGCCCTTCGGCTCCACGAAGGCCCCTCGTCAATGGTTCAGAAATGATCTGCCTTTGGTGTGTGCGACCGCAGTTCAGCCGTGAGCGCCCTGTCGCGCACCAAAGGTGAGATTTTGCTCCGCATAAGGCAAAAGCGAAGCAAAAACGGCGCGGCACAGGAATGGCTGAGGAAAGGATCGAGCG
>CACWIW010000131.1 GCA_902761035.1 uncultured bacterium | reverse complement strand
CGCGTAGGAGACGATCGCGACGGAATCCTCCGCGCGCAGCTGGTCCGTCAGGAGCCGCAGCGCCTGCAGAAGCGTCGTGAAGCCGCCGTTGTAGGACATGGATCCGGACTTGTCGATCAGGAAAACGAGGTTGCACGGCGGGATGGACTCCTTGGGGATGCGCTTCGCCTGCACGCCCACGCGCAGGAGTTTGTGCGCCGCGTTCCACGGGCAGGCGCCCAGTTCGCACGCCACCGCCACCGGCACGTCGCCCGTCGGCCCCGCGTAGTCGTAGGAGAAATAGTTCACGTATTCCTCAATGCGCACGGAGTCCTTCGGCGGCAGTCGCTTCGACTCCGTCAGGTACCGGCGCATTGTAGTGTAGCTCGCCGTATCGACATCCAGGCCGAAGGTGGAGAGCGGGTCCGTCTTCACCTCGCGGAAATCGTTCTCCTTGAACTCGGCGAACCGTTCGCGTCCGATTGCATCTGCGACCGGCGCAGCAGAATCTGCAAGCGGTACACTGGCCGTGGAAAGGTATCGCATGCCGCTTACACCCCCGCCCGTGGTTAGGCTTCCGTGCACAGCCACAGACCTGTTCGCTTCTCGGCGTCCTTCCATGGCCATGGAAGGCGCCTCCGTATGGTGGAATGTCGTCGGAGCGGCACATCCCGCCGCGATGATCCCCACGGCGGCGATAGATCCCGCAAACGCAATTACCTGTGTCAGTAGTTTTTTCATTTGATCGGTCCTTTCATGATGTCTTGCAGGAGGTCCACCAGCCTAGAGACGGTTGCCGACGCTTTCCTGCCCATGGCGGATATTGTAGCAATTCCTAAGCTGGCTTGTAAAGGGGGCATTTTTTTCATACTGGGCCCGACGGCGGGCGGGTGTTCCCGCGCGGGGAGAATTATGGTAAACTATCCGCATTCCCTTTAGGAGGATTCTGGAGAGTCAAGAAATGGCGATGATAGACATGTTGTGCGCGGTGTCCCCGCTGGACGGCCGCTATGGATCGAAAGTTGACGAGCTGCGCGAGGTCTTTTCCGAGTACGGCCTCGTGAAGCGGCGCGTCGCGGTGGAGTGCGCGTGGCTCGCGGCGCTGTGCGCCCACCCCGGCCTGCCGGAATGCCCGGCGCTCACGGCGGACGAGGCGTCCGCGCTCGCGCAGATCGCGGACGGCTTCACCGTGGCGGACGCCCAGCGCGTGAAGGACATCGAGAAGACGACCAACCACGACGTGAAGGCCGTCGAGTACTTCATCAAGGAGAAGATCGCGGGCACGCCGCTCGCGGCGCGCGGGGAGTTCGTCCACTTCGGCTGCACGAGCGAGGACATCAACAACATGTCCCACGCCCTCATGCTGCGCGACGGCCTCAAGGCCCTGCGTGCGGCGCAGGACCAGGTGACGGGCAAGATCGTCGAGATGGCGCATGCGTTTGCTTCAGTGCCCATGCTCGCCCACACGCACGGCCAGCCCGCCTCGCCCACCACGCTCGGCAAGGAGCTCGCCGTCGTCGCGGCGCGTCTGCGTCGGCAGCAAGAGGAAATCGACCGCATCGTGCTGCCCGCGAAGATGAACGGCGCGGTGGGCAACTTCAATGCGCACCTCTCGGCCTACCCCGACGTGGACTGGGAAGCGCTTGCGCGCGGCGTGATCGAGGGCTTCGGCCTCCGGCAGAACCGCCTCACGATCCAGATCGAGCCGCACGACGGCATGGCGGAGCTGTTCGACGCGCTCCAGCGCTGGAACACCGTCCTCCTCGATTTCGACCGCGACGTGTGGACGTACGTCTCGTTCGGCTACTTCAAGCAAAAGACCGTGAAGGGCGAGATTGGCTCCTCCACGATGCCGCACAAGGTGAACCCCATCGACTTCGAGAACTCCGAGGGCAACCTCGGCCTTTCGAACGCCGTGTTCGGGTTCCTCGCGCGCAAGTTGCCGATCTCGCGCATGCAGCGCGACCTCACCGACTCCACTGTGCTGCGCAACATGGGCGTCGCGTTCGGCTACGCGCTCGTGGCGGCGAAGTCCACGCTCAAGGGCCTCGGCAAGCTCGAACTCAACGAGGCGCGCCTCGCGGAGGACCTCGACCACAACTGGGAGGTGCTCGCCGAGCCGATCCAGACCGTCATGCGCAAGGTCGGCATGGACCATCCCTACGAGCGCCTGAAGGAGCTCACGCGCGGACGCCGCGTGACGCCGGAGATCATGAAGGAGTTCGTCGAGGGGCTCGACCTTCCGGCCGACGACAAGGCGCGTCTCCTCGCGCTCACGCCCGCCACCTACATCGGAAAGGCCGTCGAGCTCGCCGGCCTCGTGTGATGGCCTTCGGGATTCCAGAATCCACCATCGAGGAGATCAAGGCGCGGACTGACATTGCCGACCTGATCTCCTCGTACGGCATCCAACTGCGCCGATCCAGCGGCGGCTACGTGGCGTGCTGCCCGTTCCACCACGAAAAGACGCCGTCCTTCCACATCCAGCCCGACAAGGGATTCTACCACTGCTTCGGCTGCGGCGAGTCCGGCGACTGCATCAAGTTCGTGCAGAAGCAGGAAGGCATGTCCTTCATCGAGGCCGTGAAAAAGCTCGCCGGCGCGTGCGGCATCACGGTGGAGGAGAAGGAAGACCCCGAGGCCGGACAGCGCAAGCGCCTGCTGGCGCTCCACAGCCAGCTTGCCGATTTCTTCCGTCGGTGCCTTCTCCAGGCGAAGGAGGCGGAGCCCGCGCGCGCCTACCTTGCGAGCCGCGAACTGCCGGAGGCAATCGTCTCGCAGTTCAAGATCGGCTATGCGCCGCTTTCCGCAGAGGCCATGCGTACGTGGGCAAAGAAGTACGACTTCACCGATGAAGACCTCGTTGCCGCCGGGGTGCTGTTGCCGCCAAAGTTCGCGGGCGGTTCGTGGTTCAACCGCTTCGGCGGGCGGCTCATGTTTACGATCACCGATCGGCAGGACCGTGCCATCGCGTTTTCGGGGCGCATCCTCACGAACGACAAGAAGAAGGCGAAGTACGTCAATTCGCCCGAGACCATTCTCTTCAAGAAATCAAACGTCCTCTTCGCGCTTGCCCACGCCGCGCCGAACATCGTCAAGTCGCCGGGACGCGAGGCGATCGTGTGCGAAGGGCAGATCGACGTGATCCGCTGCCATGCGTGCGGATTCCCCGTGGCGGTTGCGTCGCAGGGTACGGCCTTCACGGAGGAGCACGTGCGCATTCTCAAGAAGTGCGCCGACTCCGTGGTGCTTGTGTTCGATGGCGACGGTGCGGGACAGAAGGCCGCGATCCGCACGGGTGGGGAGTTTTTGGCGGCGGGCGTGCCCGTGCGTGTGGCGACGCTGCCGGAGGGTGAGGATCCCGATTCGCTTCTCCGCACGAAAGGCCCCGAGGCGTTCCAGGCGTGTCTCGACGCGGCGGTGTCCGTCGCGAACTTCCAGGTGCGCACGCTCCTTGCGCACGAGACGAAGCCCTACAATCTGCGCACGGTGTCGGATACGAGCAAGGCCGTGCTGGAGACCATCGCGAAATGCACGTCGGCGGTGATGCGCGCCACACTTATCGACGAGGCGGCTACTCTCCTTGGCGTGCCGCCTGCTGCCTTGCAGGAGGATTTCCTCAAGGTTACGTCCGCCATGAAACACCGTCCACCGCCGTCTGCGCCCGTCATCCCGGACGAGCCCTTTGAGGAGCCGCCCGCCGATCAGCCGCCCGTTGTGTCGCTTGCAGGGGAGGATGCCGCCTCGCCCAAGGTGAACCCGCCACCGACAACCGAAACCGCGCTCTGCGAGTTTCTGATGGAGCACGAGCGCGATGCGGAGCGGGCGTCGCTCGATCAGCTCGTGGCGGATTACCTGCCGGACGCCGTCCTCGCGCACCCGTTCACGCGCGCGTTCGTGGGGGCGTGGCGCGGCGGTGCGTCCGCCGACGGGGATGCGATCACGTCCCTGCGCAACGACCTGCCGCCGGAGATGTGCGTGTGGCTCGACCATATCCTCCTGACGGAGGAGAAATCGGCCTCTAGCGAGCTTGCCCCTGAACAGATTCTCCAGGGATTCCTTCGTAAGCTATGGATGGAGGCCGTGCGCCGCCGCCAAGGGGAGCTTCCTGCGGAGTCGACGCCCGAGAACGACGCGGCGCGCCTCCGTTATTCTACGGTCATCCGCCAACTACAGCGCGGTCCCTGGGGCCGAGCCAGCGCCCTCATGTGTTCCGCCACGTTAGAATGATCAGTGCCCACCGTGCGCAAATTCATCTATCCATTTTCCACTTGCGCGTAGGGCGTGGATTTGGCATACTAGACGCGCTGAACCCTTCAGACGCGTAGTGTCGTTTCCGCGAGTTCTGTCAAGCCGTGTGACTTGCCTCGCGAATGGCGCGGAAGAGAGGTTTTGCGTTTACCTCTATAAACGGAGAAAGAAGAATGATAGACCGCCGTTCGTTCATGGGACTTGGCGCGCTTGCAGTGGCTGCCGCCGCCTGCCGTCCCGCCGTAGCCGCAAATACCTGTTGCGCCGCGAAGAAGGGCAAGGTGAATTTCAAGTTCGGCATGGCCGGGTTCTCGTGCCACCGCCTGACGCTGGACGAGACGCTCAAGCTGATGCAGAAGCTCGACCTGCACTACCTCTGCATCAAGGACTTCCACCTGCCGATCAAATCGACTCAGGCGGAAATCGACGCCTTCAAGCAGAAGTGCGCCGACTTCGGCGTGACCGGCTACGGCGTGGGTCCGATCTACATGCCCACTAACGACGACTGCAAGCGTGCGTTCGACTACGCCAAGGCGATCGGCGTGAAGACCGTCGTCGCCGTGCCGAACGAGCAGAAGGGCAAGAAGCGCGTCCACAGCCGCGCCCGCTGCGAGTATCTGAGCGGGCTCTGCGCCGAGTACGACATGAAAGTGGCCATCCACAACCACGGCCCCGACATGCCCGACTGCTATCCCACGGGCGAGTCGTCGTTCAACATGGTCAAAGACCTCGACCCGCGCATGGGCCTGTGCCTCGACATCGGCCACGACTACCGCGCCAAGGCCAACCCGGCGGATTCCGTCCGCCGCTTCCACACGCGCCTCTTCGACATGCACGTGAAGAACATCCTCCTCAAACCCAAGTACCACGCCGTTCCTATGCCGCGGGGCGAGATGGATCTCTGGGAGGTCGTCAAGGCCCTCGTGGATGTCGGCTACACCGGCTGCTGCTCGCTTGAGTACGAGTCGTTCCCCGGCAAGGGCGTAAAGCCCGGCATCAAGGAGCTTGACGTGGCCGAGTGCGTGGGCTACTTCAAGGCGCTCATGAGGGCCGCCGAGGGTTGAAGCGGATTCTCATACTAGGGGCGACCGGCTCCATAGGCACGAGTGCGTGCGACGTCGTTCGCACGCACCCGTCCGATTTCCGCATAGCGGGTTTGGCGGTCCGCTCCAACCGTGAAAGGGCCGAGGCGCTGGGACGCGAGTTCGGCGCGCCCGTGTTCTGCGGCGAGGACGCCGCCGAGCGGGCCGTTGAGGAGACGGACGCCGACCTCGTGCTCGTCTCCACCGTCGGCCTCTCCGGACTCGCCCCCACGCTTGCCGCGATTGAGAAGGGCGTGGACGTAGCGCTCGCCACCAAGGAGGTGATGGTGGCAGCGGGCGAGCTCGTCTGCGCCCGCGCCGAAGCGAAGGGCGTGAAGATCTTGCCCGTAGATTCAGAGCATTCAGCCATTTTCCAGTGTTTGCAGTCTTTCGGCGGTCGCGGGGCGACCGCCCTACCGGATGTCGGTTGGCGTGGACGGCGCGACGTGTCGAGACTGATTCTCACGGCGAGCGGTGGACCGTTCCTGGACGGTCCCGACGACCTGTCCACGGTCACGCCGGCGCAGGCGCTCAACCACCCGCGCTGGAAGATGGGCCCCAAGGTGACGGTGGATTCGTCCACCATGATGAACAAGGGTTTCGAGATCCTCGAGGCCAGGTGGCTCTTCGACGTGCCGGCGGACCGCATCGACGTGGTGGTACACCCCGAGTCGATTGTCCATTCCCTCGTGGAGTTCACGGACGGTGCCACGCTCGCGCAGCTATCCCCGCCGGACATGCGCGTGCCGATCCAGTACGCCTTCTCGTGGCCGGACCGCCTGCCGGCCGAACGCGCGCGGCTCGACCTCGCGACGCTTTCCTCGCTCACGTTCCGCGCACCCGACGAGGCGCGCTTCCCCGCGTTACGCCTAGTGAAGGATGCTGCCCGCGCCGGTGGCACTAAGACAGCAGTGCTCAGCGCCGCCGACGAGGTGGCCGTGGCGCGCTTCCTCGCGGGAGAAATACGATATACCGACATCGTCCGTCTCGTAGAAGCGGCAGTTGACGCCGCGCCGGACCTGCCGTGCGACTCGATTGAAAACATCCTCGCCGCCGATGCGGCCGGAAGAAAGTTGGCTAAAGAATGGAATTCCTGATTACCGTGTTGGCGATTATCGCCTGCATTCTCCTGTTCTCGTTTGCGATCTTCATCCATGAGTTCGGACACTTTCTCGCAGCGAAGCTGCTGGGTTTCCGGGTGGATACGTTCTCGATCGGTTTTGGTCCGGCTCTCTGGAAGAAGACATGGAAGGGCGTGGAATACCGCATCTCCGCGATTCCGTTCGGAGGCTACGTGGCGCTGCCCCAGCTCGACCCCGCCGGCACGGCAGGCGTGCAGGGCTCGCAGACCGAGGGAGAAGTTGAATCGGACAACGCCGGTAGGGCGCGATCACCGAGCGCGCCGCCAGACGGTAATGCGGATACCTCGTGCCCGACGATGGCGAACTGGAAGAAGATCGTCGTGGCGTTCGCGGGGCCTTTCGGCAACCTGGTGTTGGCGGTCGTGCTCGCTTTCGCACTCTCCGCAGTGCCGAGTGCTCGTTTTGGAAAACTCTCTGCCGAAATCGGCGAAGTGGTGAAGGACGGTCCCGCCGCCAAGGGTGGCATGCAGGTGGGCGACCGCGTGCTGTCCGTGAACGGCAACGCCGTGAAGACGTGGCCGGACCTGCTCACCGAGGTGCAGATCGTCGGTGAGAAGCAGGCGGCGGAGTTCGTCGTCGATCGCGGTGGCACGAACGTGGTCCTCTCCATCACGCCGCAGCGCGACGAGGTGACGGGTGGCTGTCTCATCATGGCGTACTCCACCACGAACAGCGTGAAGACCGCCGCATGGATGCCAGACCGCAGCCCGTGGCAGCAGCTCGCGTGGGACGCGGGATCGATGGGACGCGTGCTGAAGGCGCTCGTCACGCCGAAGGAGTCCAAAGCCGCCGCGAAGTCACTCGGCGGCCCCGTGATGATCGCCGAAGGGCTCTACCATCAGGTTCGCAGGGACGGGTGGGACGCGATTGGCTTCCTCCGCTTCCTCAACGTCAACCTCGCCGTGTTGAACCTTCTGCCGATTCCCGTGCTGGATGGTGGTCTGATTTTCTTCTCGCTCATCGCGCTCATTTTCCGCCGCCCCGTACCACGCAAGATCGTGGACGGTCTTTCGATGGTGTTCATGTACCTCTTCCTCGCGCTGATGATCACGCTCGTCTGGCGCGACGTGGCGCGTAGCCGTCGCATGCACAAGGCACGGGGTGAACTCGAGAAACTGATCAAGCTGGAAGAGAAACGTCTGAAACGCGCGCAGCAGTTCAAGCCGGCTTTCGATCTCGGTACGCCCGATGGTAGGGCGCGATCACCGAGCGCGCCGCCAGAAGACGCCGGTAGGGCGCGATCACCGAGCGCGCCGACGGAGAATTAACCCGTGTTCACCCGCACGCAAACCCGCTCGCTCAAAATCGGCAACCTCCCGCTCGGCGGCGGGGCGCCGGTTTCGGTGCAGACCATGGCGAACGTCGACCCGCACGACGCGGCCGCCCTCGCCGCGCAGGTCGCCAGCTGCGCGGAACGCGGTGCGGATGTAGTGCGCCTTACGGTGCCGGATATCGAGGCCGCGCGCGTCCTCGGCGAGGTGCGTAAGTCGTCTCCCGTGCCGCTCGTTGCGGACATCCATTTCGACTATCGGTGCGCGCTTGCGTCCATTGAGGCGGGGGCGGATGCCCTGCGCCTCAACCCAGGCAACATCGGCGGGGCGGAGAAGGTGCGCGCCGTGGCGCGTGCGGCGAAGGCGAAAGGCGTGCCGATCCGCGTGGGCGTGAACGGCGGATCGCTGGAGAAGGACCTCCTTGAAAAGCACGGCGGCGCCACGCCGGAGGCGCTTGTGGAATCGGCCCTGCGGCACGTGAAGCTGTTGGAGGATGAGGACTTCCGCGACATCGCGATTTCCGTGAAGGCGAGCGACGTTGCGCGTACGCTTGCGGCGTATCGTCTGCTCGCGGAGCGCACGGATTGTCCACTCCACCTCGGCGTGACGGAGGCGGGCACGTTCATCCCTGGCACCGTGCGTTCGAGCGTGGCACTGGGCATTCTTCTTTCGGAGGGTATTGGCGACACGATCCGCGTGTCGCTTACGGACGTGCCAGAGCGCGAGGTGACCGTTGGTCTTGAGATTTTGCGTTCGCTAGGCCTGCGCGCGCCGGGGCCTTCGGTGACGAGCTGTCCCACATGCGGGCGTACCCGCGTGGACGTGCGCAGCGTGGCCGAGGAGGTGGAGGCAGCACTGGAGAGGTATCAGCGAGAACACGCGAACGTGAAGTTGCCGCATGTGGCCGTGATGGGCTGCGCCGTAAATGGACCTGGAGAGGCCAAAAACGCCGATATCGCGCTCTGCGGTGGAAACGGCGAATTCCTCCTTTACGTACACGGCAAGCCCGTGCGCAAGGTACCTTCCTCAGATGCCGTTGCGGCCGTCCTCATATCGGTTCTTCAGGGTGAAAGTGGAGATACCGTAAGGTAGCGACGGACGGGGACTGCGCCCCCGCTTATGCAAAGGCTGCGGTTTGAGCTTTGTCGCACATCTCTGTGATGAGGTCGTTCATAAGAAGGCAGTTGGCGCGGAAGATGCCGCCGGCGTCGGTTACGGATTGGGGAAAACCGCTGATGATGAGAAGCCGGTCTGCCGCCAGTTCACGTGAATCCTCCGCCGATGGATCGTAATGCGGCGGAAGCGCGCACGGGCGCATCTTGATGAAACGGGCGTGCGGTTCCTCCTTGAGGCGGCGCAATGCCTCTTTCTCGCCCGGCGAAAGAAACCCAGATACGGGAATCATGCCGCGCCGCGCCTTTTCAACGATTTTATCAATTGAGGCAGCATGCTCCTCGGGCGTTTTCTTTCGTGTGAGGCGCACGGGGAAAAGAAGCGGCGAACCCAGCAACGTGAGGTTGCCGATGGCATCCCAATTGCGGTTCGCCGCAAGTATGGGATGGCGGATGTTGGCATGGCGCTGGAAGCGATCAGGATGGCGCATCTTCCAAAGCGCACGGGCCGGATTGAGCCGGATATAGCGGCGAATGGCTTTGAGCTGCCGCGAGGAGAATGAAAGATCGAGCCAAAAGGAGCGGCTCCATATTGCGAAGGACGGGGGCTGCCGCCCCCGCGCCCCTGCGGGTAGTATCTCATCCCCGATTTGGGGCTGCCGCCCCCGCGCCCCTGCGGGTAGTATCTCATCCCCGATTTTGGGCTGCCGCCCCCGCGCCCCTGCAGGTAGTGCCTCTGCTGATGGATGGAAATCATTTCGAATTGAGCTTGGCAGGGGCGCGGGGGCGGAGCCCCCGTCCGTTGCCGCCATCATCCGCTCCGTTTCTTCCATGAACCAATGGATGAATACGAGGGGCCGAAATGCTGGATCGCGGTCAAAATTGACAATCAAGAGCAAATGCACGTGATCGGGCATGATCACCGAGTTTGAGGCGGTGAGCGCGGGATTGAGCGTGTGCAGATACCGCCAGAGCGCAACCACGCATTCCCCTAACGGCGTGGGAATCGGCCGACTTTTCTCATCAACGATGTGCGAGAGGATTTTCTTTCTCCCCTCCACGCACAAGGTGATGAAGAAAAACTGCAATCCATGATGGGCAAACTTGAGGTTCATTTTGGAGAAGTCGTATGGTTGTCTGTTGCTTCCTCTCGGAAAAGCCTCAAGATGAAATTTGACTTGCCATAGGCGGCGGTCGTGGGGCGACCGCCCTGCCCAGGCCGCGACAAGCGCGGCCTGGGCAGTTAGTTGGAGGAGTTTTTACTTCACGAGAACCGTCAGGCGACGTGTCTTGTAATCGCCGGCGTTATACATGAACGTCCAGTCGGTGTGATCGTTGCCCTTGTTGGAGCCGATGCCGAGGTCGGGCGCTCCGCCAACGGCGAAGTGGTTGTACGCGAACACGGTCGCGCCGCTCTTGGCGTTGTGCACCTGCATGCAACCGTACCCGTTTTGCGCCGGATGCTCATTGTCGTTGCAGTCGTACACCTTGTCGCTGCCGCTCGCATCCGCGAGCTTCTTCTGCGTCCCGTAGTTGCCACGGAAGAACTCGATGATGCCGTCACCGACGGCTCCCTCCTCCACGCCGATGCGGTTGGACCGCACGACGAGGTTGGAGACCTTGCGCTGGAACGTCGCACCCGACACGCAGGGCACGCCGAGCTTCGCCGCGTCGTCCGTGAAGGCGTCCATCGCCGTGACTGCCCACTCGATCGCGCCGTCCGCGCGTTCGAGCTCAAGCGCGTAGGCGACGCGCGTGAACGGGCCGGACTTCGCCGCCTCGTTGAAGGAGTATCCGGCGAAACGGCCCGCAGGGATGTCTACGGCAAGGACCTTGCGGAAACCCGCGAGTTCCGGCACCTTGAGCGCGTCGCCGAGCTTGGCGTTCACGTCGGTGAGGTCGTCCTCCGGCTTGCGTGCGTCGATTTCGAACGGTCCGAGCGGGAGACCAGAATCAAACGAGTAGAGCGAGCCGATCCACGGGTTGGAGTAGAGATAGCGCAGACGGCGCGGTTCCTTGACGCCCGGCGCGGAGACGATGAGTTCCTTCCCCGAGAGCGTTGCGTTCGCGCCCTTGTTCAGGATTTTCGCGGGGACGTACTTGCCGTCCTTGCCGGCGACCTCGAAGCCCTTCGCCTCGGTGCGGTCGTCGTTGTAGGCGTACCAGGAGTTCGCGTTGTCGAAGGACATCACGAACTTGTCGCCCTCGACTTTCCACGACTTGAGCACCGGCGCGTCGTCGATGATGTCGGTGAAGCCGTAGTCGCGCTTGAGCGCGTGCAGGACGAGGCGGCGGGCCACGGACTCCTTGTCGTTCGGATGGATGTCCCAGGAGTTGCCGATATCGCACGTCGTGATCATCGCGGCGTTCTTCTCCTCGGCGGCGAACTTCGCCTGTCCCATCTGGACGGAGAACCAGCTGCGGCTGAACGGCGCGAGCTGCACGAAGTAGAGCTTGAGGTCGGGGTTCTTGAACTCCTTCGCCCAGCCGTTGTAGAGGTCGTGCATCTTGTCGCAATACCGAATGCCGTCGCCTGCGTTGGAGCAGCCCTGGTACCAGATAAAGCCCTTGATCGCATACGGCGCGAACGCGGCGACCATGCCGTTCCAGAGGGCCGTGGGCGTGCCTGCGCCGACCTTTCCGGGGATGTGCGGCTTGTTCGCGAAACCCGAAATCGGCGTCCAAGGCTCGATGCGCGTGCCGCCCCAGCTGGAGTCGATGATGCCCACCGGCACGCCGAGCGCGTCGTGCAGCTCGAGCGCGTAGTAGAACGCCATCGCGGAGAGGTTGCCATTGAAGGTTTCCTTGAAGGACTTTGGCGAGTAGTCGCGCCAGACGGCCTTCCAGCCGAGCCTCGGCTCGCGGGACGTCGTCCGCGCGTTCTTCACGTAGCGGATGAACGGACGGCGGGCCATCGCTGTCATCACGGCGCCCTGTCCATCGCGGTAGCGCGGGCCCGGACCCCAGATCGGGCACTCGGTGTTGGACTGTCCGCTCGCGAACCACACTTCGCCGACGAGGACGTTCTTGATTTCCTCGGCGTTGGTTGCGCCGGCGACCTTGAGAACCCTATTCTCCTTCGAGGCAGGCATCGCGTCAAGCGACACGCACCACTTGCCGTCACTGCCGGCCTGCGCCGTCTTGGTCTGCCCGGCGAACGTTACGGTCACCTTCTCCCCCGGATCGGCAACGCCCCACACTGGGACGGCGCGTTCGCGCTGAAGAACCATGTTATCGGCGAAGGGCGTGGCAGTTTTTACATGTCCGTACGCCGCGAACGCCGTCGCCAGAATCGCTGGCGCGACAATCATTTTCGATACTTTCATTTCGATGTGTCCTTTCCCCGGAGTCTGATTCCGGATGCGAAAAGTATACCATAAACCAGCACTCGGGGGGGAGCGTCTCCGCAATTTCCTATCACCTTCCTTTTACGGTGCGATTCGTGTTTGTCATTCAACTCCGTAATAGTGTATAATATCCGCGCCAACCGGAATTGAAAGGAGCAACAATGAATATATTAAGAAGAATAGTGTGCGGGGGCGTCATGTCCCTTACCGCTGTTATTGTACTAGGCGCGTCGGCTTCCATCGACGGCGAGCTGTTCAAGACCCCGCCGGACTCAGCCCGCCCGTGGGTGTACTGGTACTTCATGGACGGCAACACGACGCGCGAGGGCATGAAGGCGGACCTCGACGCGATGAAGAAGGCCGGCATCGGCGGCGTGCTGATTCTTGAAATCGGCGCGGGGCGCCCCCCGCGCGGCCCCGTGGAGTTCCTGAGCCCGAAGTGGCTGGAGCTCTTCGGCTACGCCATCGCCGAGGCCGACCGCCTCGGCATCGAGGTGGCGGTGGGGACAGGTCCCGGCTGGTGCGGCGCGGGTGGAAAGTCCGTGGTGCCCGACGACGCGATGCAGCACACCGTCGCGAGCGAGACGACGGTGACGGGGCCGCTGGACTATTCCTCCGTTCTGCCCATCCCCGCACCGCGCGCGCCGTTCTTCGGGGTGCGCACGCTCACGTCCGAGCTGAGAAAGGAATGGGAGAGCTACTACCGCGACGTCGCCGTGCTGGCGTTCCCCGAACCGGAGGGCGCGGAGCGTCTTCCCGATGCGGACGAAAAGGCCATCTACCAGCGCGCGCCGTTTTCGTCCCGGCCCGGCGTGAAGCCATATCTTCCGACGTCGCACAAGGCGGTGCCGCCGGAGAAGTGCGTCGATCCCGCGAAGGTCGTTGACCTCACGGCGAAGATGGACGCCTCCGGACGTCTTACCTGGCGCGTGCCAGAGGGACGCTGGACGATCCTGCGTGTGGGGCGTCGCCTCACCGGACAGACCACGCGTCCCGCGCCCAAGCCGGGTCTCGGATTCGAGACGAGCAAGTTTGACCGTGGCGCGATCGAGCGGCACCTGCATGACTATGCGGACAAGATCCTCGCCGCCGCCGGTCCGCGCCGTCCCGGACGCGGCCTCACTACACTCCACTTCGACAGCTGGGAGATGAGCGCGCAGAACGGTTCCGCCGAGTTCTTCAAGGAGTTCGAGCGCCGGCGCGGCTATTCGCCGCTTCCGTATATCCCCGCGATCAACGGACGCATCGTGCGCTCGACGGAAATCACCGAGCGCTTCCTCTTCGACTGGCGGCAGACTGCGCAGGAACTCGTGACAGCTTCTCCCCATCAAGGAGTATGCGCACAGCAAGGGGCTCGTGATGTCGAGCGAACCGTACGACATGAACCCGTGCTGCGACATCACGTCCGGCGCGGTGGCGGACGTGCCGATGTGCGAGTTCTGGTCGAAAGGCATGGGATGTCCTGCGGAGTACAGCTGTGTGGAGTCGGTCTCCATCGCGCACACGATGGGGCGTCCCGTCGTCGGCGCGGAGGCGTTCACCGCGAGCGCGGAGTACTGGAAGCAGTACCCCGGCTCGATGAAGGCGCAGGGCGACTGGGCGCTCGCCTTCGGCATCAACTGCTTCAAGTTCCACACGTACCAGCACCAGCC
>CACWIW010000130.1 GCA_902761035.1 uncultured bacterium | reverse complement strand
TGCGGTGTCGGTTCGCTTTTCCACGGTCCCTATTCTGATGAGCTTATTTTCGCGGAAGACATAAGGCTAAGGTATAACTTCTATTTCCGTTCCTCGTCCATTGGCGCCACAACTTACCACAGGCTGCCCAACGACATGAAGCCGGCGTTTCTTGAGTTCTTGAAACAGAATTTCTACCATTGCGACGGTATGACCAATGTCTATATGAAAGGCTATCCTCCAGAGTTGAAGGAGGCATACTTGGAGGTGCGTAGGCAGATGGAGTCAAAATGAAGGCGCGGCTTGGGTGTGGCGTTCCCGAACGTGTTTGAGAAGGTGTGTTAGGTTGGTTTCGGGGGCAATCCGATCCTAATTTACACGTGGAGTGCTATGTAGACAACAAGCCCTTTGTCATGTACATCAGATAAAGAGGCCGACGACCAAGTTAGGCGAAGAGTGGGGTGGCTCGCCGGGATGGCTCGCCCTACCCTTGCTGTAAAGCCGGTGCTACTTTGCCACAACCATTTTACGGCGACTAGCGCGGCACTGGACATGTTCCGCACCGTAAGGTGAAGTTGATTACGCGCTACTTGCGCAACGGCGGCCGGAAATGCTATAATATCCGCCATGAAAACAAGCCTTTTTCTTTTGGCAAGCGCACTGACACTGTGTGCGCAGGGGGCGTGGTACTGGCCGTTCGGCGCGGACAGGGACAGCACCAACGCGCCGCCGCGCCTGCACCGTCTGCTCGAGCCGGCGAACGACTTCATCGAACTTGCCCAGGACGCATCCCTGGAAGGCGACACTGCAAAGGCGCTGGAGAACTACCGCTTCGCGCTTGAGGAGCTCGACCGCGTGGAGACGGAGTACCCGGACCGCGCAGCCAGCGCCGAGTTCGCCCCGCTTCGTCTGCGGCGTGCAGCCTGTACCGCGGCCATCGACGCCATCCGCTTCGCGCAGGTCAACGAGAACATGCGCCCCGTGTCCGTCACCGACACTACCGAACTGGAGAAGCGGTGGGAAAAGGAGCAGGGGCTCGCGGACGAAGAGGAAGATAAGAAAAAAACGGAACCGTCCAAAAAGGACGATGATGCCAAACCGAAGGATGAGGCGAAGAAGGAGCCGCCTCCGCCGAAGGAAGATGTGAAACAACTTACACCTCCGCCGAAAGAAGAAGCGAAGGAAGAGGATAAGAAAGCGGCTCCTCCACCGAAAGAAGAGAAGAAGGTTGATGACGAGCAGCAAAGCGGGCCTCCGAAAGTTCTACCTAAGGACTGGGAAGGGCGCATAGTGCAGGCGATGGAGTATCTTCGGACGCAGGACTACGCGGCTGCAGACGTTCTTCTGGAGTCGTTGCAGAAGGAGCGCCCGAAAGACCTTAATGTATTGCTGCTGCGTGCGGGGGCGCAGACGGGCACGCAGAACTATTATGCGGCGCAGCGGACGCTCGAGCGGGCAATGCGCGCACATCCGAGGTCGTATCTGCCGTACTACAATCTCGCTAACCTCCTTATCATGCAGGGAGGCGACCTTGAGTCGGCGCGGGAGTACTACGAACTCGGCCGAACGGTTGGCGGGCCCGTCAACAAGGCACTTGAGGCGCGACTGAAAGGAGTTGGAAAATGAGGTTTCTTCTAGCGTGTGCTTGCGCGGCGTCCATCGTGGCTGCGGCGCAGGACGCAACTGTTCTCGACGAGATATCCCGTGTGGGGAAGGAGCCGCCGAAGCTGACACGCGCGGCATCGGCTCCGGCGGTGCTGGCCGCGTGCCGCGAGATGCTGCCGTACCGTCCGATAGAGCTGAAAGGCGCGCTGATCCTGCGCAACCGCAAGGGAATCGTCCAGAAGGAGTGCGACTACAGGCTCGTCATGCGGCGGAGCGCGGAGGCGACGCAGCTGTCGGTTTCCCTGTTCGCGCGGCACGAGACAAACGAATTGGCTTCCGTGACGATTTCGCGTCGTGGCGACGCGCGGCCGACGATCCAGCTCGTGTCCAACGGGACGGACCAGTCCATAGGGTCGCCGTTAGATCGCGTGATGGACACCGACGTGACTTGGCTCGACCTGACCTTCGACTTCCTCTGGTGGACGGATGCCCAGTACGAGACGGAACGCGAGGGCGAGACGGTCCACGGGCAGACGTGCATGGTGATCCTCGTGCGTCCGCCTACGAAGATCGAGGGACTCGAGGCCGTGCGGCTGTGGGCTGACAAGAAGACGGGCTGCCTCATGCAGGCCGAGCAGCTGGGCGAGGGCATGAAGCCCCTGCGTCGGCTCTGGGGCACGCGCGTGAAGAAGTTCGGCGAGCGCTGGATGGTTTCCGTGCTTGAAGTGGAGACGTTAGGGTCACGCCACCGCACGAAGATCACGGTGGAATCGCTTCAAGAACTGTGAATATTGTTCACAAATGTTCAATGCCATCATTGTTCACAAATCACAAATATAAATGAGGCTTGTCATCTTGACATTGATATTTGTGAACAATTGTGACAATTGAGATTTGTGAACAATGATAGAGCCTATGGTTTTGGCCTTTATATTGATTCTGCTTGTCTTGTTCGTACTCTCTGCGTTTTTTTCTTCCGCCGAGACAGTTCTTTTCTCGCTGACGCCTCGCCAGCTCCAGACCATTGAGAGGGCAAAGCCCTCGGTCGCACGCCGGATTGCCGGCTGGCAGAAGGAACCGGCTCTCATACTCTCGACCATCCTTGCCGGCAACACGCTCGTCAACTTCGCCATAGCCTCGCTAGGCTACATGGTGATGCTGCGGTTCGTGGAGACGGGCACCGAGGCGGTTTCGGTGGCAACGTTTACGTTCCTCCTGCTGGTGTTCGGCGAGATCATGCCGAAGCAGTACGCGATGCGCCATGCGGAGCGGATGGCGGCGTTCTGCGTGCGTCTGCTGCTGTTTTGGCGGATCGTGCTCAAGCCGTTCTCCGCGCTGATGGTGGCGGGGTCGCGCGTGTTCGGCGATCTCCTCACGCGGGAGCGCCGCGCGCTTTCAGACGACGAGCTGCGGACCGTGGTGGAGTCTGCCGCGGCTACAGGCGAACTTGACCGCGAGGAGGCGTCGATGGTGGAGGGCATCATGCGCCTTCCGGACCTCTACGCTCTCAACGAGATGACGCCGCGCGTGCGGCTTAAAGGCGTTGAGGCTACTTTGCCGGACGCCGATAAGGTGCGACTTGCGGAGGAATTGGATTATCCGTTTCTGCCGGTCTACAGAAACGATATGGACCACATCGAGGGTTTTCTCGACACGGAACGGCTGATGTCGGACCCGGCGCGGAACGTTGCGGCTGCTATTGACGAGCCCCTGCGCGTCTCGGAGCATCAGGGGCTCGACGATCTGCTCGTCCTCTTCATGCAGACTGGCCGACGCATCGCCCTCGTGGAGGACCGCTGGGGTGGTACGGCAGGGATCATAACGCGCGGCGACATTCTCGAGCTCATCGTTAAGCCCGTGATTGACGACGAGGAGGATGACGACTGATGGTCAAGGTCACCATCCCCATCGTGCTCATGGCCATTTCCTTGGCAGTGGCGGCGTTCTGTGCCGGCGTTGAGACGGGATTCCTCTCTGTGTCGCGCGTGCGACTACTCTCACTCGTGCGCCAATCCGCTCCGCACGCGAAGCGTCTGGCACGGATACTGGGCGACATGTCGCGCGTTCTTACGACGCTCCTTGTGGGCAACAACCTCGCTGCCGTCCTCTTCTCCACCGCTACGGCTGCACTCGGCGCGCGGCTGTTCGCAAATGCGCCGATCGTGCGATCGGCTTGGTCGCTCGCGGCCGCAGTACTTATGCTGTTCATGGGCGAATACCTGCCAAAGCTGATCTTCGCCTCGCGCCCGCTCCGCCGTTCGCTGTGGGCCTCCGGCCCGTACCGCTGGCTGGCGTTTGTACTGGCTATTCCGGTGGCGGCGTTTTCGGCGCTGGTGCGCTTCGTGTTCCGCGTTCGCCAGCCGCGTTCGCTCAAGCTGGGCGTGTCACGCGACGGTTTGCGGATGCTGGTGGCCGACCGCAACGACGCGACGCGCCTCACGCAGTTCGAGAGGCGTCTGATCGAACAGGTGCTTATGCTCCAGGCGACGTTCGCGAAAGACCTCATGCATCCGGCCACCGCGAAGGACTTGGCCGAGATGAAGGAGTACCGTCGGCCCGGAAAAGTCGGGCATTTCTGTATTCCGTCGATGACGCGCGGGGACGACATCCTGCCACTCATGAGGCGAAACCGCAGCCCGGTGGCGGTCGTATGCGACGAGGCGACCGGCGCCGAACTTGGGGTGGTCACTGAAGAAGATGTACTTCTTGCCTTGACCGGAACCCTCAAAGAAGGGTAAAATATACGCGCACATCTTAAAGGAGAAAGCAATGGATACAAAACTAGAAACGGAAAACTCCGCGGCGGAGACGCCTGCGGCCGAGACACCTGCGGCCAAGCCGCCGAAGAAGAAGTCGCTGATGCGGCGGATCATCAAGGGTCTGTTGTGGACCATTGGAGGTTTGCTCATCTTCATCATCCTGGCGCTTCTGACGCTGCCGCTATGGATCAACCCCGTCGGTACGTCGCTCGCGGGCATGATCGTGCCGGGCTACACGGACACGGCGTTCAACATCGAGCGTCTAAACCTGAATCCGTACACGGGCAAGCTGCTCGTTTCCGGCGTCAGACTCGCAAACCCCGAGGGGTATGCCGAGAAAGATGCCTTCGCGCTGGGATCGCTCAGCGTGGACCTGGATGTCTCGTCGCTGATGTCGAAGGAGATCCATGTGCGCGACATCACGATTGACGCACCGTATGTGAGCTACGTGTTTGACGCGGCGGGTTCCAACAACTTCGACCGCATTCTCGCGGCGGTCAACAAGAAACTTGGGCCGAAGGAGAAGAAGGAAAAAGAGCCGAGCGAGACGAAGGTGGTCATCGACAAGGTAACGATCAAGAACGTGAAGGCCGCTGTCAACACTGGGCGGTTCGAGCTGACATCGCTGGTTGTGACGGACTTCGGCAAATCGACGGCCGCCACGATTAAGTTGGAGGGTGCGAAGCTTGTCAACCCCGAGGGCTTCCCCGAACCTGACGCCTTCAGCCTTAAAGCGCTCAGTATCGGGATGGAGACGGCCGACCTGTCGAAGAAGCCGGTGGTGTTCCACGACATTATCGTTGACACCACTTACGCCGGACTTGTATACAACGACGCGGGCGAGGGCAACTTCGACGTGATACTCAAGCCGATCAAGGGCGACGGGAAGGACGAGAAGAAGGAAGTCGCATCCGACGAGAAAAAGGACAAGGAGAAGGAAGCGAAGGACGACACCCCGCGCGTGCAGATCGACAAGCTCGACATCACCGGCACGAAGCTCCAGTGGCGCAAGGTGACGCTGCCCATTCCGTTGCCTACCTTTACGGACATCGGTAAGACGACTGAGAAAGGCGCGACGCTCAAGGAAGTTGCCGATCAGGTGATGTCGAAGGCAAAGGACGCGATGACCGGATTTGGGGATCTGGCAGGAGCATTTGGCAGCGGCGTGACAAACGTTCTCGGAAATGCGGGAGGGCTAGTGAGCGGTGGGGTCTCCAATGTGTTGGGCGGCGCGTCCAACGTGCTTGGAGGCGCGACCAGCGCGATTAGCGGCGGTACGTCCAACGTGCTTAGCAACGCAAAAGGACTTATAGGTAACGTGCTTCCAGGCGGCGAGAATAAGGAAAAGAAGGAGGACGACGCGCCGGGCGTGGCCGACAAGGCCGTAGAGGGCGCGAAGAACGCCGGCAAGGCTATCGGCGAGGGGGCGGTGAATGCCGGTAAGGCAATCGGAGAAGGCGCAAAGAACCTCGGTGAGGGTGCGCTCAAGACCCTGGGAATCGGCAAGTAGCCGGTTGGGACGATGGGAGGCTCGATCCATCTGGTCGGCATCGGCGGCGTCGGGATGAGCGCGCTTGCGCAGGCTTATCTCGACGCCGGGTACGCCGTTTCGGGTGCAGACCGCTCTCTGCGCTCGGACGGGCGTCGCACGCCCGTCTTGGAGGCGCTGGCCACCGAAGGGGTTCACCTATTCCCCGATGATGGATCTGGCGTTGGAGTCGGCACGAATCGCCTTGTGGTCTCCACGGCCATCGAGGACACGAACCCCGACCTCGTAGCTGCGCGTGCGCTCGGCACCCCCGTAGTTCACCGCGCGGCGGCACTTTCCGAACTGCTATCCGCTCGTAAGCTAGTGGCCGTGGCAGGTACGTGCGGCAAGTCCACCGTTACTGCCATTCTTGGGCATGTCCTTGTCGAATGTGGGTTCGATCCGCTCGTCGTCAACGGCGCGCAGGTCGTTGGCTGGGATGCAAACGGCACGCGAGTGGGTTCCGTGCGGAATGGCGCTGGCGAGTACGCCGTGGCAGAGGTCGATGAAAGCGACAAGTCGCTTACCGCGTTCCATCCGTACGCCGCGATTGTCACAAACGCCTCCGCTGACCACTACTCGAAGGAGGAGATGGACTCCGTCTTCGATGCGTTCATCCGCGACATCCCCGGGCCCGTCATCGACGGTCGTGTTACTGACGGTGCGCCGGCGGAGGCCGTTGAGAAACTTCCGATGCCTGGCGCGCACAACCGCGCGAACGCGCGACTAGCGCTCGCTATGGCGATTGCGCTCGGGGCGGATCCCGCGAAGGCATCTGCCGCGCTTGCAACGTTTCCCGGCGTGGAGCGTCGCCTCCAGCGCGTTGGATCGGTCTTGTGTGGAGGCCGGGAGGTCGCCGTCTACGATGACTACGCCCACAATCCGGAGAAGCTTCATGCGATGTGGACCACGCTCGCGGAAGCGTATCCGCGCGGAGTTGCGGCGGTGTGGCGTCCGCACGGGTACGGCCCTCTGCGGAAGATGCTCGAATCGCTTGCAGCGGCGTTTCGCAGCGTGATGCGTCCGCAGGACGCGCTCGTGCTGCTGCCCGTATATGACGCGGGCGGCACTGCGGACCGCAGCGTCAACTCCGACGCCCTCGTGGCGCTCCTGGAAGACGCGCCTGGGGCCGTGAAGCTTGTTTCCGACTTAGAGGAGGCGGAGAAATATCTCCGCGCGCGCGCTGACGCCTTCGGCGCAATCGTTACGGCTGGTGCGCGCGATCCGGGATTGCCCGTGCTCGCGCGCCGTCTCGCCGGAAAGGAAAGATAATGAAGAGGATGAAATTCAGTTGCGCTGTGGCTGTCGCCGCGCTGCTCGCATGCGCGCCGCTGGTGTCCGCCGCAGCCCCTGACGCGAAGAAGGATGGCAGGCCCGCGAAGGTGCCGGAGGCGAAGCCTGCAAAGGCCCCTGAGGCTCCGGCGCGTGAGAAGCCGTCCGAGGCGGCCGTAGCGAAGGCACTGAAGGCGAAGAAGCCGATGTACACGAAGTTCGCCGATGCGAAGGAGGCTGCGTGGAACTGCCAGCAGCCGCTTTTGGTCGCTCTTCTTGCGGGCGATGAAGAGAACTCTAAGAAACTGGAGGCAAAGACGCTGAGGCATAAGGCGTTCATCAAGGACTTTGCACCTCCGAACTGCGTTGTGCTAGTGTGGAGACTCAAGTCGAGCAAGCCCGAAGTGCCGCAGACACGTGGCAGGCGCAGGGGACCGCCGCCGAAGCCGACGGCCATAGAGACGCGTTCGCTGAAACCGCAGGAGACGGAATTCCTCTTGAAATTCGCCGTGTCGGCGCAAGCCATCGCGAAGAGGAGGGGCGGCGCTGCGCCGAAGTTCTCCGATATTGCCTGCTATCCCACTGTGCTGTGCTTAGATCCTGAATGCAGGAAACTCTATTTCCGAGATCCCAAGTATGACACATCCTTCAACAATCCAAACGCTTCATTCGGCGTCTGGTTCTCGGAACTGGTAGACATGTTCCGCGGCAAGACGGGGCGCGAGCCCGTCATTACGCCGGCTATACAGAAGATCGTAGACAACCCCACCGAGCCTAAGAAGTGGAAGTGAACGTGACATCCGGGCCAGTGCGCCTCGTCTACCCGGCCTGCCGTCTCGTGCGCGGGTCCCAGGCGTCCCTTGACGCCGCGCTCGCGCGTTTTAGTGCGCAGCCGGTCGACGAGGTTCGTCTCGCACCGCAGAACTGGCGTGGCTGGCCCGCGAAGCGCACCACGCTTGCCTCCGAGGAGAGCGTAGTGGGCGTGGGCACGTTTCGTGGACGCGAACGCCGCATGATCACGTTCGCGCCGTCAACGCGCCCCGGTTGGTGGATTCGCCGCACGGACCAGCCGGAGCAGCTGGACACGGGTGTGGACATCGCGAACCTCTGGACGTCTGCGCGCAACCTCGTGCTGCGCTCGGGTTCTCCCCACAACTACCTGCGCATGGTCGAGCACATCGTGGCGCTCCGGGCCGGACTCGGCCTCGACAACGTCGTGCTCAAGACGAACTCGGGCGACCCGCCCCTCTTCGACGAGTCGTCCCTCCCGCTCGTCGAGGCCGTGGAGAAGGCGGGCATCGTGGAGACGGACGAGGACGCCACATACGTGACCGTGAGGGAGCCCGTCGCCTTCTGCGGCACGCGCGGCGATTTTCTCCTTTTCCTGCCCGACGACGGCGCGCGCCGTCTCCGTCTCGACGTGGCCATCAACTGGAACACTATCATAGGCGACCAGCGCGTCATCTTCGACGTGACGCCCGAGACGTTCCGTTACGCTTCCTACGCGCGCACTAACGCGACGCATCGCCAATACCTGCTTGCGAAGACAGTCGGACTCCTCTTCGCCGACACGCGAAACCTCGGTTACGACAAGAAGAACATCCTCATTCACGGCCCCGGACGCTGGTACGGCGAGCCGCGTTTCCCGCTGCAGGGAACCGATAAGTACCTTGAGCCCGTCTGGCACCGTGCCGCGCTCGACCTGCTCGCCGCCCTCGCGCTCACCGGCCCCGACCGCTTCGTGGGCACGGTCGTGAGCTACCGTGCCGGGCACACGCAGGACTGCGACGCCGTCCGTGCCCTCTACCGCAACGACCTGCTCGCACAGGCATAAATGACCTCCAGGCGGATTACGCTATGTCAGACCTTTCGGACGAAATACACTTCTTCATGCGCTCGCTGGAGCTAATAGCAGCCTTCGCAGGCGCCATATCCGGCGTGCGGCTTGCGAGCGTCAAGCGCTTTGACTGGTTCGGCGCGAACGTGATCGGCTTCATAACCGCAGCCGGCGGCGGAACGCTGCGCGACATCCTGCTACGTGTCGAGCCTTTCTGGATGACCGATCCCTCATACCTGCTCGTGACGGCGCTCGCCGTGGTCTCAATCTGGCTGTTCAGCCGACGCTTCATCAGTGGGCAGATCACATGGTTCGCCTTCGACACTATCTCGATTTCACTTTTCATGATGATTGGCCTGCAAAAGGCGATAACGTGCGGCTACGCGCCGTGGTGCGCCATCGTGCTCGGCGTCGTGACGGCGGTGTTCGGCGGCATCCTGCGCGACATCTTCATCAACGAGGTCCCGCTGATTTTCCGCAAGGAGCTCTACGCCCTCGCATGCGCAGCCGGCGGCATCCTATATTTTCTCCTGCCATTCGTCGGCGTGGAGAGCGTCTATGTGCGCAACATTTCAGGTATGGCGCTCATCTTCGTGATTCGCGCGCTCGCGATCAAGTACCATCTCGGCGTACCCGTCCTTACTGGCCACGGCGCCACGTTCCACCACAGCAAGAAGAAAACGAGAGCTCGGCTAGCTCAATAAGAGAATCTTGAAACAAAAATCAAAGAAAGAAGAGGTATGTCCATGAAAGTAAACAGAAGATCGTTCATACAGACGGCGTTTGCGGCGGGGGCGTATTCCTGCTTCGCGGGACGCCGCACGTTCAAGTCCGGCGACAAGGTGCGCCTCGCGTGCGTGGGCATCGGCCAGCAGGCGTGGGGTGACATCAGGAGCTTCGCCGGCACGAAGCTCGTCGAGATCGCCGCGCTGTGCGACACGGATCTCGAGGGCAAGCAGTGCGTCGCGGCGCTGAAGCGCTATCCCAACGTGCCGCGCTTCACCGACTTCAGGAAGATGCTGGACGCGATGGAGGGCAAGATCGACGCGGTCGCCGTCATGACGCCCGACTTCTCCCACTTCCCCGCGCTGATGGCCGCGATGAAGCGCGGGCTTCCCGTGTTCTCCGAGAAGCCGCTCGCCCACACGTTTGAGGAGTGCGAGCTGCTGATGCAGGCCGCCGCGAAGTACGGCGTCGCCACGCAGATGGGCAACCAGGGGCACAGCGGGGTGAACTACTGGCAGTTCAAGCACTACGTCGAGTCGGGCGTTATAGACATCTCGCAGCTGAAGCACCTCACGGCGCACATGAACAACCCGCGCCGCTGGCACAAGTGGAACGGCAAGGTCTCCGCGTTCCCGACCGGCGAGAAGATGCCGAAGGGGATTGACTGGGACACCTGGCTCGGCACCGCGACGTACCACGAATACTCGAAGGACTACGTGCAGGGCGAGTGGCGCAGCTGGTACGACTTCGGCAACGGCGCGCTCGGCGACTGGGGCGCGCACACGATGGACACGATGCACCGCTTCTTCGACCTGGGCCTGCCGACGGAAGTCTCGATCCGCGACGTTAAGGGCTGGAACCCGTTCGTGTTCCCGATGCAGGACACGCTCACGTTCAAGTTCGCGGCGAAGGGGAAGCGTCCCGCAATCGAGCTCGACTGGTACGAGGGCACCGGCAACAAGCCGACGCTGCCGAAGGGGTATCGTCCGCAGGGCTGGAACCCCGACATCCCCGCCGCGAAGGGCTCCACGGCGGCCGACGCCGTGAAGCGGCTCGTTCCCGGCAAGTTCTTCGAGATGAAGGACGGGACGGTCTGGCAGGGCGCGTCGCACGGTTCGCCGATCCTGATGTGCGACACGGACGGCAAGGTGCCGAAGTATCCGAAGCCGGGTTCGAACCACTACAAGAACTTCCTCCTCGCGGTCATGGGCAAGGAGCAGACGCGCTCTCCCTTCTCCGTCACGGGGCCGCTCTCGGAGGTGTTCTGCCTCGGCTGCATCGCCCAGCGCCTCAACCGCGGATTCAAGTTCGATCCGGCGACGAAGCAGATTGTCGGCGACGACGAGGCCAACGCGCTCCTGAAGGGCTCGAAGGGTACCCCGCGCAAGGGCTGGGAAGAGTTCTACAGGGTGTAGTGCATACACCTAACGAAGGATAGTAATGAAACCCGAGAAGATTACCATGCAGGACGGGCACCTGGTTGTGCCCGAAAACCCGATTATCCCCTTCATCGAAGGCGACGGTACCGGACCCGACATCACGCGCGCGGCGATGACCGTGTGGAACGCGGCCGTGAAGGCGGCCTACGGCGACGCGCGCAAGATCGAGTGGAAGGAAGTGTATGCCGGCGAGAAGGCGAACGCCGTGTTCGGTCCGAATACGTGGCTTCCGCAGGAGACGCTCGATGCCTGCCGCGAGTATCTTGTCTCGATCAAGGGCCCGCTCACTACCCCCGTCGGCGGCGGCATCCGCTCGATCAACGTGGCGATGCGTCAGCAGCTCGACCTCTACGTGTGCCTGCGCCCCGTCAGGTGGTTCAAGGGCGTGCCCTCGCCCGTGAAGCATCCCGAGCTCACCGACATGGTGATCTTCCGCGAGAACACCGAGGACATCTATGCCGGCATCGAGTGGATGAACGGCACGCCCGAGGTGGAGAAGGTGAAGAAGTTTCTCATCGAAGAGATGGGGGTGAAGAAGATCCGTTTCCCCGAAACGGCGTCGATCGGCATCAAGCCCGTGTCCGTGGAGGGCACGGAGCGCCTCGTGAAGGCCGCACTTGACTACGCGATCGCGAACGACCGGAAATCCGTCACGCTCGTCCACAAGGGCAACATCCAGAAGTTCACCGAGGGCGCGTTCCGCGACTGGGGTTACGCCCTCGTGAAGCGCGACTACGGCGCGACGCTGATCGACAAGGGACCGTGGTGCGAGTTCAAGAACCCGAAGACGGGCCGCACGATTACGGTGAAGGACTGCATCTGCGACGCGTTCCTCCAGCAGATTCTCACGCGTCCCGCCGAGTACGACGTGATCGCCACGCTCAACCTCAACGGCGACTACGTCTCGGATGCGCTTGCCGCGACGGTCGGCGGCATCGGCATTGCGCCCGGCGCGAACATCAACTACCAGACGGGTGTCGCCGTCTTCGAGGCCACGCACGGGACCGCGCCGAAGTACGCGAACCTCGACAAGGTGAACCCCGGCTCGCTCATCCTCTCCGGCGAGATGATGCTCCGCTACATGGGCTGGACCGAGGCCGCCGACAAGATCATCGCCGCGATGGACAAAGTGATTGCCGCGAAGACCGTCACCTACGACTTCGCCCGTCAGATGGACGGCGCGACGGAAATTTCCTGCTCCGCATTCGGCAACGCTCTCGCCGCCGCAATGTGAGTAGATTTTTGGTATAATGTGCGCCATGCAGACGGTTAACAAAGATTCAAACGACTTTGGCGAGATCCGCCGCAGGGGCTACGTGTATGTCGATAAGACGGCATGGTTCCACCGTCTCGCCACGGCAGAGGGCGAGAAGATGTTCTTTCTTGCGCGTCCGCGCAGGTTTGGCAAGTCGCTGATGATCTCCACCCTCGAGGCGATGTTCCAGGGGAAGCGCGAGCTCTTCGAAGGGCTTGCCATCATGAACACAGCCTGGGACTGGAAGAAGAAGTCCCCCGTAATCCACCTCAACATGGGGATGTGTGCAGCGGAGGACTATGACTCATTCGCGCAGGGGCTCCCTGTATGTATGAAGTCCGCACTTGCGGGTGCGGGCGCCAAGTATGACGACAAGTTGCCCCCATACATCAACTTTGGTCTTGCAATTGACAAGCTCGCTGCAAAGGGTACTCCGCCCGTCATCTTGATTGACGAGTACGACGACCCCGTGGCGAAGGCTCTGAAGAACGTGGAAGTGGCGGAGCGCGTCCGTTCCTCACTTGCGCCCATCTACGGGCAGATGAAGGATCGCTCCGGGAAGATTCGTTTTTTGATGATCACGGGCGTCAGCAAGTTCACGAAGCTCTCGATCTTCTCCGCGCTCTCTTCGCTCGTCGATATTTCCTTTGAGGACGCCTACGCCTCAATGCTCGGTTACACGGAGGATGAACTCAACCGTTATTTCTCCGAGCACATGGAGGCGCACCGCAAGGTGATGAACCTTTCGGCGAAGGCATACCGCGCAGAGATCAAACGGCTCTACAACGGTTACCGTTTCTGGCTGGACGAGGGTGAAAACGTGTGCAATCCCGTCTCGATCAACCTCACGATGGCGAACAGGAAGAAACGTTTTGAGCTCTATTGGGCGGAGACGGGGAAGGCGTCGTTCCTGATGAACTTCCTCAAGCGCGGCGACGTTCTGGCGGTCGACATTGACGATCCGGGCAGCGTGGTGAAGGCGGAGTTGGACGTCTCCGACCTCAGCTCCTTCCCCGTGAAGGGGATGCTCTACCAGACGGGCTACCTCACGATCGACAAGTACGAGAACGGTCTTTTCACCTTGCGCGTCCCCGACGAGGAGGTGCGTCAGGACCTTGCGGCGCTCATGTCGGGTCTCGTGGCGGACAAGGATGTGCGCTGGGCGGCGTCCATAGGCGTGACGCTCCGTCTTGCGCAGTGGGACAAGTTCTTC
>CACWIW010000129.1 GCA_902761035.1 uncultured bacterium | reverse complement strand
CAGGCACCGTGCCTGAAATGGTTGCGGTCAGTATATCAAAAATCCGCGCCTTTGCGGAAAAACTCTTTGGGAGGGCGGCGCGCGTGGGCCCGCCCATCACGAGCACGCCTTTCCCGCGCAACGCCTTCGCACCGTAGCGCGCAAGGAAGGATTCGACCGCCGAAGCCGACGCGAAGAACACGTCGTCAAACGGCGGAAGCGTCCCTTCCGGCGCACACGCGCGGTTCTCGTAGAGCACCACATCGTCCACCTTCGCGCCCGCCCGACGCAGCGCGCGTGCGACGTCCGTCCCCGCCTTCGCGCTCCGCAGACGCAACACGCGCTTCCCGTGCAGATCAAGCTTCTTGATCTCCGCAATAAGCCCCGCCGCCGAGAAAGCCGTCGCCGGCACCACGTCGCTCGCGATGCCATGCCGACGCAGTTCCGCGTCCGTTCCCGCCCCGCATGTGTAGAACGCGCCAAGCCGTCGTAAATCACACGTGCAATTGGCGAAGAAAATCCGCACGGCCGAGGGCGAGGTCAGCACAATCGCGCCGTAGTCCGACACCTCCTCGCCAAACGTGCGCGTTGCGCAGAGCTCGATGAGCGGCCAACGAAGCGGACGCCCGCCGAGGTCCTCAACCGCTGTCATCGCGCGCGCCTGCACGGCGTCCGAACACGTCACGAGCACGCGCCGACCGCCAAGCGGACCCAGACGCGGCCAGCCGCCGTGCGCCGCCACGCGGCCTACGATGAAGAGTCCGGGACGATCCTCTTCCTTCGCGGGCAAAATCTTGCGTACCGTACCGAGCGTGGCCGTGCGCACTTCCTCGCGCGGACCCGCCGCGTCGAACACGAACGCACACGGCGTCGTTTTCGGCCATCCTTCGCGCACGAGGCGCCGCGCCTCGTCCGACGCCATCCGCGTGGCCATGAACGCCACCTGCGGCGTCTCTGTACCCGTCGAGCGCGGCGTGTAGGCCGTGAACCCGCGCGACTCGCCGCGTCGCGTAAGAAGTAGGCCCGTCCCCGTCGTAGCCGCCACGAGCGCGCTCACGCCGGGACGTACCACGAACGGAATCTGAAGCGCCGTCAGCGCATCTGTTTCCTCAGCGAGCCGTCCAAACAGCCCCGCGTCGCCGCCCTTCAACCGCACGACGCGCCGTCCCTTCCGCACCTCGTCGCAGATCAGCCGCGTAATCTCCGCCTGTTTCATCGTGTGCGCGCCGCAACGCTTGCCAACATCAATCCTCTGTCCTCTGTCCTCTGTCTTCTGTCCTAACAGCGACAAGTCAAAGAGCGCATCGTGGAGCACCACATCCGCACATTCCAAATCCCGCATTCCCTGCACCGTACACAGCCCCGCATCGCCCACGCCCGCGCTCACGAAGCGCACGGCCTTCACGAAATGCGCGCGCATCGCCACGAGGCGCGCGTCGCCCGCGCGGAACACGACGGCCAAATACCCCTGCGCCTCCGGCGGCGCGAGTTCTTCAAGTGGAATAGGGATGAGCTCAACGCCCGGCGGCGTGCCGCCATAGAGACGCGTAATGCCCGCGAGCGCCATCAGCACGGTGTCGTAACGTCCGTCGCGCAGCTGCTGGATGCGCGAATCGATCGACCCGCGAATCGGCAGCAGCTTCGCCTTCGGATAAACCTTCTTCGCATACGCCGCCCGCCGTTCGCTCGACACGCCGATTCTGAATGCCCCCGCGTGGGGAATCCGCGCCGGTAGGGCGCGCGCCCCGCGCGCGCCGCTTACTGGGACAACGGGCGTCCCGCCCGTTGCGCTCGACCTCACCACCCAACAATCCCTCGGATCGGCGCGCTCCGGCAACCAAAACCAATCCAAGTCATCGGCGATTTTCGGCGGCAAATCCTTTGCCGAATGAACCGCGAAATCCACACGCCCCTCACGCACGGCCTCGTCGAGATCGCGCGTGAAGAAATCGGGCGCGCTCTTCTCGATTGGCGTCGTAAGGTCGCGGTCGCCGGGCGTCTCCACTGTGACGACGCGGTAGTCCGTACCCGGAAAGCGCGCGCGCAGGAAATCAAGCGCGCCGGCGGTCTGGGCGCGCGAAAGCGCGCTACCACGCGCGCCGACGGTGAACATTTCCTTATTCATGGTTCGACGCCCTCGGGAAACAGCTGGTCGATGATCTGCTCGGCCGGCGTGAACGCCTTCTTCTTGTTGTTGCACTCCTTGCAGCACGGCACGCAGTTCCCGCGCGTGGAGCGTCCGCCCCGCGCGACGGGCACCACGTGGTCCATCGTGAGTCCATCTGCGCCGACCTGTTTTCCGCAGTAGTGGCACACGCCCTTCGCGAGCTGCGCGCGCCACCAGTCGGTTGCGCGCAGCTCACGTGCCTTCGCCCGCTCGCGCTTCACGTGCACGGGGTCTGGATTCAGGTCAAGCCATTGAGTCGTTTCCATGCCGATATTCTACCAAACCTTACGGACCTCGGCAATTCCGTTCAATGACATGCGGATGAAACGCCGCCGGACGAGTTGAGGCAACCAATCAGTCATTCCCCATGCTGTAAAGGCAATGTCATCCCGATAAACTCCTCTGGCGAGACCGCCTTCACTTTAGACGAAATGAAATGCTTCTTGTTGCGCGTAACAATTACATCGCATCCCACGAAAAATGCCGTTTCATCCACGACCGCGTCCTCGAAATCCTCAACTTCCGATGCACATGCCGCCCTTATGATGCTGATTCCAGTAGGAGCACACGACACATGGTCACAGAGCCAGGCGATGTGAGTTCTGCTTTCGTCGCTCTTGTGCGCATGCGCAAGCAGATAGTGGAGAGTGGTGAACCCGTGAACGGGAAAGAACACCTCTACGCCATTTGAAAGCGCAGTCTCAAAAGCCTCACGCGACTTCTCGTAGAAACCTTCACGTGCCTCGGCGATATCCACGAACACGTTGAGATCGAACATCGCCCTCATGTACACCTCTTCAGGACATACTCCGCCGCCCGGTCACGGTAATCGCCACAATCCCCTCGCAAGCATCCGCAGAAAGGGATGCTCAAAGGCGTTTTACGTAGAGCATCACTTCGAACATGTTCGCGAGATGGCATGTTCAAGTAGTTGGAAATGCTCATCCTCAAGAAAAACCCCACAGTCATCCCATCACTTGAAACGCGATGTCGAAACGCCGCCAATTCATCGCTGGGAATCATGAACTCTACTTTTTCATCCATTGTCTTTGTCATCTCTGACTCTCCTTGCATCGCAGGCGGAAAATATTATACCATATTTCTCTGATTGCAGCTTTTCGGGTACTATAAAACTTCAAGTAGGATTTCCATTGTGGCAGTTGCGGCGTTTCCGTTGTGGCAGTTGTGGCGCTTCCGTTGTGGCAGTTGCGGCGAATCTCCCGTTTTGATATGGTTGTGCGGTTGGGATTAGCCAATGGGCGCGGGCGAGTTAGCCCGCGCGTCAAAGGCAAGTTGTTTCCATTCAACAAAAGAGGCTGCGGTGAATTTTGCAGATGCAGCCCGACGCGGAAATAGGGTATACTATTCGCCGTCCTAGGAATCGCCGGGGCACCAAACAAAAGACAAAGAGGTAACGCAACATGAGTATGACGACGCAAGAAAGAAAAGACTACGCCGCGCAACGCAAGCGCGAGATGAATTGCTGTCAGGCGGTATTGGTCGCCTTTGCCGATCAGCTAGGCAAGAGCGAGGACGAGCTGCTGCGTCTCGGCTCCGGCTTCGGGGCCGGCATGGGGACCATGGAGGGGACGTGCGGTGCGCTCGTCGGTGCGATCATGGTCTCTTCCTTGCTCTCGGGCAATGGAGAGGCAATGGCGAATTCGCGATCCATCATGCCGCGCTTCAAGGAGCTCTGCGGTGCGACGGCCTGTCGCGACATAAAGGGCATTGATACAGGCAAGGTCCTGTGCAGTTGCGAAGAGTGCGTCCGAAACGCCACGGAGGTAGTGGCAAAACAGATGAACAAGCAGGTTCAACAAAGTTGAAAGATGTTTGGATGCCGCTCGCTCTGCGGTGTTGGCAAGCGACATGAACGTCGCACGAAAGAACGCATTTCCCCACCGCGTAAAGAAGTGGAAACGAGACAGGCTCATGCGTAGCTATTCTGCTCGCCCACGTTCGCGCCATTGATAAAACAATCCAGACCTATCTTCTCATCATAAAAGTAGTTCCGGCAGGGGAACCGTTCGCGTTATAATGGTATGTCGTGTTGCCCATTCTTGTTGAAGTTCCAGCCGGTGAACCATTCGCATTGTAGTAGTAGGTGGTGTTGCCCATAGTAGTCGTCCTTCCCGCTGCCGCACCGTTTGCATTGTTGTAGTATGTTGTATTACCCATCCTATGGGACGTTCCTGCCGCCGAACCGTTCGCGTTATTGTAGTATGTCGTGTTACCCATTCGATAGGACGTTCCCGCCGCAGCACCATTCGCGTTGTTGTAATATGTCGTATTGCCCATCCTGGTAGCAGTTCCTGCCGGCGCTCCGTTCGCATTGTTGTAGTATGCCGTACCGCCTCGAAATTGCGATTGCGACCTGTAAGAAGTCCATTGAGCGCTTGCCATGTTCACAAATGTGATCAAGGCAATGGACGTCACGATTTTGATTGTTACTTTCTGTTTCATTTTCGTCTTAATCGTTACTTCTTGTGAAAGGACTGTCCCGCTTGTGATATCACTTGAACAAATCGCTGCGTCCGTATTTCCCTTTCCATGCCCCCATCAACGCATCTGGTGCTATCTTAAACAGGAATTCAACACATTGTTTCTGAATATCATGATAAGAGCCTGATGCATCGAAGATAATTCCAAAATATTCGTCACCACACCTTAACTCAAGTTGCACATTAAACTCTTTGTAATCTTTGTTCTTCCTTTTTTCTAAATGGCAAATCAGTGATATTGGGTGTTTCAAGGTTTCGTATTCCATTGGGTCTATATGTGCCCTTAACGTTTTCTTCAGAAGTTCATCCTGTCCACTTCCTTTTGTTATCAGATTGTAACATGCCTCCAACTTGCTTGTACCGTCTTTACCTCCAACACAGATCGGCTTAATTACGATAGGAACTCGCTTATTGATCGCAAGTTCCACCCAGACCAACATCTGTACACAACTCCTTATCATATTCGTGTACCATAGATTACGTGCCTCTTTAGATGGGAAAACAATCAAATGCTTATCAAACATATAATCATAGCAACCAAACTGATCCCTCCGTCGAGGAATACCATTCTCTCCTAAAATGAGAGTATAGTTCCAATCACCTGTAGCGTCTTTGATTACCAAGCAAAGCCTATCATTTTCAACGCAACAACCCCAACTTGACAAGCAAAAATCTTCATATATCTCTCGTCTATCAATCCTTTTCTTCACTTTAGACATCTCCTCCTTCGACAGAGATAGTCGGTTACGCACATCGTAACCAGTAATGCCGTCTTTAAAAATAGAATTACGCATTACCTGATGTTTCCAAGCCGTAGCAAGTGAATCAGGACTCACTATTTGCAAAAACCGCTGAACGGAAGACCGTATCTCATCAACAGTTCCTTTTTCATCAAAAATTGTAAATGGAAACGCCCCGCCACATCCAACCAATAGTTCTTACATAGAATGTCTTATTATTAAGATTCTGTAGTACACATTTAAACTCAACCCGCCGTGCGTTTTTGGAGAACTCATCTTCGTTGATACTCTTCCTGACTGCCTTATAATATTGAGGTGCCGCTCCGATAGGAACCAATTCAACGCATGCTTGGGCATATCCGTCTTTGAATGCTGATTTCGATAACTCCTTACTCACACTACGCACTCCGTTCTTTTTAGCCGTATTGACCCATTCTAGCATTTTCTGGCACCCTGAACGCAGTGCGCTATCCCATAACCTACATGCTTCATGCGTTGGAAAACAAAGTAAGATTCTGTCTGTCCCTATTTTTGTTTCAAGTAAATAATTTGCTCCACCCGATGAATTCTCCACATATGTAAAGATCGTCCTGGTTCTAGCACTACACCCAACATCATAATATGAATAATCCGTCATATGAATCTTCACGGGTCTTGAAATTCCTTTAGCCACTTTCTGTGCTGGAACACTTCCTTTTACAGTATTTGACACTGTAGCTGCATTGTACGCATCTGGCGAATTCCCATTATCCAGACGATTTTCTTTGGAGCTTACTCCTCCTTTTTCCCAAAGACCACTACAAGCCCAAAACACTGAAGGTTTTGAATTCTCAAGTACTTTGGGCATAGAGACGCTGGTCAAACCTGTGCAAGCCCCAAACGCCTTATCCCCTATGTCCGTAACGGAATCTGGAATCGTCACGCTCGTCAAACCACTGCAATTGGCAAATGCACTTTCACCGATGTTTGTCACGGAATTGGGGATTGTTACGCTCGTTAGGCGCTTGAAACCATGAAACGCCATTCTTCCTATGCTCGTCACGGGATAGTTGTCGGTACCGATTTTTGAAGGAATCTTGATGTCTCCGGCTTTGGGCGATACGCCTGTTATGGTTGCACCGCCACCATTGACAGAGTACGTCCATCTGTAACCACCGACGTATGCGAATTTATCAGCAAATAAGCTAGTCGCAAACGCGAACACAACAATAGCCAAAACGGCTGTTGTTTGTTTTTCTGACTTGATGAGGTTCTTCATTTTGTTTCCTTTGTTTGAAAGTTTCTGGTTGTCGTTCGTTAATGCTTTAGAGAATTTACAAAACCCTGTATCTGCTCTTGCACTTGGGGATTTTTCTTCGCTTCACTTATCCACATATCTGCTTCAACGGCGTTTTGTGGGACACCATAACCAAATTGATAGCATAGGCCAAGAGCCAATTGAGCTTTGGAATGGTTTTGCTCTGCAGCCTTGCGATACCATTTCACCGCTTCGTGCCAATCCTGTGACACACTCACGCCATTGGCATGACATACGCCAAGTTGGAATTGTGCCTCTGCTAACCCAAGTTCTGCCGACTTGCGATACAATCTTACAGCTTGTACAAAGTCTTGCGTAACGCCATCGCCTGCGACATAACAATTAGCAAGATTGCATAGTGCAAGTGGATAGTTTTGCTCTGCAGCCTTGCGAATCCATTTTACTGCTTCAGTCTTATCCTTATCTACACCTACGCCATTAGCATAGAGATGTCCAAGACAACATTGCGCTTCGGCATAGCCTTGTTCGGCAGACTTACGAAGCCATTTCGCCACTTCTGATTTGTCCTGCACAACACCATCACCTCCGGCATAGCAAACAGCAAGGTCAAATTGCGCTTTGGCATTTCCCTGCTCCGCAGCCTTGCGCAAATGCTCAATTGCCCTACCCTGTTTTTGATTCTTCCGTTCTTCTTTGTACTTTTCCAAGACCTTGACCACATCATCTCGTTTTTTACTTGAAGCCGATTTAAGAGGAGTGTCTCCCCACTTAGTTGGCATTTCTAAATCAATTCCTTTCCCACAATTCAAGAGAACTTCTACAACGTCAGTGAACCCCTCACTTGCCGCGATAGTAAGTGGAGTCCAACTGCCGTTAAGCCCTCCGTAAATATTGACCCTTGCATTGGATTCGCATAGCAATCGAACAATATCAGGCTGGTTCTCTTCAACAGCGATGAAAAGAGCCGTATTACCCTTTATTCGCGTTTCCAAATCAATCCCTTTTCCATATTTCAGCAAGACCTTTACAACCTCGGTGTAGCCTTCATGTGCCGCAGCACCCAATGGAGACCAACTGTTATGTTTTGCCATAATATTGACCTTTGCGTTAGACTCGCAAAGGAAACGAACTACATCAGGTTTGTTTCCTGCGGCTGCGGCATAAAGAGCCGTCCGATCCTCATCATCTCTCGCTTCTATGTTCACGCCAGACTTCAACAATACCTTGACAACTGCAAGATGTCCATTTCTAGCCGAGATGGTTAGAGGAGAGTATCCGCCATGGGAGCAAATTGTCGTGTCGGCTTTCTGTTTCAATAGCAGTTCAACAATGTCCGAGTATCCATTTTCACAGGCCAAATAAAGAACAGTCTTGTTACCTGTTGTCCGTAGGCGATTAATGTCCAATGATGGATTCTGCCTTAACACGGCCGCAACATAGGAGCTTTCACCCTGTTCAGTATATTTCAAGAGCAATTCGCTTGGCGTACCAGAAGACATGGACATAATCGTATGGGGAGTGTCTGAAACAGAACCTATAGTTCCTTTATTGAAGATAAGAATATGCAACATAATGAGTTGAATGATCATCATTGCGCTGATAGCAGCAAACAACATGCACCACCTCTTGTCGTTCTTCCATAGTGCAACTATTTTATTCATTGCTGTCCGCGCTACCGTAGTCACCATAGCAAGGAGTCGTGTTGTTTTAGTACCTTTTCGCTGAATGTCGGCCTGCATATTGCCAGACGGCACAACTATTCCTTTGCCGCAATACGGACATTCAGCGACCTGTCCGCGACAGTATTCTTCTGTCTCCACTGTCTGTCCACATTGCGGGCACTTGAATTGAAATTCTGCCATTTCGTATCTTCCTTGCCCTCGTTTTGTTTCACAGTCGGAGAATCGGGCCAGTCCTCATCCCGTGTCACCACTCCGCTGTCTGGCACGAATTGAGGATATAGAAAACCTCTCTTCGTATCTTTTGAGAGGCCGTCAGAATTGCCCTGTAGGAAATACAAAGAGAGGTAAGCGCTTACGCGCTCCTCTGCCAAGTATCGTCCTACGAAATTTCTGACGTTTCTCAAAACGACTGCTTTGCAGCATTGCTTAAATCATCTTGTCACTCCGCTGGGGGCGGCGGTCGCGGGGCGACCGCCCTACCGGTACGGGCCGCGACAAGCGCGGCCGTTCCCGTTGCGTGTGACCGTGGCGGTTTCCCGCCTATGACCGTTTCACTGTTCTATGGCTTTTCCTTTCTCATTTCAGTTCTGCGGTTTGAAAATTAGCGCGATATGCCTCGCTCCTCTGCAAGCATGTCGTACAAGTATGCTGGGCCTTCTCGATAAAGCCCCGTTTCTGGGTCTTGCAATTTCTCATACAACTTGGACGAGTACACGACGCGCATTGCGTCTTTAATAGCAAGCCCTTCTCTCTCGGCCACCCATGCACAGAGGTTGCCTGTAGCTATGTCAAACAATTCCTTCTGTAGATCAGACATGCCGTACCTCGATCTTCTTCAGCAGCGAAACCGCCTTAACCGAATGAAACGAATACTGGACTGATTTGAACCGCGACGCAAGCAAAGTCTTGAGAACTTCTTCTTCTGTCGTGGTTCCTTTCACCAATGAATCTAACAACCGTACGATTCTGTCATCGGCTATAAAGCCATGCACCACATCCCAACGCTTATCAAGGTTGTGATCTAGTGCGTCTTGCTGGAAATATCGATTGGCAACCACAAACCTCAGCCAGTTCGGCTCAATATTGAGGAAACTGCGAATACGCAGCCCTGCCGACACCAGTTGATTCTCGTCCAGGGAATAGCACATCACAACTGATTCCAATGAATTCTTGCGTCTCGCAACGCGATGCGCCATGTTCACCGCCGACTCAAGATGCGGCGTCAGATAGAACCCCTGCCCGAAATCAGTCCCACGACGCCCCCTTTCGGGGATTGGAGTGTCAAACTCAATATCCGTGCCATGGTAAAGATAGATCATACCAACGTACCTCCCCGTGCGCGACAGCATTCCGCCATGTCCTGCAACATCAAACTCATCGGCTGCTGCGAATTCTCTACATAAAAGTCGGTGATGTAGTCGATTGCCTGATATTTGTCAAGATAGTCAAAGGCGTCAAGATATGACAACGAATTAGCCCGTGCGAATTCATTCACACAGTACACTGTGTAATCGATCTTGTCTATCATGTTGTTTGACATGCCTTGCGTTCCTTGCGAGGTTATTATACCACACTTTCGTGGCGGTCACATTGCAGCATTGCTTTAAATCATCCTGTCGCTCCGCTTGGGCGGCGGTCGCGGGGCGACCGCCCTACCGGTGCGGGCCGCGACAAGCGCGGCCCCTCCCGTTGCGTGTGACCGTGGCTGGGCGTTGCCCAACCTATAACCGTTTCACTTTTTTATGGCTCTTCCTTTCTCATTCCTGTTCTGCGGTTGGAGATTGGCTACAAGAAGTCTGCCATGTTGGGCGGTGGCTGCGCCGGCTCTGGCGGCAATGTCTCGGCAACCGCCTTCACCTTTGCATATTCATCTGGAATGTCGTTTTGCAGTATGTCCCAGATGGTATCGTAATCTATGTCGGCATAGTCATGCACGATCTTATGCCTGACACCCGCAAGTCCCTTCCAGTCCACATCGGGATTCTTCTCGGCAAACTCGCGTGTGATGTTATTGGCCGCCTCGCCCAATACCATCAGATTGAAAAGAATCATCTCAGTCGTGCCTTCATGCCGCCGCAATTGTTCGCGTTCCAAGCCCCTGCTCAGCTCGGTTATCCGTTCCATCGCATCCAACATGTGCCGAACGCGCGAATCATCACGATAAAGCGAAGGATCGGTCATACCGGCACGGCCTCCCTGCAAACACGATGTGCAAAACCAAGCGAATGGGGCAGAATCCGAGAGGACACAAGGTCAACCCTGCAGCCAAGCAGTTTTTCGTATGCGGATAACATCGCGCGCTCATTACGCCAACTATATTCGCCCGGCATCCATTTTACAAGGAAATCCACATCACTGTCGGAGCGCTCCTCCCTGCGGGCACACGAACCGAAGACCCAAAGCTTTTCGGCCTTATGCCTCCTCGCGATAGCGTAGATTTCATCCCGCTTCGCACGAATCTCGTCTAGCATGCACATTTGCGAACGCGAATATTATACCAAAATTCTTGAACGACTGCTTTGCAGCATTGCTTTAAATCATCCTGTCACTCCGCTTGGGGCGGCGGTCGCGGGGCGACCGCCCGGTTCACTGTTCTATGGCTTTCCCTTTCATTCTCTGTTGACTTTGACAATGGAAATCATACGGGAATGACAAAATCTCCGTATTGAGGGAATTGTCTATCATGCGACATAATCTTGACCCCCTCGCTTTTAGCCTGAGCAAGCAACATGCGGTCAAACGGATCGTTATGGAACAATTCAAGCGAGTCCGACTCTGCGGCATTTGCCGTAGTCAATGGAAGTTCACATATTCCGACCGCTATAAATTCGGAGCGAGCAGCTTCTCCACTAAATGAAAGACGATCTGGATGCTTCTTGTGCTTGAGCGAAATCTCCGAAATTGACACGGGACTGAACAGACACGTGTTATGCACATCCTCTATAATCGCCCTCGCCTTCGACGAAAGCAGCGGACTGTCAGTGACAAGCCACAAAAGAATATGCGTATCAAGCAGCAGTTCCATCAAAGAACACCATCCAGATCAAATGACGCAGCAATTTCCTCGTCCATCGCACGATCTTCTTCCTCAGTGGGAATCCGCCAGACTCCCTTCTTCGAACCTATGCGAACGGGACGTTTCTCAGCCGTCACCTGCCGAGGCGTGTCGATTTTTACAAGAATCACGCGATACATTCCGCTCTCCGGAACGGAAAGCGGAAAAAAAACACCATCTGCCGATACGTTCTCGTACCAAACTCTTTCGGCAGACCCGACCTCGGCCACGGTCTCAATCCAGTCTTTTTTCTCCATTAGTCTCGGCATGTCTTTCTCTCCTTGCCGCGATTATTATACCACATTTCCGTGACGGTTGCTTTGAAGCACTACTTCAAACCTTCAAATCATCTAATCGCGCTTCATCGGCTGGCACGTCGGTTGCGGAGCAACCGCTGTTTTTGACTACAACAAGCGCGGCTTTTCGTGAATTTAACAGGTGCGCCGCGAAGCGAAAATAGGGTATACTATTCGCCGTCCCGGGAGTTGCCGGGTGTTCAACGAAAATAAAAGAAATGGAAAACTGGACGTCATGGGTGTTGGCGAGCGCGGTGTTTCTCGCGCTCTACGACATCGTGAAGAAGGCGAGCGTCAACGCTAACGCCGTGTTGCCCGTGTTGCTCGCATCGACGACATTCGGCTTCGCCGCATATTCCGTGGGATTGCTCGTAACCGGACACTCTTGCTCGCCAAGCGAGATTTCTAGCACGGTGTTGTCGCTCGGACTCGCCAAAAGCGTGATCGTCGGCACGTCGTGGGTGTTCACGTTCTGCGCGCTGCGGACGCTCCCAATCACGATCGCCACGCCGATCCGCGCCTCATCTCCGGCCCTTGTACTGCTGATTGCCATTCCGTTGTACGGCGAAATGCCGTCCGTGCTGCAGGGCATCGGCATGGCCGCCGTGTTCGCTGGCTACTTTGCGTTCTCGTGGGCCGGCAGACACGAAGGCATCGACTTCTTCCGGAACCGCGCCGTCTGGTGCGCGATCGCCGGAGCGGTGTTCTCGGCGATTTCATCCATCTGGGATAAATATTTGTTCCAAGTCCGCGCACTTCCGGTGGAACAGGTGCAACTCGTTTTTCAGGCGGGGCTGGTGGCGTTCTACGCGCTGGCCCTCGCGGCATCGCGTACATTGCATCTCGGACGCGATGCGTTCGAGTGGCGCTGGACGATTCCATTCGTCGGCATCTTGCTGGCGGGGGCGGACTGGCTTTACTTCAAGGGACTCGCCTATCCCGGCGCTCCGATCTCCGCCGCTTCGCTTATGCGTCGCTTCTCGGTTGTGCTGACTTTTCTGCCCGGGGCGCGCTTCTTCCATGAGACGAACCTGGTGCGCAAGGGTATCGCCCTCGCGTCCATCGTCCTTGGAGTTGCACTCCTGTGCCTCTGCAGATGAGCCCGATCACCGCGCGCACCGCCGCCGTTCATCATCTTGCCGCCGCCGAATAGTACAAGCGGCCATCTCCTTCGCCTTGGCCGCCGCCTCTCTTTTCTGCCTCTCCTTCTCCCATTTTTCAAGGACACTGCGCCACACCTCCACTTTGTGCCCAAGTATCTCCTCGAATTGAGAATGAAAGTAGTGCCAGCGTTCGTAGGTGAGGCCTTCTGCGGTTCTCCAATCGCGGAAACACTTAGATATCATCCTATCTTCATTTTTGTACGTCCCTTTCACTAGTTTGCGGTAATCCTGCCAGTCTTCAAGACTGCCCTTGAACGTCTCCTGTCCTCCCTTCCCTTCAAAGAATGCCTCCACCCTCTGTATCTCCTCCTTGAATGTCTTCAGGCGGCGAAGGGAGATGCTCCATTGGCTGTCAACGTCTTCATGATCTTCTGCACACCCCGCTGCCTCATCTGTCATTATATTGAACGATGTTAATTGATAACTTCGTGTAGCGGGGTCGGTTGCATCGACCTGTACGCTAAAGGCAAGGTCAGACAACTTCCTGAAATACTTCATGCGTATGACGTGCCGCCACAAGGAGTGATGCCATCAGTGTCATTGGTCTCATTTAAATCCTCCATTCAGTTATTCGTTTCTTCTGGTCTTGGGCCCGTAAACGGTCACTACATCGTTTGTTGTTCGTTCAAACCAATTTATCCAGCTTAAACACGCCGACACGCCCATGTCTGCCGATTCTGAACACCTGCTGTAAGTTTTCGCCGAACTGTTAGTAGGGAGGAGCATTCCCACTGGTATCCTTGACATTCCAGCCCAATGGCGTATCCATGTAGGCGTGGCCTTCCGTCCATGCGCATGCAGGGTTCGTGGTGGGTGCGCCGCTCGGA
>CACWIW010000128.1 GCA_902761035.1 uncultured bacterium | reverse complement strand
GGCGGAGAGATAGACGCCGATAGCGGGCTTGTTGACGGTGACGATGCTCCGCGAGCAGTCGAATGCCTTGAACTCGTAGTCGTGGAACTCGAAGCCGTTCTCGGTCTGGACGTTGCCGCCGATGTAGGCAAAGCCGTCAATCGAGGCACCGGAGAATTCCGCGTCCGCGTATGGCGCGAGGACCGAGCCGTGGAACTCGTAGCCCGTGGTCGTGATTGAGGTCGCGTCCACGAAGTTGAAGAGCACGAGCGTGGGGTCAACGCCTTGAGGGAGGTAGATGTCGCTGTAGGTCTCGGTGATGGTGGCACCGAAGATGTTCACGACAACCTTACTGCCCGCGGGGACTTTGAGCCAGATGCCCTTGTACTTTAGGTTGAAGTCGGCCGCGTTGGCCCAGAAGACGTTGCGGAAGGTGTTGGTGCCCTTCCAGCGGATGTTCCACGGGTCGGTCGTGTAGTCCTTCGTGACGCCCTCGCTCTCGGGCAGGGTCGCGACGATGGAGCTGAAGCGCTTGAGGTCGGCGGCGATGTCCGCGAGGGTGCGGCCCGAACCGTCCTCTGGGACGTTCCAGTTCTCGTCGAGGGTGACGGGGTTGACGTTGCGCATGTCGTAGTAGGCGAGGATGCGAGCGGTTTGGCCTTTGTTGGTGTAGGTGCCGCCGTACACGATGTTGCCGTTCATGTCCGGGGCGCTCGTCTCGGTGAGATCGCCCGCGACGACGAGCGTGTCGGTGCCGAGGGCTGCGGCTTCACGGGTGCGGCCGTTGCCGGGGCCGATGAGGCCGACGCTGTAGCCGATGTCGAGCGTCGCGTTGCCCCCGACGAGGAGGTTGCCCTCGGTGTCGCCGGTACCTGTGGTGAGGTTGCCGCCGATGAAGGCGTTGAACTTGTTCGCGACGTCAATGAGCGAGCAGATGCCCGGAGGCACGCCGCCGACGAGGCCGGCGTCGAGCGTGAGGTCGGTCTGGCCAGCCGAGACGGTGAAGGACGGCGTACGGCCCGTGGCGGGATCGGCGTCGCTGTCAAGGGCGTCGTTGCCCGCGTCCTTCGTGGTGAAGGTCCAGCCGCTCTTGGGAGCGAACTCGACGACGTAGGTGCCGGGATCGCCGATCTCAAAGCGGTAGTTGCCGTTCGCGTCTGTCACCGTGGTCGCGACGACATTGCCCTCGGCGTTGAGGAGGTTGACGGTCACGCCCTGGATGCCGAGTTCGCCGTCATCCTGGATGCCGTCGCCGTCCACGTCGTTCCAGACGCGGTCGCCGATGATGGCGGGATCGGTGTTGACGGAGACGGTGGCGTCGTCATTGGCTGTGACGTCGGAGGCTCCGGGAATCGGCGTGCCGGTGGAGTCGGCGGGCGTGCCGGTGGCGGTGCCGATGTTGGTCGTGTCCTCGGTGAGGACCGCCGTGGCGGTCAGCGTCTGGGCGGCGCCGGGGGCGAGGATGGCGATGGTGCCGATGGCACCGAGCTTGTCGTCCGTAACGGTGACGTCCTTGAAATAGGTGGAGCCGGTGTTGGTGACGACGTAGGTGTAGGTGACGGTATCGCCCTTGCCGATTGCCGACTCACTGGCGGTCTTGACGATCTCGATGGAGGCGGCGGTGTCGTCGAAGACGAAGCCCGCGTCGCGGGTGAGGTCGTCAACGAGCGAGACGAGCTTGAAGGTCTCCGTCACGCCTTCCGCGTCAATGTCGCTGTCCGCTGCGTCGTCGTTGCCGACGTCCTGCTCGGTGACCTTCCACCAGGTCTGCGTCGGGGCGAAGGTCACGGTGTAGTCGCCGGGATTGACGTCCGCGAAGAGGTAGTTGCCGTTCTCGTCTGTCATCGCCGTCGCGGCAACGCCGTTCGTGGAGTCCAGAAGCGTGACAATCACGCCGGGAAGGCCGGGCTCGCCAGCATCCTGCACGCCGTCGCCGTTGAGGTCAACCCAGGCGCGGTCGCCGATGGAGGCAGGTTCGTCCGGGACATCGACTACGGCATCGTCATTGGCGGTAACCTGGTCCGTATCAAGGGTGGTGCCGTTCTCGTCGCACGGCGTACCGGTGACGGTTCCGATGTTGGTCGTGTCCACGGAGATCTCGGCCGCCTTGGTCAGCGTCGCGGACGCACCGGGGGCGAGGGTGCCGGTGACGGTGCCGATGGTGCCGAGCTTGTCGTCCGTGACGGTCACGCCGGAGAGATAGGTGCGGCCGGTGTTGGTGACCTTGTAGGTGTAGGTGACTGCCTCGCCGATGGTGTCGGTGCGGAGCGTCGTGCCGTCTGGAGCGTTACCGGCCGTCTTGACGATCTGGATGGAGGCAACGCCGTCGGCGAGCTTCAGGCCCGCGTCGATGGTGCGGTCATCGGCGCCAGCGGCGACCGTGACGGACACGGAACCAGAGTCGTCCGCGTCGGAGTCGGCGGCGTCAGCACCGACGTTCTGCGTGGTGAAGGTCCAGTCGGCCGGTTTCGTGAAGACGATGGTGTAGGTGCCGGGGACGACCTCCGTAAAGAGGTAGATGCCGTTTCCGTCGGTCGTCTTCGTAGCGACGACGTTGCCGTTGGCGTCCTTGAGGGTGACGTTCACGCCGCCGAGACCAATCTCGTCAGCGTCCTGGATGCCGTCGCCGTCTGCGTCGATCCAGACGCGGTCGCCGATGGTGGCCGTCTGCTCCGGGACGTTGACGACGGCGTCGTCAGTGTCCCTGACCGAGGGAACGCCGGGGATGGCGTCGCCCGACTTGGTCGTCGGGGTGGCGGTGACTGTGCCGACGTTGGTCGTATCCTCGATGAGTGCGGTAGAGGCGGTCAGCGTGGCGGAGGCGCCAGGCGCAAGGGAAGCGATGGTGCCGATTGTGCCGAGCTTGTCGTCCGTGACTGTGACATCCTTGAGATAGGTGAGGCCGGTATTGGTGACCTTGTAGGTGTAGGTAACGGTGTCGCCGTAGCGGGCGAGCTGGAAGTCCGTGCCGTCGGCAGCGTCACCGGCCGTCTTGACGAGCTCGATGGCGGCCGCGCCGCTCTTGAGCTTCAGGCCGGCGTCGATGGTGAGGTCTTCATCGCCTTCGCCGACCGTGACGGACGCGACGCCCGAGGCGTCGGCGTCTGAGTCCACGGTGTCATTGGAACCCGCGTTGGCGGTCGTGAACTCGTAAACGTTGTCAGGCGAGGTGAAGACGACGGTGTAGGAACCGGCGGGAATGTCCTCGAAGAGGTAGTTGCCGTTGCTGTCGGTCGTCGTGGAGGCGACGACATTGCCGTCGGAGTCCTTGAGCGTGACGGTCACGCCGGAAATGCCGGGTTCGCCCTCATCCTGGAAGCCGTTGCCGTTGATATCGACCCAGACGAAATCGCCGATTGTGGCGGGTTCGGCGGGGACGGTGACTTCCGCGTCGTCCTCGGCCGTGACGTCACTGAGGAAGGGAATCTCCGTGCCGTCCTTCGCGCAGGGCGTGCCAATGACATTACCGACATTGACGACGTTCCTGGTGATCGTCGTGGCCTTGGTGAGGATGACCGTCGCGCCGGGGGCGAGAAGGCCCTCGACGGTGCCGATTTCATCGAGCTTGTCGTCCGTGACGGTCACGTTGGAGAGGTAGGTGAGGCCGGTGTTGGTGACCTTGTAGGTGTAGGTGACAGGCACGCCCTTAGCGTCGAGCGCGAGGACGGTGCCGTCGGGGGCGTTGCCGGCGGTCTTGACGATCTTGATGGAGGCGGGGTCGTCCATGAGGACGAGGCCGGCGTCAACATCGAGCTTGACCTCTCCGCCGCGGAGCGTGAAGAAGTCCGTCGCACCCGTGGCGGGATCGGCGTCGCTGTCCGCAGCGTCATCGAAGCCTGCGTCCTTCGTGGTCGCGGTGTAGTAGGGCGGGAGGTCGAAGACGACCTGGTAGGTTCCGGGGCGGACGCCCTTGAAGAGGTAGTTGCCGTTCTCATCGGTCGCGACCTGATAGGGGATGTCCTTATCGTTCAAGACGAGGTTGCCGTTGGCGTCCACGAGGCTGACGACGATGCCCGCGACGGGCGCTTCATTCGCGTCCTTGATGCCGTTGCCGTTCGTGTCCAGCCAGACGGTGTCTCCCACGAGGGCGCGGAGCGAGTCCGTGATCGAGTTCGTGACGGAGGCACCGGGGCCAATCGCGATTGCGACGTTGCGGATCGCGTCGGAGGTGACGGTGTCGTTGATGCGAACGCGGTAGGTGTAGTACCAGGCACCGCCGACGCGGAGGTTGCCGCCGTTCTCGCTGTTCGCCTCGACGGAGAGGTCGAGGCCGTTGCCGCCGAACGGAAACGCGTCGCCCGAGGCGTTGTCGGCGATGTTGTGGCTGGTGTTGTTCGAGGGGACGCGGTGGGTGGAGGAGAAAGCAGAGGAGTTCGCGACGTAGGTGACGTCGGCGGGGAGTTCGTCCTTGAGCGTAAGGCCGGAGACGGGCTGGCGGCCGACATTGAGGAACTCGACCGTGTACTCAATCGTGTCGCCGGGCGTCATGAAGCCGTCCTCATCGGCATCTTCGACGAGCTTCGACGACTTGCGCATGACCCATTCGGGCATTGGCGGGATGCCGGTGCCGAGGTCAAGGCCGGGCTGGCCGGGGGAGGAGTTCGCCGGATCTTCGCCCCAGGCGGCGGCGATCTTCGCACCGTCGAGGGTGTAGATGAGCATGCCGGTCTGGTCGCCGGAGGGGTTGTACACCTTGGCGAGCTCAAGGCGCTTGACGGTGATGGCCTTGTCGTACTTGCTGCCGTTTTTGTCGGTGTAGGCGCCAGTGTCGGGGTTGCCGTCGTAGTCCACGTAGAGGGTGGTGTCCTTGTCCGCAACGGTCCAGATTGGAGCACCGTTTTCGTTGGGCGAGGTAGTGGAGGTCGGATCGCGTCCGAGGCCGAGGCCGACGACAATCTGCGAGCTCATCGAGCTGTCCGGGACCAGCGCGAAACCCCAGTCCCAAGTGCGGTTGTCGCCGCCCGAAGTCTTGGTCGACTTGCCCGTGCCAGTCGAGTCGATTGTCGCGATGGCGTAGAAAGGCGCATCGTTCTTCGTATAGACGTAAACACCTGAAGTGGTCGAGCCGGTGTAGGTGTCGGTGGATGTGGTCGTGGTCTTCTTGCCGGCGATGACGAACTTGGAGGATTTGGCTGGGACGGAAACGGACTTGGCGCTCACGCCGGCTGTCTCGTAATAGACGGTGATGACCGAGGAACCGGGGTTGTAGAGCCAAATCTTTGTGCCGCTGTTGTAGGTCGTGGTGCCGCTCTTTGTCGTGACGGGCGTCGCGACAGGGGAGGTGTAGGCAGAAGACCAAAGATGCGTCGGAAGCAGGGTGATGAAACGGCTTTCGTAGCCGTCGTAGATGTCGCCCGTCAGGAGGTTGACCTGCACGGAGCCGCTGGTAGCCTTGATCTTGGCACCCTGCGTGAGGCCGCCATCGACGAGGAGGGTCTGGCCTTCCGCGAGGGTCGCGGTGCGGTCGTAGGTGCCGTTGGCATCGAGGTCCACCGAGATGGTTGCGCCACCGGCGCCCGCCATGATTGTGGCGCCCGTGTACTGGAAGATCTCGTTCTGGTTCGCGGTGTCTTCGCCGACGGGGACAACGAACTCGGTGCCGAAGAAGGTCGTGTCATAGACCTCGTTCGCGCCGGCGAAGAGGGTTTTGGACTGGCTCGCCCAGACGGCGCGGGTGATGGCGACCGGACGCGAGACGCCGATCTTGTCGGAACCGTCGAAGAACACCTGCTTGGCGGGGTTGCGGCCGTTGACCTTGACCTCGCTGGAGAGGATTATCACGTCACCCGCGTAGAACTTGTCGTGCGGGTAGTCGGGCGGAGCGCCGTTGGAGGGGTCGCCGTCGCCCCAGATCTGCGTGCCCGTGGGATTCGAGGCGCTGTAGATGTGGTTCGGGTTGGCGATGTCCTGCTCGTAGCCGTCCTCCCACTGGTCGTAGTAGATGACAGTGCCATCGACGAACACTACGATAGAGTTATACGACTCGATTGGCTCGGCCGGGAGAGTCCAGCTCGCCCCGCCGTGGATTGAGGTGAGGGTCTGCAGAAGGTCTTCCTCCGGAATGGGGAGATAGTACGTCTGTACGGGAGGCCGGTTGGTTGCGTCGTTTTGGGCCGAAACGGACAGAAAGCCCGTGGCAAAGACAACGAGCAAGGCCGTAAGCGCGTGTAGGCACGCTCTTGAAGCTGAAAATCTCAACCTCCATGCGGAAGATGAATTGATGACTCTTTTCTCTTTCATAGTTGAGGTAGTTGCTAAGCCCCTCTTTCGTGGCAGTTGCGGATCAAGCCACCCGACCTGAAACAAGCCGCGTAACTGCAATAACACGATTAAGGCGTTGACGGGATAAGTATAACAAAAATTCCGCCGTAGGTGCAAGCGGAAAATGCAACCTTCTCGGGGGGAGTAAATCACACTTATTAAGTCTTGCGGTGTATTATTGACAATTATACGACATAATATGTTTTACGCTGCAAACTACGTCATTAGCGCGACCGGCCGTACGTCCTACCTTTGACAGGACGCCGTCAAGGTTTGAGACAGCGGTCGCGAAGCTTCATGAGAAGATCTTGTCAAGTCCGTCGCGGACGAAGATGGACGTGCAGAGGAACTCGTTCGCGTCACGCGCGATCTGTCCGCCAAGCTTCTTGACGGCCCCGTTCTGCTTCTTGACGGCGATGTCGCCTGTCTGCAGCGTCTCGACGGGCTCGTCAAGCCAGCCTTCCTTCTCGATGATCTTGCCCTCGCCACCGAGCTTTTCGGCCCTGGCGATGACGTCGTCGAGACGGCTGACCGCCGCATTGAAGCTCGCTTCTGAAAGGCGCGGACGTATCGATTTCAGGTACGCGTCGCGCTTCGGCCCTGCCTTCAGCGCGACGATGGCATCGTATGTCTCGCGGTCGATCTTGTCCGGCAGCGCAAGGGGCTGCAGGCCCGTGACATGGCAGAGGGCGCTGAGGATGGCCTTGTTTTCGATCTTGGAAGCATCGACGGCATACCTTCCCTTCTCGTCGGTCGTTATGCCGGGATCCTTGAGCAAATCCTCAAGCACGGCCTTGTAGTTGCGGGAGTCGATCTGCTTTGCGATGCCGGTCAGAAGAGCCTTGAAATCTTCCGACCGGTCCTTGTCGAAGGAGAACTTCAGGACGCCGGTGCGGTACTGCGAATACCCGGCGTCGTTGTCGATGCCCTTGACGGTGACAGCATGCGTCTCGGGGTCCACATGGACGAAGTAGTTCGCGTGGTGGCGGTCGGCCTGTCCGGTCACGAGGTCCAGCCACTGCATGCGGTTGAGCTCGCGCCTGAGGTCGGCCTTGACCTGCTTTTTCTGTTCCGCCGGAAGATTCTTGATCTCCTTTACCGACATTCCACCGCCCGAAGAAGACCGGGAAAGGCCAAACCCCTTCATGTCCTCCGCCGTCATGCCCTTCGCCTTTTCCATGTAGAAGCCGAATACTCCGTTGTGGGTCCCGACCGAGTAGTCCACGAGAATGCCGCCCATGCCCAGCGCCTTTGCGGCGTTCTTGGAGGCGATGTTGAGGTTTGCGGTCATCTGCTGCGCGGAGTAGTTCTTGGCGGCTCCCGCCACGATTCCCGAAAGCCCAGCACGGCTTTCGGTCTCGCCCTTGAAGACGACCTGCTTGCCGTCGGCGCGCGTGAGCTCGTACACCGTGCCCGCCGCACCTGCGCCGAGCAGGCGCTGGGAGACTATGTTGGAGTCTTCGTTCGCGGGGTCCACGTCCGAATCCCTCAGGCCGCGCGCACGGGCCTCGATGAGGGACGAGACGGAGATGGTCCCCTTGAAGACGCCCATCGCCTCGGAGGCGGAGAAGAGCCGTTTGCTGCAGCGTATTTCGTCTACGATCTTATCGAAGCCGATGACGATGGGCTTGATGCTCTTCATACGGCCGAAAATCGCGTTGAGGCGTTCGGCGGACGAGCCCAAGGCGTTTCCGACCCGCTGTGCCGCTGTTTCAAGCTGTTTCGCCCTGACGCCGAGATTATGGACGAGCTTCTGGACGTCGTCGTCCGACTTCTTGCCGTCCACGGCGGCTTCGGCGACGGCTCTCATGGCCAGGATGAACTCGTCACGGCACGCAAACGCCCTCTGGTGCGTCGTACCGTTACTGTGCATTTCCTCGTAGCCCTCATTCTCGTACAGGAGCGAGATGGTGGTATCAATGTAGTTGTCGAGGATCCGACGCGACACGTCGCTGCGGGCGGTCTCGAAAAGCGACTCCGCCTTGGCGACCTCCTCCTCGAGCGCCTTTATGATGTCTCTTGCCACCACCATTCTCCCGTCGCCGACCTGGACGCCGTTCTTGCGGATGTCCTGGAGCGCCGCCCTCATCGTGGCGATGTCGCTTTTCAGCGCGTTGAAGTCCGCCTCGCGGAGGGTGGACGAAGGATTGTTCCGGAACGCGTCGATCCTCTCCGCGAGCGGGCGGAGCTTCGCGGAGACGCTCTCGTTGACCGCCGCGAGCGCATCCGCCGTGCCGTGCATCGCGAGCGCCTGACGCGGCATGAGGTCGTTCACCTTGGCCTTGAGAATGGCCGTGATGTTGGGATCGGAGGTCTCTCCATTTGCCGCAAGATAGACGGCGAAATTCTTCATCTGCCAGGCCAGCTGGTCGATCTCCATCATCCGGCGGTCGCAGATCATGGTGAACTCGTTCACCCCGTTTATCAGGTCTTCGCTGATGCCCTTGTACTTCGCGTTCGCGCTCCGCACTTGGTCCTCGTTCCGGACCACGGCGTTCACGATCTTGCCGACCTGTCCGAGAAGCGCGGAGAGATCCTGCTGCGCCTTGACAGCCGCCGCGACGGCCTTGCCCGCCGCGGTCTTGAGGTCGTATTTGTTGTCCGCGCCGATGGCGGTAGCGAGCTCTCTGCCGGTGAACTTGTCGAGGGCCTTGAGCGTCTTCGCGGCTGTGTCGGCAGTTTTGGCGAGGAGCTTGAACGAGTCCTTGTCGAGAAGCCCCTGGTCCACAAGCGTCTGGAGGGAGCTCTTTATCTGCTTGCCGTCAAGCCCCTTCGTCGAAGCCATGGCGGCCTTCACCAGAAGGACGTCCAGCTGCGAGACCATCTTGCCGACGGCCTGCTGGCGCTGGTCTATCTGCGCGTTTGCGCCCTCCTGCGGAACCTGCGACGGCTGGACGCCCTGCGGCTTCGCGGCATCGACGCCGCGAAGGAAGTAGTCCATCGACACGTTGTTGATATTTACGCCCGTAAGTGGCATTGCAAAATCTCCTTTCCTTTAGTCACATCTTGTTTACGCACAACAAGGCAAAAGGTTACAGCAGTACGCGCATCCATGCCCGCAGCTCGTCGAACCGTAATGTCTGCATTTCGTCGCCATCTCAGTTTTCCTTTCGCCGAGTAGTATACCAAACCGATTCTCCCCACGCCATACCCCCGCCCCAGATTGGAAATTGGCAACATTGGAACTGGCAACATTTCCACATTGGCAACACTTCCGCCCCCGCCCGGTAGGGCGCGGACTCTGGCCGCGCCGCCACCCCGTCTTCACGAGTCCCATGGCCTCACCTCAAGAACCAATCTGCCCCACGCGCAGAATCAGTGGCAAAAAATAGGTGCAAGCAAACATAGACCAACAGCCGCAGACACGATCCCCCAGTATCGGAAAAACATTGCAGGAAACACCACTAAAACCGAGATCACTACCTGTCCAGTAGCAAGGGCCCCGGACATCGCGCATGAGACAAAACCATGGATCGGGCACGCCACATATCCAACGACGAGCAAGGCGATGGCAACATCCCTAAACATACGCCGCATGACATCACCTCTCGCGTTCCTGAGTCAACGCTACTTTGTCAACGGGGTCTGTTTTTCCCCGCTGGCGGTGTTGACGACGAGACGCAGCGTCTTCCACGGTTCAACGTCCTTCTCCCACGGACGGCGATAGCGGAACTCCACGCGCACCGGCGTGCGGACGAGACTCGTCACGGTGACGTCGAGCAGGCCGGGCGCGCCGCATGTCGCACCCTTGTCGCCGCCACGGTGCTTGAGCACGACCGTGCACTCGTTCGTGTTGGACTCCACCTCCCACTTGAAGCCCGTCGACGCATTCTCCTCCAGCGAGAAGCGCACGGGCTCGCCCATGCGCCGTTCGGCCACGAGCTCTGTCGGCACGGTGCCAAGCCTGAACGCCGTCCCGTCCTTGACCTCAGCCATGGCGTCCACTCCCGCAAACGCCACCAACGCCGCCACCATAACATGAACGATGCTGATTCTTGCCATAGGGAATTTCTCCATTAGGTTCCATCGATTTTTTCTTTCGCCGAGTAGTATATCAAACCGATTCTCCCCGCGCCATACCCCCGCCAATTTCAATCCCCAATTGGAAATTGGCAACATTGGAACTGGCAACATTTCCACATTGGCAACACTTCCGCACAGCCTGGTAGGGCGAGCGCACACGCTTGCGCGCCCTTCGGGTTGCCTTCGGCAATGTTCCCTCCGAGGCTTCGCCTCTTCGGTGCATGTCCTCGGCGAGCCGCCACCCGGTCTTGACGAGTCCCATAGCCTAACCTCTCGCTCAGTTTTTCAGGGGGCGAAAGCAAAAGACCTTATGTCGTCGTTCCATATCTGTACGCGTCGCTACCACCCACAAACCACGATGGCAACGGTGTACTTGAACTTTCGTCAACATCGTCTGATTCGTCAATGTCACCGACATCAAATCTGTTCAGCTCAATGAAGCCATTGAAAGATTGCTTGTAATTCTCGTTCGCCTTCGCCTCGCCAATGCCGATCACGCGGACACCAGCCTCTTTCAACTCCGCCACGACAACTCTGTAATCAGAATCTGATGAAACAATGATTACGCACGTTTCAGCAGGCACGCAATTCCCGATCAACCTGCGAATATCCCCTATGATCTTCTTGTCTACCTTGTTTTTAGCAGGACCTCCAGACAGGCGGATTTCCTTCAAACAATCATTTGTCTTCGCCACCTCATGCCAGCTCATAGTCGCAATATCTTTTTGCAGGGCATACACCTTTCCACTCCACTTATCCACAAGGCATGACATGCGGTACTCTATCTGTTCCCAATACTTGCTCGGCACGTTTTCCGCGTCGATAAACGCAAAAACGTTCTTACCGTGATTACCTACGGCTATCTCCCGTTCTAGTTCGCGCTCTATTATATCCCATTCTTCATAAGTTGCACCTGACGAGAGGGCGTCCTCAAGCGCCTGCCCGGTCAACCCGAATGCAAAATCCCACTCGCTCATTCACACCTCCTGAAAAGAATTCCTCACTCAAAGAAACTCCGACGCTTGCGTATGACGGAGTTCGTGGAGTCATGCCATTTCCAGAACGCATTGTCATTAACTGGATACACCGTCTGCTTCGCGTCGAACTTGCAGTCACGCCATCCTTCGTCGTATCCCCTTCTGTGACCGAACTCAAGCCCTGCGACAAAAACGATGAATGCCGCGACAAGCAATGCCGCCAAAACGCACGCACCGATCAACAACTTCTTCATCTTGAATCCTTTTCTTCGGACTTGCGCCCGCCTCGCGACCAGAAAGAGTCATCACCCTTCCTTTCTGCCGCCCATTGGATGTCACTGGCCTACTTGGATTTCGGCTTTGTTTCGTCGGCGATTTTCTTCAAGTCGCCTTTTGTCAGCTCGATCTGCTTGAACTTTGGATTGATGTAGTAGATCGTCACGGCGGGGAACTGTTTATCGAAATCACCGTTGCTGCATCGCATGGCGCCGCTCTTGTCAAATGAAAACACTTGGTAAACCCAGTGGTTGTGCCGGCTCTTCTCGAAATGCTCGAAGAATTTCGAGTGGCGGAAATACGTCTTCCCCGCAACTTTCACAAAGTCGGACTTCTCGACGCCATACCCTTCCATGACGGTCTTCCTCTGTCCCTTTGCCCCATTGGAAACGAGAAAATGCACATCATACCCTGACGCAAGCAAGCCATTTCCCATCCAGGGGATGATGAACACCTGGTCTTCGGTCCCGTCATCGTTCAGGTCAAGGGCGTATCCCTCGCTATACTTCCACCTGAACTCATCTCCCAAGATGTTACAAACGTAATTGCTCACGCTTGTTCTGGACAGCGCTTGAACACTCGCCGGCGCAGCCTTGAATACGGGAGCCCACGGATCCATCCATGCGTTTGCATCGAAGGCGAGTACGAGGGCAAATAGAGCACTGACAAATGTCAGGCCAAATGTCTTTTTGTTCATGTTGATCTCCTATACGTGAATCATGTGGTTTCGTTCCGCAGTCAATTATACCATTTGCCCCGCGTGCGAACAACCAGGAACTTTCATACGCCAATTTCAATCCCCAATTGGAAACTGGCAACATTGGGACTGGCAACATTTCCACATTGGCAACACTTCCGCCCACCCCGATAGGGCGCGGACTCCAGCCGCGCCGCATGGTGGGGCGAGCCGTCCTCGGCGAGCCGCCGCCTGGTCTTGACGAGCCCCATGACCTCACCTCTCGCGCTACTGTATCACTGCTACTGTGTCACCGGGGTCCCTATTGCCCCCGGTAGACATCACTTTTCATGGCGGTGCGTAGGGGAGTATGGGCAGCCCGAGCCGTTTGAGGTCGAGCCGCACCAGATACACTTGTTGCCACCCGGACCATGCCGGTGAACCCGATCCGGGCCATACGCGCACCCATGTCCGTAACTTGAAGAACCGCACCATTCACAGTGCTTCTCGTCATCACGATGCTCGTGAATCCGGTTTGAGCCATACGCGCATCCGTGCCCGTAACTCGTCGAACCGCAATGTCTGCATTTTGTCGCCATCTCAGTTTTCCTTTCGCAGAGTAGTATATCAAACCGATTCTCCCCGCGCCATACCCCGCCAATTCACCTGCCTGCCACATATTGACCACAAATGGGCAATTTGTGCCACGGCCTCTAGTGGCAGTTGCCAATATCCCCTCCCAATCCCCAATTGGAAATTGGCAACATTGTAACTGGCAACACTCCCACATTAATCCTCCGCAAGCCACTTCCACGCCGGAACAATGCGGATCATCCGACCGCCGTGGTTAATCAGATCAGACTGGTCTCGCGTCACCATGACAGCCTCCGTGAGGCCAAATCTTTCCATCGCGCGCACGGCTCCGTTGATCTCCCGCGCCTCGTTGTCGCGACTGAGTTCCCAGCAAACCTGAACGGCCATGAATGTCCCGTCCCTCCGCTCGACCACGAAGTCGCATTCCGTTCCATCGGCATCATTGGCAAAGTAGAATATCGAATCATCGGGATTGCGAAGCTTCAGATAGACCAGGTTCTCGAGCTTGTGCCCGAAGTTCGCCTCGTCTACGGATTCGATTGCCGTCACCAGGCCAGTATCGCAGGCATAGACCTTCTTTGGAGCCGACATGCTGGCCTTGGACGATGCCGCAAATCGCGGGATCCGCTGAACGAGGTAGGTTTCCTCCAGATAATTGAAATACTCCAGGATAGTCGTCGCCGAAGCGACATGCACCGCATCCTTGATGCGGCTCGGGGAAATCCGGCAAATGTTGCCAATGCCAATGTTGCCAGTTCCAATTGAAATTGAAGATTGGGAATGGCAACATTGGATATTGGCAACATTTGATCAAGTTATAGGCAAGAGGATGTCATTGAAAAGCTCCGACAGCACCATGCGTTGTCGGCTCTCCACATACGCCGGGAAGCCGCCAATCGACAGATACTCGTCTATCGATAATTTGGAGGCGCGTTGCCTGGTAAAGCGGAGAAACTCCGAATAGGAAAACGGAAACAGCTCGACGTCCAAGTGTCGCCCGGTCAGCTTGCTGCCAAATTCGCGACTAAGCAACTTTGCATTGGATCCCGTCACCATCACCCTTAGCCGCCTGTCCAGACAACCGACGACAAACTTCTCCCATCCCGCGATGTCCTGCACTTCGTCCAGGACCAGAGTGTCCGCCTTCCGCTCCTTGACAACCTCGTAGAGCAGCAGAAAATCATCAGGCGAAAACGACGCCAGACGCAAGTCGTCGAAATGGACGGAAACAGCCTTCCCTCCGTTCTTTGACGTCCATTGGTCAAGCAAGGTGGACTTTCCCGACCGCCTTACGCCCGTCACGACTGTCGCATAGTTGCGAACATACGGCAACTGCGGCAAAACATCGCGCGGCATCCCCAACCGTCGTTTCCGTTCGGATGCCTGCTCGTCAATTGCCTGGCAAATGCTGCTGACTTTCATCTGGTTTCTCCTGTGCCAGCATATTATACCACCATTTCGCCGAAAATGGAATGGCCATTTCGCTATTAACGTAATGGTATGCACGTGATTGCATCCGTACACATATTGCAATATGTGACGTACCGTGCAACCTTCGCGCGCTGCTGCTTCTGCATCGCCGCAAGCCTTCTTGTTTTCACGAGTCCCATGACATCACCTCTCACTCACACCCCATAACGCGGTACGTCACTTATTCGAATATGTGACGTACCACGCAATGGTGAGGACGACGCCGGAAGGAATCCTTGCGCGGACGTTTTGAGAACAACGGCGCGCTGCTGTTTCCGCATCGCCGCCAACCGCCCGATCTTGACAAGTCCCATGGAATCACCTTTCGCGCTACTGCGCCACTACTGCTGCGTCAACGGGCCCCTAACGCCCTCTCACCTTTTATTCCACCAACCCCTATTCGCCCAAAAATTGCTTTGAGCTGCCATTTCTGTTCCAGCCAATCTGCCAACATCCACTTCTTGCTGCGCAGGAGGCGGCTCCTTTATCACGGGCTCAACTTCTGAAAGCGGATCAAGACTCCATCTCTCCTTCTTTTCAAGGACGGACTTGACCGCCTCCAGCCATGACAACATCTTCACGCGATCTTCGCTTTCCGCGTTTTCTATCGTCTTTTGCACGTCTTCCAGATACGAGCGAACACGACGACAATCTGCAGCCACTCGCGCCTTCAACACAACATCATTGAAAAGCCTTTCCTCCGCAGCCTTTTGCGCTTCAATTGCGGCAACCTCCTCACGACGCCTGCGTTCCTCTTGGGCACGCAGACGTTCCTCTGCAAGTCTCTTTTCTTCGTGTTCTCGAGCAACCCTCTCACGTTCCTGCCGTTCCTTCTCCAGGCGTTCCTGTCTTTCCTTCTCGCGAGCGTCAGCCTTCTTCTTCTTCTTGACTACTGCAAACAAACCATCAACCATCTCTTCTATGTGATCCTGAAACCATAGGTATTTGTATTCCCTCAAAACAACTTCCGGCGATCCCACCGATCTACCTAGCCGATGGCAGAACTGCAACTTACCAGAATAAACATCTCCCGAAACAGCCTCCCGAAGCAAGTACGCCTTCGGCTTGATTTTCCCCTCGCGAAACACGATCGGAACGTCATATCCATCAATCGTCGCAATAAAATCGACATCGGGCCTGTCATTTCGATAACGATACTCATCTTTGATTTCCTCAAATCTGAATTTCGCTCCCTTTTCAATGCATTTGGGAATGAACTGATTTAGAACACATACAATCCATGGACGAATATCCTTTGAACATTCATTTCCCCTGAAATTACACATCTTGACCTGACGCCCAAACAACCGTACTAATTCTGGAGAATATGGCTCACGATCAGACTGAAGACAGTATCCTCTATATTTTCTGGCAAGCGGATGCACCGCAGCCCCTTTTATGGAAGCTTTGACCTTTTCCATACATTGCACGAACGCATCAGGTGACTCTGACTTATCAGGATCATACAGATTCTCAACTATCGTCGCCTCATCTGCTCCGAAGACCTCAGTGGCCCTGACCCCATGTATCGCAACCGACATCTGCTGTGGGGTTAGGACTTTTGCGAGGGCCAGCAGAATCCCAGGCCTAGGCTTTGAGTATTTGTAAAAGTGATTCTGCCATTCCTTTAATGTCTCGGTATCTACTTCCGGCATTTTTGCCCCATGTTCGGCAAGATACATGACAACAGGCTCATTCTGTTGCTTGAAATGCGCCAATAGCAACGAAGAGGTTCCATCTTGCCGATCATTGATAACGAGCCCGCATTTATACATGTAATCAGCCTTAGTTTCATCACACCATTCCATGTCATACGCCGCCTTATTCAACAAATTCGCATCAGATGCTTCTTGCCCCAATGACCGTAGCTGATTGCGCGTCCCCTTACGGACCACCGCTGCAAAAACAGAATCCGTCGTGCCATTCTCTTCATCTACTACGACACTTCGCCGCGTATCTACACCTGTCCACCGAATCAACGAGAACAGCCGCTCTGCATGCTTAGCCGCATCCGCCTGTTGTTCGCGTTGCTTATAATCGTCGTTACGTCCAATATACCAGGTAGAGTTTTCATAGATATCATCGAGCAGTTCGATCATCTTCCGCAAGAGCGGCGCTTCCATCGTGCGATCATTTTCCAACCAATCTCGTACTGCCCTTGCGGTTCCCCATTCTGCTTCTTCAATGCCTTCGTCGATATCCGAAGCGTCCTTTTTGTGTTCAAGGAATACAGTTACGAGATCTCGTTTATGAGATGCGAAGATCGAATACCACCCTACAGAATTAGGATTGGCGCCATGATCCAAAAGAAGCCTCGCGTTATCAACATGGGGAATGCGAACCGCTTCCTGCAACGCCGAATCCAATGCCTGGGGATACTGTTCCCATCCCCCAACCGACAACAACAGTTCTAGCATTGAGAAGAAGCCCTGTTCCGACGCAATGTCCAGAACCGATGCTGAACGGGATTTTGGATTATACAAAGGTTCTCCGAATTCTATCCACTTTCGAACCTGGTCTAGGTTGCCACTGTCTACAGCTTCAATCAATGGCTTCAATTTCGTATCGTATGGAGTAGTGATAAGCATATGATCCAACTTTTCTTCTTGTGTGTCTTGGCGGGCGATCCTTTGTTCTTCAGTCTCACAACGGCGGCGCATCCGGAGACCGCGCCCGACTACTCAAGTTCATGTTCTGGATTTCTTCGAAAGAGTTTCTCCCTGACAAGTTCCCAACCCTTCCTGGGATCAAATGGTACGCCTTGTCGAAGATAATTCATTGTGTCATCCAAGAATTCTGGCATTGCAAGTTTGATGGCCATGTTTTCCTCAAACATGTCTCGCGACGGGACATAACCTACCGAGAATGTCATGTACCGAGCGAAACAACGCATGACGACGCCGCAGTCAATGCTTACCCTGTCCAGCGCATATTGCAGGTCGAAAAGGTCTCGACCCTTCTTGCGCTGATATAACGCCCTCAACTTTGTCCCGAGCAGTTCTTCTAGGTGAAATGTCGTTATCTGGCATGCCCCCGTAAACCAACCGTTTTCAACGGTAAATGGCAATTCCACGTGGCCGAGTTCCGTGAAATGTTCCTTGCAGTTCGTTTCAACCTTGACTCTTATGGGCACAATCGGGGAAATGGAAGATTCCGCCTTGAAGCGCAGTGAATTGTTGAACGTCTTTTGAACGCGTTTCATGTTTGGCAGAAAGTCCAGCGCTCTCTTCAGGTGGTCGAAAATCGGTCCGAACGGAGCGGGGGCGATCTGTACAAGGTCGATGTCCTCGGAGTAGCGAGCTTGAGGTGAAAAGTATAATTTGTGTAGGGCTGTGCCACCGCGAAACGCCAATCGTTCCTTCAAGAACGGGTCCGAGAATATTGCGACAAGTGCCCGTGCGATAAGGAGGTCCTGTTCAACTTGCTCACTCGCGCACCAGGGGTGTTCCGCCGCCCATTCCGTAATATAGTTTGCACTTATCATGTCTCGTCCGTCTCCAGTTCAGTGTTGATTACGATGTTCCACCGGCCATTGCGCTTCCCCGTGACCTCTGCCCGCGGCGAAAGGGCTACATATCGGGGGTGGGGATTGCATTTTCGCCATTCCCGGTAGATTGTTTCACCCTGTTGTGTTTCGCCAAGTACCACTTCCACGATGTAGCCAAGACGCTGAATCGTCGCCATGTTGCATGTCTGAAACAGGCCATTGGCCGCATTTCGAAAATCGGTCACATCGAGCAGTTCCTCCAGAACCGTTGCCACGACGGAAAGACCTCCTGAATGTCGTTCAAACTGCACGAGGTCAAGAGCGGTAAGTTCTGCGCAGGAATAGACGACTTTCCCGGCTTCGCCGCTTTTCTCGCAAAGGAACTGAGTTGGAATGTCGTTCCTGTACACCCACCTGACCTGTCTCTTGGATGTGCTACTGAGCGACAGTCTCGGCCGTGTCGTCACCACGATGTCCCTCTGCGGCCGCTGGTGCGCCGCTCCCCAGAGTACGGCCGCGCTCAGCAGGCCAAAGTAATAACTGTGCCCCAAGGCAGTCATCAGGGGATCCATGTAATAGTACGCAGGCACGGCGCCGCGCAGGACATATTGTGGAGGAAGCGTCACATAGAAAGAACTGTACGGGGAATAGAGCACGCGTTCCTTCTTCAGCCGTGACAAGGCATTCAGGATCGACTGTTCCGACATGTTCGGAAAGGCATCGCGTAGAACGTCAAGGGGAAACATGGGCTTCCCATGAATCTCCCGGTCACGTATCCATTCTCGAATGGTCATCGCATTTCTTTCATCTTTATAATCATTTTGAGGTTAGTTTTGCTCCTTCGAGGGCATAAAAAGTGTATCACACTATCTGAATGAAGTCAACGATGATGCTATATAGCTTCTGTGCCAACCATGGTATTCTCATTTGACAGGCTGCTTCTTTCCTTTTCCAGCCTGATGTTTCGCTGAAAAGACCTTGCCCTGCCAGCCTGGGAGTCCGGGAAAGGGT
>CACWIW010000127.1 GCA_902761035.1 uncultured bacterium | reverse complement strand
GTGGACATCGTCCGTTTTCACGTGGGCGATGGTAAGGACTTCTTCGCCGTTGTATTTCTTGATGCGCGCGTCGGCGATCGCCTTCTCCTGGTTCTCGCCGGTCCGATTCTGCGCGAATTCCACGAAGGACTTGAACGCGCTGTTGTATCCGTTTATGTCTAGGGCCATTGTTTTTCTCCTTCTTGAAGTTTGTTTCTGCCTTGTTTACACGAAACCCGTAAAAAGGTTACATGTCATCTTTCCGTGCCTTTTACGTGCTGAACCGGCGTGAGCAGGGTGGGCGAAGGCTTCCCGAAGACATGGCTCGGCTTCATCCCGTTTGGGGTCTCCAGGAACTTCATCATGCCGCCGATGTCGGTTGCAATAACACCACTCTACTTGACGATAATCATCATGCCTTTGGTGTAAACGAGCCGCAGGCCGGTCGAACCCTTCCGCAGCCTGAAGCCTGCCGCCGCAGTCGCTGGATCAAGCACGAAATCTGCGCCGGGAACGACAGGCGCGTCGTTCTTTACCGTCCATGTGAAGAGGTGCGGATTCTCCGACCGCGCAAGCGCCTTCAGGTCGTCGCGCCCGGCATACTGGACTATCCTCAAACTGTAAAACGGCATTTTTTCATCCTGGGCGAACTCTACTGTCACCTAACATTTCCCGATTCCAAAGAATCCAGAATGGAACTATAATCAAAGAGCCGCCAATGCATCTTTGTCTGCCGCCTTCTTAGCGTCCGCCTCACGGACTTCGGCCTCCGCTTTCTCTATCGCAATCTGCCTTTCTACCGCTTGTGACAAAACTTCATCGCGAGCAACCAAGTACAGCAAATCCCCTTTAGGGAAAAGTAAAATCATGGATTTACAAGGGCATGACTTCAACGATTTACTAGGATTCCATTTCTCTGCATCGTAGAATGGAAGTACAAATACGTCATCCTCTTTTATAAATTTTCTCTCATATTTTTGTTCTAGTAGGCGAGAAACCCGATGTACATATTCATCAACATTACCTAAATCTGATTTCTGGGCAATTGCCATGACCCACACTACTTTGTTGTTGAACTTTGATGCAAATATGACGTAATCCGTGAAATCCAGAAATTGATTTGTCTTTGCCTTCATGACTATAAATCCATCATCACGCTCTTTTGGATTGTCGTCATCGCAATACTTTTCAGAATCATCACCAAACTTCACACCAAGAAAAGATTCAAGTGGAGGTTTAGCGGCCAATTCTTTTCTGTAACAATCTATTTCCTCAATCTGCCGCTGCTGCTGTGCAGCTCTTTCTGCTTCCTCTCTTTTGCGGGCCATTTCCTGTTCCTCATAGTTATAGATGACAGAATATCCCACAGACAAGGCCTTCCCATCACGTTTCAATTGAGTGGCATTTTGCGTTTCTAACCATAAAGTAATACTCTTCCCACATGCAAATTTAACACTCCATCGTATTGCATGCCCACCTTCTTTATCAATGCGCACAATAGTTGCCTTGACGGCACTGCCATGACTTATGGATGCCAAGTAGGTATCTCCCCTTCTTTTTGAACAAAGCCACTCAAGCGCCTGATTAAATTCACTCATATAGGCGCTGTCTTTGCGAATTTCGCCAATAGTTGATGAATAATAGATGTGATTTGTTTCCGAATCGCTTACAGTAGGGCCGACTGGTACATTTTCAACTAAAAACTTATTCAATGAATCAAAGAAACCCATCTCATCTCCTTTTTTTCAATTTTATTAAGGTAATTTTCAAACCCTCTTTCATGGCGTTTACGGTTCAAGCCACTCGACTTGAAGAAAACCGTATAACAGCAGAAACACAATCAAGGTGTCATTGACAACGAGTATAGCAAAAATACCGCCGCAGACGCAAGTGGAAAATTAAGATTCTGTGAAGAGGATCGCAGGGATTCGGGAGTGGCTGCACCAGTATCTGTATTTCGCTATGTGGATAATGCCGCCTGCGATTATCGTCATTTCAGACGGTTGTAGTCAATAGTTGACACGACTGCTGTCTATAAGTACGCAAAATTACCGGTTAAAGTAAAGGTTTGACCTCCAACATTTGGAGCAGATGGCCTGTGGGGACTTGTCCCCGAACATTTGGCTTGTGATTTTGGGGTACGGCGATCTTGTCAACCAGCAAGGCCAAATAGTTCATATGATACGCTAACCGAGCCGATTCTTTTTTCTCCAGTATAATGTCCGCCTACGCGAAATGGCAGTAGCCTTACTTAGGCGTTGTCCAGAAAATAACTTTTACACTCCGATGAATCTGCTGTGGTGTAATTGCTTGAAGCTGACATTTCATAGCAGAGTCAATTGCAAAACCCTGTCGGCGAATGCTCGCTGCGGGAATATCCCATTTGGGCGGCTCACGCCGCCCGACCTAGTGAAGGCCCATGCGTTCCTCGACGCGCTCGTTGACAAGGCATACGGCCTTTCGCCGTGATTCCGCGCCGTAATCTCACCCAGAGGCGCGGAAATATAAGGCCAGCCCGAACCGTAGTATTACGGCATCGCTAAATCCGTCAAGGAAGAGCTTCCAATCACTGTCTGTGATTCGTGACACCTAGGTGTCAGTGGGTATGACACCTAGGTGTCAGAGGGTATGACACCTAGATGTCAGAGGGTATGACACCTAGATGTCAGAGGGTATGACACCTAGATGTCATAGGGTGTGACACCTAGGTGTCAGAGGGTATGACACCTAGGTGTCAGAAATCGGTGCTCTAAAGGTCATAACAAACAGGAAAGCAGTTCAAAGGCAAAGCATAGGAAATAAACATAAATCGAAGTTGGCTTCCAGTTTTTAGCCGCAAGAACGCAAAGGTCGCAAAGTGCTATTGGGGAATTGGGAATTGGGAATTTGGGGGGAATTGGGAATTGGTTTCACCAATTGGGTGAATTGACGAACGCGACGGGGCGCGGTCAGGCATTGGACTGGTCGGTGGGACCGCTCCCGAACATGAGTCTTATCTCTCTCGATTCCGCATCCAGTTGCAACGGCTAGTCCACGAAGACGCGGTCGGTGCCACGCACGAGGAACGGGCGGTCGAGTCCGTCCGCGAGGTACTCGCGCACGGCGATGAAGAGCGGCTCCATCAGCTCGTCGAACGTGTAGGTGCGCGTGGGCTTGACATTTGGCGGCTTGATCGGACGGTCGAACGACACGGAACATTCAAGCGTGAGCGTGAGCGCGCCGGAAGCGAGCGCCAGCACGGTATTGAGGTTGATCGTGCTGGTCGGCGTGCGGTTCGCGCCGATCTTGCCTGCCCTGAGCCCCGCCGCATGGATCGCCGCGTTGATGCGGTCGGAGATGGCATTCACCCGCTCGACCTTGGCGGGGAGGTCCACCGCGCTCGGCGTGATGGCGCTCGGCGCGTATTCGTAGGAATGTCCGTTCAGCACGGCGTCAACGCGCCAGCGCGCGACGAGGTTCAGGATGCCGCGCGCCTCCGCCGTGCGGATGTCGCCCGGCGTGGCGTCGTGCATGATGTTGTAGCCATCGGCGTTGGGGTATCCGCCGGGATACGACACCTTGTCGAGCGGAAGCGGGAACCACGACTTGCTCCCGCGCCACCCGACGAGCGAGCCGTCCTTCCACGTGCCCTGCGACGCGGCGCGGAAGTCGTGCCACGCAACGCCGCGCAAATGGTCGGGCGAGATGGCGCGTCCGTCCATGTTCGCGCAGGGCACGATGATGAAGCGGTACTTCGCGATGAGGTCGGTGAGCTCGCGGTGCGTCTTGCCGCGAAAGTCCCTGCCGGTCTCCAGCTCCTGGATGAGGTTCATCGTTCCGGCCACGCATTCGGGCTCCGCGCCGTGGACGCCCGCGAGGAGAAGGAACGTCTGTTTCGCGGGCGGGGGATTCCCCATGTAGTTCTTCCACGTGGTGGAGGATGCGCCGGCGGACCAGTTCGTCTGCGGCGGCGCGTCGTGGAAGTCGCCGTAGAAAAGCGCATACACGGGATAGCCCAGCGGCGTGTGCGCGATGATTTCCTTGCGCGAGCATTTCGTCGCCCGCTCGCAGATGTCGATGATCTCCTGCGGACGCACCTTCCAGAAGTCGGGGCGCGGTTCGAGTCCGGGCAGCTCAATCGGCTTGAACCGCGTCGGCCTGATATCCGCACCTGTCTTGGCGAGGAGCGGCAGCGCCGCGCCAACCGCCATGCTGGCCATGAATTCTCTTCTGTTCATCGTTTACCGCCTTTCATTTCCCATGTAGATAACTCCTTTGTCGTGTTGACGACTGCGAACTTGAAACCCGATCCAAGTATCAAATGGTCGAGAAGCGAGACGCCGAGCAGATTGCCCGCCTCGCGAAGTTTCGCCGTCATGGCGATGTCCGCCATGCTCGGCGTCAGGTCGCCAGACGGATGATTGTGCGCGACGACGATGGAACGCGCACCCGCCTTGAGCGCTTCGCGGAACACCTCGCCGAGATCAACCGCCGCCGTACCAGTCTGAGCGCCAAGTGAAACAAGCACCGGCGCCGAGAGCGCACGACCGGCATCGTCGAGCGGCAACATGAAGAATCCTTCGCGCGCACCCGCGATCGGAACCACTGCATGAAAAAGTCGCGCCGCATCCTCCGCCGTCGCAACCTGCTCACCTACGCATCGCGCAAGAGCGTCCGCCGCCGTCACCTGCACGGCGAGAGGGTCGGGCATCTGCCACATCCCCACATTGCCCCTACACGGAATCGGCTGGTCAAAACACACAACTTCGGTCAAATCCCACAAATACTCATATTCCTCGTCCCACTGGTAGGGCGCGATCACCGAGCGCGCCGCATTGCCTCCTTCCAACCGCAAATCATTCCGCCCCCGCGCCTCGTAATCGCACGCCCCCACGATCTTCCCCGGCCACTCCTTCACGTCGCCCCATGCGGGAATGCGCTCAAACTCCTCCTCCGGCAACGCATGCGCCGCCCACTGCAAGAAATTACCATACTCCTCCTTGCAAAACGACTTCGAGCAACTGACCGCACACCTCCCCTTCGCTGGCACGGGCATCGCGCTGCGGTTCTCCACGCACTTGATTCCAAGCATGATGAGAACCGCATACGGTCCGGTGCATGTGAAGGCGGAGGTGATCATTAGTTCTTCACTTCTTCGACGTACTCGCAAATCTATACCCATCACCTGTTTTACGACTTCTCGAACACGACATTAGTTGTTATCATTATCCTGGACATTGTCTGGTGTACATATTCCAGTCGCTCTGTTACACGCGGCATTTGACTCCACGTTCCTCGCAGAGCATGTCGTATAGATAGATCGGGCCCTCTCGATAGAGCCCTGTCAACGGGTCTTCCATCTTCCGATGTAACTTGGACTTGTAAACCATGTCAAAGGCATCCGACATGGACACCCCCTCATAACGAACGACACATTCCACAAGATCGGATGTCGCTCCATCCAGAAGAATCTGCTGTTCACTGTTCATGCCAAACCTCCTTCAATGCCAGAAACCTTGTAGAACGCGGAGTATGGAACGAATATTGCATAACGCGCCACGGTGCCTCCTGCATCGCCTTGAGTACGTCATCCTGTTTCAACATGCCACTGCGATACAGACGAATCATGTTTCGTATCTTGTCATCGGCAATGAAACCGATTACTATGTCGTATAGTTTGTCGATGTTGTGGTCAGGCGCGGAACGGTCAAAACACCGGTTAGCCAAGACGAAAGACATCCAATCTGCATCCATAGATCCAAACTGCCTTATAGCCAAACCAGCTATAGATGCCGCGTCAAGGTCAAACTCGTACACGCTGATTGTCTTTATTCCATCGCCCTGCCTTCTAGTTACAAGAGAAGCCATCGAACGGGCAGAATCCATATCAGGCGTCAGATAAAAGCCCTGCCCGAAATCAGTACCTCTCCGCCCCTTCATTGGAATCGGCTTTCTAACATCGCAGTTAGATCCATGATAGAGGGTTATCATTTCAGCATTCCCCCATTGTTACGACAAACCTTGGCAAGATCGTCAACGAGAGATTCCATCGGGAGACAACTCAAAGGCTCATGGTAGTCGTCAAGATAGGCGAGCCCTTTATATTTTTTCAAATACGCGTATGCGTCGCTTGATGAAAGTGCGTAGGCGCGTCCAAACTCTCCTATGCTCATGACTATGCTCTCGATTTTCCCAAGAAGAGGCGACATGCCGACGACAGGTGTCCATTGCAGAAAATGACATTGCACCGCCGCTTCGCAGACGCGGAGGCGGTTGCGCGGAATCTGGGCAAGGTCGGAGGGAAGATAATGCTCAAGTGGCGCGAATTCGCCGTCGGCCTTGAACTGCTCGATGGCCTTCTTAACCTTCGCCGAGCGTCCGCCGAAATCCGCCGTGCGCGCGATCACGAAGGGATCGTCAAGCCGTGAGCCGTATTCAAGGTATTTTGTCTTGAAAACGTAGTAACGCGAAGCATGCGGCGTGCGCGGCGCGCCCGCCCTACCATTCTTTGCGTTCTTTGCGGCTAAAACATTCCCGTCGGGATAACCATATTCGCTGATCAGCTCCTCGCGGGTCTTGATGCCGATGAATTCCGCCTCAAACACGTGCCGCGTACCCTTTACATCCGCGTAGAGCCAAAGTTCCTTGATGGACGCAAACGACTTTTCATCGAACTCGTCCCCGTCCTTCACGGGGTAGTTGTAGATGCCGTGCCGCTTGATCCAGGCAAGCTGCTTCGCCTTGTACGTGCCGACTAGGACGGCAGAAGCGGTCGCGCAAGTGCGCGACCCTCCCGTTGGTGGCGGCGCGCTCGGCGAGCGCGCCCTACCAGGTGTGACCTTATGCGGTTTTCTCTTCAAAAGTTTCTGTGCCATAAATCGTTCATTCTCACTTTCAAATGCCACCGTATATTATATCAAAAATGCGCTCCCTTGCTCCACTGCGGAAGACGTCGAATAAAAGTTCTTTGTTCTTTGTTCTTTGCACTGGTTCTACTTTCATTGCAACGGCGGGAGGCTACCGCCTATCAGAAAATACCGCTCTGGGGCTGGATGGTCGTGGCGAACGGACGCAAGGGCGCGTCCTTGCCGATGGCGATCATTCCGCCAACGGACCCTTCGCGGTTGAAAAGAACCGTGACCTCGACGGTTCCACCGGAGGAGTCGGACAGCGTGACAACCACGCCGTCCATGCCGTCCTTGACGACCTTCTGCGTCTTTGGGGCGGATGAAACGGACGTATCCGCCGCCGTGAGGACATGCAGGAACCGGTCATTAGGATGCGGCGCACCAGGTGCAACCTCAAGCCGCCACGCGCCGTAGTAGGGGCCGCGTCCCGTACGCTTCGACTGCTGCGCGGCGGACGCGAGAAACGCCTCGTCCGGTTCCCAGTTTCTGCCGTTCGACCAGAACTCCTTGCTGGGTCCGCCGATCTTCTCCAGCTTCGCATCCGCGGGCAGAATCGTCTCGCAGAAAAGACGGCCCTTGCCACAGTCGGCGACGGCACACCTGCCGTCCACGCGGGGCTCGTTCACGAAATGGAGCAGCCACGCCTTGCCGTCATTCGCGTTCGCCGCGCCGACGCGGTCATAGACGACGAACGTGTCGGGCAGGAGATGGACGAACTGCCGGACGGCTTCGGTGCATTTGCTTCCGTAGAGGGATGTGGCGTCCGAGGCGATGTAAGTGAATGAGTCGTTCGTCTCGAAGGCGAGCACTTTCCGTCGTTGAACTTTCCCTCGGGTCCGTTGTAGACGGGTCCCCAATAGGCCGGGATGGGTTCCTTCGGGCGGCGGATGAGGATGCAGTTGTGGGCGATGCTCTGCGAATAGTAGTAGCGTAGGTTCCAGTCGGTCTCCACGCCGCGCGTGCCGGAGTCGATGGCAAGGAAGTCGTGCTTGTAGATGGTGAAGTTGTTCTCGTCATAGTGCTTGTGCTGACGGAGCGACGCGCCGGCGGTGAAGGTGCAGTAGGTGGAGTCGGGTTTCCAGCCCGAACGCATGATGAACTGCCCGAGCCCCTCGAAGTGGCGCGCGTGGAGCGGCAGGTTCTCGAGTTCGACGTCTGAATACGGTTTCACGCCGTCGTCCCCTCCGCCGAAGAGGAAGGGATACACGGGCCAGGTATTCAAGATGTGCTGCGCAGGCGCGCGATCGCGCAGCGAGGCGGCGAGACGGACGGCGGCGGGGTTCGCTTCGCGGAAGAAGTGGATGTACTGCGCCATGTGTTCGTAGAGACGTCCCACGCTGAGGGCGTTCTGCGTATGCGGATCGTCGCCGAATCCGCAATAGAGCGGCATCGACGGATCGGACGCATTTGGAATCCACGTCCAGTAGATCCAGTTGGGGAAGAGCGCGAGGCCGGGATACTTGGACGCGAGGTTCTCGCCCGTGGCGGAGAGCCATGTGTAGAAGAAGTTGAAGTGCGCCCACGGGTACGCCCCCATGGAGTATCCAGGTACGGCGGAGGAGAGCGCACCGTCGTCGCCCGCCCCGTCGTTGCGGAACTTCAGCAGCTTGAGGCAGAGGTTGTGTCCGCGTTGCAGATGCGACGTGGCGAGGTTGTCGCAGAATCCGTCGCCGAACGACGCGAGGCCGGAATACCAGAGAAGGCTCGGCACGCCGTAGAATCCGCTCTCGATGCCGCCCAAGTCGCGGCGGATGATCGCGGGCTTGCCCTTCCCCGGCTGGATGTCCTCGATGTGCTGCACGAGCGGAACGATGATCGCCTTGCGTTCGTCGGGGGTCAGTCCCTCCCATATCCAGTCGTAGGCGCACAGCGCGAGGATGCGCGAGGTGGAGTACCAGTTGACGGCGCGCCGGTTGGCGTACGCGGCATGGTACGCGGTCACACTGGACTCCAGCATCCTGCGCGCCTTCTCGAGGTACTTGCGCTCACCCGTGAAACGCCACGCGAGCGCACACTCCGCCGCCTGCGACCCCCACTCCTTCACGTTCTTGATCGGCGTGGCCGCCGTGGTCTTGTGCGTGCCGCCTGCGGTCTTCACCTCGCGGAACTCGACGGGGCCGTAGTCCGAGCATACCGGCTTCTCGGGGTACTTGTCGCAGCGCTTCAGCAGAGCGTCGCGCGCCGCGCGCGCGGGCCCTTCCGCGCGTGCCTTCACCTGCGGCCAGGTCTCCGCGTTGAAGAACATCCGCGGATGGTCCCTGCGGATGGACGCCATCCAGGCGTCGTACTGTCCGGCCCCCATGCTCACCATGGACGCCATCGTGATGATCGCGCTTGCCGCGACTGCTATCGATTTGTTCATGTTCATTGCATTGTCCTCTTTGAAAAGGTTACAGACCCAGCAAATGGCAGAATGGTACGAACACCTCTTTCGCCATTTCTTTAAGAACTGGGCACATTATAGTATAAACCAGTCCGTCAATTCCGCCATTTCACCATTAGCATCCCGTTGAGCTATCAGCGAATCATAGCGTCGAGGGCTTTACCGGAACGCCCAGTCTCCCAAATGCGCTGGATCTCGCCGTGCGTGAGCGTGCGCGTCCAGATCGCTACATCGTCCACGTCGCCGACAAACGGGTACTTGTACCTACCCGTTCCGTCCTGTCCAATGAAGAACGGCAGCCCCGTCTTGAAGGCAATGTCCGAAAGGTCGTCCGCAACGCAGTAGAGATAGCCGTCCCTGCGTCCCTGGTAGAGGCGCACGACGCCATCCGCGCTACGCGTTCCCGCGTAGAACACCCATTCGCCGAAATCGGGGTTGTACACGCCAAGATCGTACCGCTTCCTGCCGACGCGCCCGCAGTTCAGCAAAAAGCCATGGCAGTTGAATCCCTTGACCCTGCAGCTGTAGCCAGACGTGCGCGACATGTCAACGCGGTCGGGCGCGATGAGCGCGATTCCCGGCCTCGATCCCGCGCTCCAGTCCTTGTTGCCAAGGACAACGGGATCGCCCACTTGCTTGCCGAACGTGCGCACCCACAGGGCGAAGGAGAACTCCGCCCCGTTCTCGAATCTCAGCGCCTCGGAACCCTTCAGGCATACGCTCCCCACCTCGTTCGTGCTGGCGGAGACGCGCAGCGCCCCGCCGAACTTGCCCCCGTCCTCAAGCAGTTTTGCTTTCCCCCTCATCTCAATTTGAACGCCCGGCAGGGCGGTCGCCCCGCGACCGCCGTCAAACGACAAATACACCGCCAACCCGTCCTTCAAATCCCGCTCCTTCTCCGGCGGAACGGCGGAATCTCCGCGCACCTTACCGTCGAAACGAAACTTCGAGACGTCAACGCCGAAGTGCGCAAGCGCCGTCGGCGCGGCGTCGTAGTTGTGCGGCACGCCGGGGATGCGTCCCTGCGCGACGCGGCGTCCGGCGACGATGAACGGAATCGTGTAGCACTGCGTGGTCAGCTGTCCGTGGTAGCGCTCCCAGCCGCCGTGGTCCGCCGTCACGACTACGAGCCAGTCCTCATCCGCGAACGTCTTGCGCGACGCAATGGCATTCAACACGCCGCCGATCTCGTCGTCGCACACTTTCAGCGCCGTGTGGTATTCCGCCGCGTAGGGATAGTACCCGAAGCCGTGTCCCGCGTGATCGGGACGGTCGATGTACCACATGATGGCGTCCGGCGCGTCGTCGCGCGCGACGATTCCGGCGAGTTCCTTCGCGTTCGGGGCGTCGCGGTCAAAGATGAATTTCACGCCGTAGTCGGGGCTCATGCGCAGGTCGCCGTACCACGAGAAGATGTGCAGCGGCCTAGTGCCGGGACGCAGTTTTGCAAGGCGGGCAAGCCAGGTCGGCAGCCTGTCCGACCGCGTCCCGCGGCTCAGCAAGTCGGGATTCCACGAGATGCCCGTCTTCTTCACCGTCATGCCCGTCGCGATGGCGACGTGGTTCGGGGCGCTTTCGGTCGAGCCGTCGCGGATCGTACTGGCACCAAGCGACCATGCGCATTTGTATCCCGGCTGCCACTTGCCCGCGATCAGCCGCTGGAGGTTCGTCATTTCCAGATTCTCGACCGCGTCGCCTCGGAGACCGTCGAGCATGATCACAAGTGCCTTTGGCTTGAGCGGGCTTTCCGCGTGTACCATGATCGGCAACACCGCGCCCGCCACGATTGCAAGCATCGAACTTGACATTTTCTAATCCTTCATCCTTTATTGATCGGAAGTCAGGCGGATCTCGTCCGGCGAGAAGGTCTGCGAGAACGTGACGTCCGTCACCACGGGCAGCGGCTTCTGGGTGAGGTCTATGGTAGTCCGCTGGGCAATCGTCGCCGTGCCCACCTTGCTGTCGTCGTCTTTCGCGGACCAGCACGAGAAGTCCCTGTTGAGCGCGACGGTGACGAAGGCGGTCTTGCCGTCCTTGGACATCTGCAGCTCGTAAGAGACGTCAAAGTCAACCGTGATATGGCAGCCATCCTTTTGGGGAGAGTGCGAAACGAACAACTCGCCGCCGGGAAGCGCTGGGGCATCCTCAACCTCCGGTTCCACTTTGTTTAAGTGGCTGTTCAAACCATTCCAGTTCCTTGTCAGGACGCTCTGGAGGTCGGCAAGACTGCTCTGGTTGAGCACGATGGACACGGCCTTGCGCGCGAGGGGATCCTTTACGGTCTTGAGGAACTTGTTGACCACATGCTCCGACGTGCTGCTGCCGCGCTTGAACTTCGTGCCGCCGATCTTCCACGTGCCGCGGGTCGAATCGCCGCTCATCGCGTCAAACACGTCCTTGTGTTTTTCCGAGAACTTGTTAGGCTTGTTGATCACCTCCTGAATGTAGGCATTCTGGCGCTGGGCGAGTTTCTGTCCGATTTCCTTGAACCTCGGGTCGCCGAATTTGAACTCGGTCCATTCCTTCATATCATCAACCAGGTCCTTGAGGCGCTCCTCAAACGGCACATTATTGAAGAGGTTGCCGTGCTCTTTGAGATCATCCATCTTGCACGCGATGCTGTTCACGATGTAGTTGGAAAGCAGGCGCGCCGTCTTCTTGGGCAGCCCGTTGCCGTACTTCGCGAGCAGATCCGCGCAACGCTGGTGGTCCTCATCCGAAAGCTCCACGTTCAGAAGGTCCTCGGAGGCGGTCGTCATCTTCTGCGCCGTCTTTTCATCTATCTCGATCGGACGCATGTCCTTGGGAACTTTGATCTTCTGCTGCGCGGCGGCGGTCTTCGATTTGGTCGCCTTGGTCATCACGGCAACTCCGTTGCTCTTTACGGAATCCGTCTTGAGCCCGTTCTCGATGATGTCCGCCGCGCCGTCGGGCAGCAGCCCGAGCCCGCCGGCGAACTTCGTGCCGCCTTTGACCGCGGCCGCACCGATGTCGTTCATAAGGTCGGGCATGGTGACATGCCTGCCATCGACAAGGAGCCCGCCTTGCCTACTGACGGCGTCGGTAATCGCCACCGCCACTTCGGCGATGCGCCGTGCCGTGAGGGGCTTGCCCTTGCCATAGTCGCCGAACAGCATCGCCTTCTTCACGAGATTCGGGATGTTTTGCTCCCCGCCGAAAAGAGAGGCGACCGCGCTGCGGAACTCCGTGCGCGTGTCGTTGTTCTGCCTCTTCTGTTCTGCGGTACGCGTAAATGCATACGCCTTGTCGGCTTTCGTCGTGTTGACGACGTGACCCGACTCGCCAATGCCCAATCGGGCGACGGCCGTGGAGTCCGAGCCGAACTTGTTCGCGAAGGCGCCGAAGGCCTTGAGGGTGTCGTACGTTTTGGTATCGATGCTGAGCATTTGTCCGTTCCTTTTTAGGGGTTTCTCTGGTTGGTTTACAACTGACTTGGGAAAAGGTTACACGCGAAGGAAGTCACCTGTCGGCGATTCATCAACGGCGGGGGGACCTGCCTCGTCGTCCCCCGCATCCCCTTCGTTGATGGCACCCAGAACGCCCTTCCACTGGTCGGCGGAGTTGAGGAGGGCTTCAAGCGCGCCTTCAAAGGTCTTCGCATCGTGTTCGACGAGGCGATACTCACGCATCAAGGCGTATGCGCCCGTCTCGGGATTCTGGCAGAGCACCGCGCCTGCCGTCCCGGCGAAGAGGTAGTTCGCCTTCAGCATCGCCGAGGCGAAGTTCGCCGAGGCGTCCGTCTCCGGATAGCCGATCTCCGCGACCACCATGACGGAGTCCGTCACTGGGTCGTGGATGAACCCAACGGTCATCCCGTCGATTTCCAGCACGGCCGTGCCGTTGTCGATATTCAAGTCCGCGAGGCCGTACTTCGCGGCGAATGACTGCATCAGCTCGTTGTATTCCATTGCGTATCAAACCTTATCCGGTGGACTTGCCGCCCTCACGCGTCAAACTTGTCGGAATGGAAGTTGAATGAAATCTTGAAGTCATCGAATTGCAGTTTTTTATCCTCCGGGAGTGCCTCGCTAAGGTTCTTGACCCAGCCTTTCTCCATTTTCCGCGTAATTTCGTAGGCGTTGTTGACAGGCCCGCGGTCAATGTTCTCCCAGTCGATCTTGCTGTATCGTTCAAGTTCGTTCTTCGAGAACTTCAGATCCATCTTGTATTCCATCATGCCGTCGTTGTCGATGTTGTTAGTCTGTCTCCCGTTCTCGTCGTGTGTTATGATAAAAATCTTCTTCAAACCCAGAATATAGTTGAATTTGATGTTTCCGTCTTCGTCCTTCGAAAACTCGTAGGATTGCGTTCTCTGGCCCAGTCCGCTGCATTGGAATCTGTCTGAAGATATGTTGGCGTCGAAAGCATAGCTCACGCCCGTCATCACCATGGCATCTAGCCCCTGATAGGCAAAGCTCATGAGGATGTTCGCCTGCATCTTGACGTCGCGGGACGCCGTCTTGAACTTCGCGTTGGGGTCGTCGGTGATGAACCTGACGAACGCATCGTGAACGTCCTCCAGTGCTTTGGCCTTCTCCTCGTCGCTCGCGCTTTTGGGGTATGCGTATGTCTGACCGCCGATCTTCAACACCGTACTACGCTTGAAATCCACATCGAAGGACGGAAGCGGGATGTCGGGATCATTGAATACGACTTTAGCCTCATTTTCGGTGAATACCCCGCTGAGGGCGTTCTTCTGCATATAGTCGCTGCCAACCTTGTTCATGCGCCGTTGCAGCTCCGCCTTCGGATCTTCCACCTCGGTGAGGCCGCTTCCCGGCACGCAGATGCCGGCGATTTTGACACCAGATTTGCCTTTTAAGCCGAGCAGTTCTGCGAATGGAGCCGCCTCATCCTTTATCCTCGCCACTTCCGCCTTCAGGGCTTCCGATACGGCAAGTATGCGCCTTGCGGTTAGGGGCTTGCCCTTGCCATAGTCTTTCATCAAAAGCGCGTTCTGCACGCTTTCAGGAAGCTGCTCGACAGACGACACGTGGCACATCCTCAGGACCGTGTTCAAGAAGAGCTCCCGCGTCGCATTGTTGGTCTCGCGCGATCTGGAGAGGCGGAGCCTGTTGCCGACCCAGTCAAACTGTTGCTTTGGCACAATCCGCCTGTTTAGCAGTGCGTCGGGGACTGATTCATCCTGCCCCGGCGACACCTCCCCTATCTGTGCAATCGCGGTGTAGGAATCTGCCTTGTCTGCAAAGTTGACAAATGTGCGGAACTGCGTGTTGTTTAGATCTATTCTCATTTTGCTCTCCTTGTTTTTTTACCTTGGATACACGCCAAGGCGCAAACGGTTACACGTGAAAATAACCGCTTGAAAGCATGTCATGGTGGGAGTCGCCGTCTAGCGCGGACGCCACACCCTGCTTTTGCGCGTCTTCCGCCATGCGAAGGCCGGCGAGAGCCTTACGCCAGTTCTCCGTCTGGTTGACGAGCGATTCCAGACCGGCAGCGAGGGATTCAACATCCGTCAACGCCAACGGGAACGGACGCACGAGGGCGTAGGCATGCGTTTCCGGGTTCTGGCAGAGCGTCGCGCCCTCCGTACCGCGCAAGAGGAAGTTTGCCTGCAGCATCATCGCGCCTAACGCGCCGTTCGCATCTGGCGGCGGATGCCCGATCTCGGCACAGGCGAACAGGCTATGCGCCTGAGGATTGTCCAGCAGCTCCACGCGGACGCCATCAACATCAAGCTCCGCAGCACCGTCCGCGCCGTCGAGCCCTTCGACTCCATATTTAGCGGCAAACGCCGCTAGTAGTTCCTTGAATTCCATATCAGTTCCTTCTGTTGGCTTGTTCCATCGCCGCGTATTATACCACAAACTCTTGCGGCTCGTCAGGTTCCGGCATTCCCAACTTCTGGCTGAAATGCGTGCCGGTGAGCTTGGCCTCGTTCTCGTCGGAAAGGTCGAACTCGAACTCTGTTTCGTAGGCGTATGTGCCGGTAACGTTATGGCTGCATTCGTCCGAACCATCAATGCCAAACTTCAAATTGCCGGAGTAATGCGCCGTGACCTTGGCCTTCGTGCCATTGTCGCTGACCTCAAGGGTGTATTGCAGATTCAATGCTAGCGTCAAAAGGTTAGGTTCAAAGAGAAGATTATGGGTCGTATCCGGAGTAAAAAGCATGTCATACCCCTTCTCCGATGTCATGTCAATATTCTTGAACTTTGGCGTGGGTGGCGGATTATCTCCGATGGCAAAGGCAACGTAAACGTTGCCTGACAACTGGCTCATGAACGTGGAGAGGGCCTTGCGGTGCTGTATGTTTGGAATCGTCTCTTTGAACTTGTCGATCATTTCGCCGGATCGCTGGTCAACCAAGTTGAACTTCTCGCCTGCAATTGTAAACGAAGCACGTAAGGCATCAAGCTTGAAGCTTTCGAAGAGGCCTTCGCCGTCATACATGCTGAGTTTTTCCTTGCTCATCTGCTCTTCTAACGTGCTCTGCCAATACTCCGTCAACTTGGCGTCGAACTTGGCGAACCTGACATCGCCCGGGGTGAAGTTGCGCACGTTCTTGAGCTCTTGCGACATCTGCTGGGCTATCTCATTGACCTTGTTGCCCTGGAAACACCCACACGCGATGGAGAGCACCACGTAGTTGGAGAATATTTTGAGGCAGGTGTCCGTCATGCCCCTGCCGAGCCTCGACACCAAATCGGCAGCCTTGGCGTGCTGCTCGGCATTGAGTTTCGCTTCGCCGACCTTGGAATTCCTTCCCTTGCCGTTGATGAACTTGAGGGCATCGTCAACCAAGCCTTCGGCCTTCTCAATGGGAACGCTCTTGTTCACGGGATCGACTACATTGGCAATCGCTTTGCTCACGGCGACGATGCGGCGCGCCGTGAGGGGCTTGCCCTTGTCGTAGTCCCCTGTCTTCATCGCGATTTGGACATCATCAGGCAGACTCTGGACGTCATTTACCCCGAACATGCGCAGGACCGCGTCCCTGAAAAGCGTGCGGACGTCATTGTTTATGTCTTTGCTGGGCTGTTTTCGCCAGAAGTGCCCGTAGCCGTCGTAACCCTTGGCAACGATCTTCCTCGGCGTTCCGTCCGGCGCCGTCAGCGGATTGTCGTTCGCCTTCAGGACAGTGCCTTTGTCCGAGACGCTCGCCGCAAACTGCGTGAACGCCTTGAACTGCGCATCGTTAAGATTGACTTGAATTGCCATGGTCTTTCTCCATTTCCGGAATCATTTTCCACCCCGTTTACACGCAACGCGGAAAAAGGTTACAGCCCCAAAAACAGATCTGCGCGACGACATTCTTAAGATGCGCTTATGCAATGGCTATGCACACGGGGGCTGGATTCTCGCGGGCGACATGGAATTGGCGCTTGACGGTGCGCCCGTTACTCGTCGCCTCGACCTCGTAGGCGCCGCAGAAGCCACGGAACGAAAGACGCCCGCCCGCCGCATCGCGGTCGAAGTTCGTGCGCCATTCGCGTCCAAAGAGGTCGCAGATGGCCTTGTAGGCGGGCTTCGGGCTCATGTCACTACGACAAAGCGCGCCACACCACTTTGGCAACCAAGTGTAGGCGTCTGCGAGATCCCAGTAGATGATCGCCTCCATCGCCTTGTGCGAGAACCAGATGCTGTAGAGGTTGCGCACGATCTCCGCCTGCACGGCCTCGTCGCCGGAATCGGTCGAAAATGCCGGAATCGTAATCTCCGTAATCTGGATGGGCTTGCCGAACTGGACATACGTATCAAGCAACCCGAACATGAACTGTGGATCATACAACGTTTTCACGCGCTTGCCGAAACTCTTGTCGCCGAGCTTCCACAGCCAATGGGACTGTATGCCGATGCAGTCGATGCGGCATCCCTTGCCGAGCGCGTCCTTGATCAACTTGTAATAGGCGCTGCCGGTTCCCTTGTAGTTGACCATGACGTTCGGGTTGTTGTCATTGATGACGAGCCTGTTCGAGGTGAAGTACTTAGCCGCCGTCTTGTAGTTCCACTCGATGAAGTCAGGAGCGGAGAAGAAGCTGCTGAGTTCGTCCTTTTTCTTGCTCCGGCCGAGTGTCTCGTTTGTCACCTCCCACATCGGGATGCGCCGTGCATAACGTTCCGCCAGTTCGCGAAAACGTTTCTCGACAAGTTCCTTCTCGCGCTTCACGTCACTCTTGACCCATTTCGGGAAGAGACCGGTCTCGACGTAGTTCAGACAGTGTGCCTTCGGCTCGATGCCGTTCGCCTCGCAGAACTCGAGGCAGAGGTCGATCGGCGGACGGCGATAGACGTAGGGCGAGTCCTTCGCGAACCTGTACTTCCCCGGCTCCGGCTCGTTGGCCTGCCAGTAGAACGGCAGCGTCGCCAAGTTGAACGCCGCCGCGAAACGTTCCCTGTACGCGGCGGCATGCTCCGCGCCGTTCTTCGTCTCAGCGAGGCCGAAGAGATTCGCGCCGTACTTGAAGTCGTGCCGCGTCTGGCGTACCTTCACGTGGACGTTCTCGCACGGACGCCCCTGCGCGTCCGTGAACACGAGCACCATGTCGCCCTTGCGGTTCGCCTCGATGCCGGCCTTCACGCGCGCGTCCATTTCGGACGCCTGTTCGCGGAAGTAACGCAGCACCGCGTTCCTGTCGTACTTCATCGCCGCCCACAGCGGCGCGGTGATACCCGCTCCCGCCAACATCACGGCATTGCGCAGGAATTCCCTGCGAGACAACACATCATTCTTTTCCATAGCAATTACACCATTCAGTCGGCTCTACTGGACGATGATGACGAGGCCACTATTCTTCACAAGGCGAAGACCGGCATCCGTGACCTCGCACTTGAAGTGCTGTCTCGTCGCCTCGTCGAGGACGAACGTTGTCGTGTCCGCAGGTTTCGCCGACCACGTGACAATATACGGGTTTTCCGATTTTGCGATCGTCACCAGGTCGGTGCGCCCCGCAAGGTTCACCGTGATCGTGGAATTGGCGGCAAACGAGACCTTGGTGTTCTTGTCTTGATAGTCCTGTGTGTTGCTGAACCTGGAGTTCCAGAAACCAGTGCGCTGTGAAAGGTCAACCGTGGAGCCGTCCATCATCATCATGTTGAATCCGTAGGACGACGCCGGCAGATATGTGCCGTACACTTCCATCGTCTTCGTACTCTTCACATCCCCGAACTTCGGCGTCGCCGTGAAACCGTAAACGGACGAATCCTTGGTCGCAAGTTCCATGCGGAGCGTGGAACCGCCGAGATCCAGGTTCAGCCCGTCCTTGCCGTTCAGATTGGCGATGTGTACCCAGGCGTGGTACCCCTGATTGCTGCCATTTACAGCCGTGGATGCCACTTCCACCTTGAACGTGCCGTTGGAGATTGTCGTAGTCGTTGACGTCGCACTCCCCCCCGTCTGCTGGATGTAGAAATCAGGATCCAAGCCGTCCAGCTTGAGCGTGAGCGTCTTGCCGCCGAGATTCCATTCGGAGCCGTTCATGAGCATGTCGTGGGTGGCAGAGAGGTTCTGAAACGTGATCCGCGAATCCTCCGTCAGCGTAAGATGCAGCGGGAGCGTGCTGTTCGTCCCATTCGCAGAACTGGTGATCGTACCGCCGGAAAGGATCATCGTGCATGCGCTCGCGTCCTTGCCGTTGAGGTCGAACGCCGCTTCGCTGTTGACAGTGACGATGCCCGTCCCGAGGCATGACGCACCCCCCGCGCCAAGCCGCACCGTTCCCGCCGTCACGTCCGTGCCGCCGGTGTATGTCTGCGAGGGACTCCCGACGGACAACACGCCCGCGCCATCCTTGACGAGACGAAGGTTGCCAGTCAATATGGCAGCGCTTTCGACGACCTCTCCCTGAACGACATCCCATACCACCGTTCCGGGCGTTCCCGATGTCGAGTCGTTTATTGTGAACGCCGCAGTTACGCCGTTGGCTCCCGGGATGCGCAAGGTACGTCCCTGAAGTTCAATGACGGAATCCGCCGTCACCTTTGTGATATCCAGCCCGCGCAAGTCCGCGCCGTCCGCGAACGTGGCGTTCTCGAACTTGATGCTCTTGCAGACGAATGCGGAATCGCCTGCCACTGCAAATGCCGTTGCGCCCGCGACAAAGACGTCCGTGTCGGCGGTCGGCACGGAATCCGGAGGAAGCGCAAAACCGAATACATTCGTGCAAGCCCAGTTCGCACCATCCGTAAGGTTAAGCGGATTGGTTCCGCCACCGATGTATACCGCCGTGGCCGGGGTCGAACTGCTCGCAAGATACGGATCGGAAACACAACGCACCCAGCCGTAGCGCGTAGCGTCCAAATCCTCGCCCGCCGTGAGCGCCGTGCCCGCACTCGACCGGAACTGCCCCGTCACGCGGTCAAACAGTCCGACAATGCCTTCAGAATCCTCCACAGGCACATAGTCACGCACCGTATGTTTCGGCGTGTAAAGGGCGAAGTCTTTGAAGTAGCCGACCATCGTCTGGTCGTAGGTTACAAACGTACCGTCACTTTTCAACTTCTCGTCCCGGAATATGTTAATCGTCGGGGTGCCACCTTCCACGAATTGGCTCAACGTCATGCCGCCGCCCCCACTCGTATCCGCGCCGTTCACAAAGAGATTGGTGGTTGTAAACACGACATGGTAATCGGTGTTCAGGATACAGCTGCCTGTAAACTGATAGGGACTGCCAGAACCTACACCTGTATTGTATTCACGGTCCCACTTGCTGTTGCTGCGGCACATTCCATAGTTGGACTTCTTGTTGCCGTCTACCGTGAATGCACCAAAGAAATTCTGATAACTCCCGTTATCAGCCGTGAGACGCATGTTGAACTCCGTTATCAGCTCGCGGCGCGGCGCGATGCCTGAGTCGATCCAGGCCGTGCCATCGGAATGGGCGTATTCGACCTCCTTTGCATACGGCAGACCAGCCGTCTGCATCAGGAAGAAACGGATTCTCTTGTTGGCCTCAAAATACGATAGGGGCACGGTATATGTATAGATGTTCGTTGAGGCGGGGATGTCGTCGATCTTGACGAATGACTCCCAAGCGTACTTGTCCTCACCCTGATCGTCCGTCGCGGCGGCAATGTAGAGCGCATGCGTACCGTTGCGGCGTCCGCCGAACGTGAAGGTATATTGGTCGTCGCCAGACTTCGCGACCTCCATCGTCGGCGCGTCGTTCGCATCGATCTTCAGAAGTTCGCCAAGGCCCGCGCCAGAACGTCCGAACTCGTAGATGCGCTGGATGTCTGCGGGGGAAAGCGCACGATTCCAAAGCGCAAAGTCGTCGAGCTGGCCGGTGAATAATCTGCCGTAGGCACAGTCGCCCTGCTGCCCGAGAACGAACGGGTAACCGGTATCCATGTCGAAGTTGGGCAGTGACGCGGGACTCTTCGCGCTGAACGTCCCGTCGCTCTTTCCCTGATAGCAGTAGAATGTGCCATTGGTGCCAACCATCGCGTAAAACGTCCATTTGCCTGTTCCTTCGCCGGTGAATTGCATGGCCGTGGCGTTCGAATCGATTCGTGAACTATTGTTGCCGGCGTTGAACTGCACGGTCGGTTTATTGCTTACTGTCTTGGCGCAAAGGAGTGCGCCCTTAGCGGTTCCTCCCCAGTTCTTGTTGGCGAATATCACAGGGTCGTTAGCCAGTGCACCATGATTAGCCCAGACAATCGCGGTAAAGCTCCTGTTTGAATCCTCGAAGCCGAGCGAGTTGTTCGCGAGCGTCACGGAGTCGGAACCTGTCAGCTTCACGTATGCGCCGCTGGGGATGTTCAGGCACTTGCCGACCATGCCGTTGTTCTCAAGCGCCGGCGCCGTGGTGGTGGACGCCTCCGGCGCGACGGGACTTCCCGCGACGGCGTTCTCCGTCATCGAGTTGTCGAACGGCAGATAGGCGACCAGGCCGTCGTTGAGGGTCTTGTCCGCGAAGGACGGAAGGATTACGCCCACCACAATCGCGAGGACCGTTGCTTTACGAAAAAGAGTATTTTTTGCCATAGTGTCATTCTCCTAATAAGGGTTGGTAAGTTATAATTATATCTATCTTTTTTTAATTGTCAATTTCGCATTCCGTATTTATCAAAATTCCTCAGCAGCAGTCATCAACCCAGATCTATCCTTCCTCCGACTAAGTGCCTACCTCCTTCGATTGGGTGTGTCATTTTGACACACTCGCCTCGTGGGGAAAGGCCGGTTTGCAGCTTAATTTGCTTTGGTGCGCACCA
>CACWIW010000126.1 GCA_902761035.1 uncultured bacterium | reverse complement strand
GAGGCGAATATAGTATCTCAAAAAAACGCCGATTTGTCAAGCGGGGGCGGAATCCACCGTGGCGATTGCCCTGTTCTCACCTATCTGAAATCGCCGTGTTCCTGCATTGGTCTAACCCTCAAACTTTTGATATACTAACAGCCGTGACCTACGCTTTGAGAAAATTGATTGCCTTTGTGTTCCTCGGCGGGATGTTCTGGTTCATCTATCAGGACCTGGACAACCTTGACAAGCCGTGGTTCATGCACGCGCTTGGTCTCATCACGATCGCCTTTGCCTTTTTCTGGCTGCTCATACCCATGATCGTCGTGAAACTGCGGATTCACCGCCGTCTCAAGCAGAACAGGGAACGGTACGAGAAATGGCTTGCCGATGGCGGTGTGGCGTCGATTCGTCCGCGTCCGGCGCAGAAGGTTCGGCTGAATCCCATTGATCCCGACGAGCAGGCCTTTTTCCATGAGAAGGGCACGCTTTACATTGCCGCAGACGTGAAATCTGGTGGGGCGCGCTCGCTGAGCGCACCGTCTATAGGCAACATGGCCTCGCGTCCCGTGGGGTGTCCAAGCGATGTGGCGTTCCCCGGACACCGGAGCAATGGGTATGTGTGCCAGCGTACGCACTGCTATTTCACGAACCGGCGTGTTGCGTTTGCGGGGAAGGATCTCGACATCAGCATCCCCTTTGCCGATCTCAAGAAAGCCACTGTGAAGCCAGGGGGCATGGTTTTTGAGGCGTCGGAAAACATGCGCTATGCCTTTACATTCCAGAATCCGCTTGTCGCGGCAGACGTTCTAGAGCGCGCCAGAACCTAAAAATCCCAGTAGGAATTTCAATTTCACGCAGAGGCGCAGAGAGGCAGAGAGCGCAGAGAATTTTGGTTCTTAGCTGTAGATTCTTGAAATCGTGTGTGTGATGTGCTATACTCGTAGGGTTTTCAAACCACACAAAAAGGCATTTCGTATGGTTTGCAAACCCTACGAGGAGGCTTTGAATGGATGATGCGACAATTGAGATGATATACAACACGTCTGCGGAACGAATCCGTGAGACGGACTGTGCCTTTCATCGTTTCCTGTATTCGCAGATAGACTGGTCTGTGCGTGTTATCGCTTTGAGTGGCCCGCGTGGTGTTGGCAAGACGACAATGCTGCTTCAGTACCTCAAGGAGAACCCTGAAGAGGCGAAAGGCGGGCTTTATGTCTCAATGGACAACCTCTGGGTAGATGCCAAGGAGTTCTACGAACTTGTCCGATACCATGTCCAGCATGGCGGTACGAGTGTTTTCATTGATGAGATACATTACCTTACAGACTGGCAGAGGCTTGTCAAGAACCTGTATGACAACTTCAAGGAACTTCGCATCGCCTATACGGGGTCGTCGATTCTCAGACTTGCAGCAGGCAAAGGCGATCTTTCAAGGCGTCAAATTGAGTACGAACTGCCCGGGATGTCGTTTCGAGAGTATCTGAACCTTGAGGGAATTGGCGACTTCAAACCAATTGAACTTGCCGATCTGCTTGCCAATCACGTCCAGTACGCGGAATCAATCACCAAGGGGTTGAAAATCCTTCCTCTCTTTGAACAATATTTGCGCTTTGGATATTATCCGTTTTACAGAGAGGATCGTGTCCATTTCGGACAGCGGCTTCTTCAGGTGGTGAACCAAGTACTTGATGTCGATTTGCCCAAAGTGGAGGACGTTACTCCAGAAACCGTACGCAAGGCGCGGCGGATGTTGTCCATATTGGCAGCCTCTACTCCACAGACGCCGAACATCACGGAACTTTGCCGTAATCTCGGAATGGACCGCAAGCAGGGTCTGAAGGTTCTGCATGCCATGCGCCGTGCTGGCCTTCTGGGCTTGCTGGCGGAAGACGCGGACGCGCTGAAGCATCTCGGTTCGCCGAACAAGATATACTGCGACAATTCAAATCTCATGTATATTCTTTGTGGCCAGCCTGACAAAGGGACACTGCGGGAGACTTTCTTCAACAATCAAATACAGGCCGTGGGGCAGGCATCCTACCCCAAGCGCGGCGATTTCCTCGTTGACGGCAAGTTCGTTTTTGAGGTGGGCGGTCCACGCAAATCCTTTGAACAGATTAAGGATCAGGCGAATGCATATCTTGCGATAGACGATACGGAAATTGGTCGCGCCGCTCGCATTCCTCTTTGGCTCTTTGGTTTTCTTTATTAACGTTTCAGAAAATGTGCTATACTTGTTCGCGTCATGGAAGACAAGGTTTTTGAGTTGGATGGCGTCAGCCGGTCGTTCGGGTCGCTGAAAGCCGTTGACAACCTCACGCTTTCGCTGGGGAAGGGCGAGGTGACGGGTTTTCTCGGCACGAACGGGGCGGGCAAGACCACGACCATCAAGATGTTGATCGGACTCATTCGTCCGACATCCGGCACGGTGCGTCTGTTCGGCGGCGACCCGACCGTGTCCGCCACGCGCGAGCGCATCGGCTACATGCCGGAGATGGCCTACTACTACCCCTACCTCAACGTGCGCGAATTGCTGTCGTTCTACGGCGGCGTGTGCGGCATGGACAAGCAAACCGTCAAGGCGCGCACGGACGAACTGCTGGAAGAGGTGGAGCTCGTGGAGGCGGCGAAGCGTCCGCTCAAGACCTACTCCAAGGGCATGCTCCAGCGCGCCGGCATTGCACAGGCACTCCTGAACGATCCCGATCTGCTTATTCTCGACGAGCCGTTCACCGGACTCGACCCGCTCGCGCGCATCCATTTCCGCAACCTACTCAAGAAACTGCGCGGCAAAGGTAAGTCGATTTTCTTCTCCTCGCACGAACTGGGCGAGACGGAGCTGCTCTGTGACAATGTTGCCATCATGAAGCAGGGAAAGTGCATCTACCACGGCCCGGTAGATCGTCTTGCGGGCGATGGAGGCGGCAACCTTGAGCGGCTGTTCCTCGACGTCCTGGAGAAAGGGGGCGTGGCATGAAAGGCTCGATGAGACGCATCGGTGCGCTCGTGAAGCTGTCATTGCTCGAGCTGTGGCGTCGGAACGATATGTTCGCGCTGCTGGTCCTGTCCCTCGTGCTGCTCGTGCCGCTTTCGATGGCGCGTCCGTTCGGGGCGTCCGGCGCGACGCGCTATTTCGACGAAGTGGCGCTTCTGCTCGTCTGGGGCTATTCGCTTTTCATAGCCTTGGGTATCGGTGGACGTCTCTTCACGAGTGAATTCGCAAACCGAACTGTCTATCCGCTTCTGGCGAAACCCGTTTCGCGTGGGGAGCTGCTCGTGGGAAAGTACTTGGGGGCCGTGGTTGCCTCGTGGTCGGCACTTGCGTTTTTCTATATCTTATGGGCGGGGGCATCCCTGCTGCGCGGGGGCGAGTGCCTGACAGTTTGTTTCTTCCAGGCGTTCATATTGCACGCGCTGTTCGCGGCCCTTGCCGTGGCGGCGGCCGTGGCGGGGGCGTTTCTGCTGACGCCTTCGGCAAGCACGACCCTTCTTGCCATTCTCTTCCCGTCCATGTTCTTCTTTGGGCGACATCTTCCCGACTACGCCGAGAATGTGTCCGGCGTGTTGCGGTGGCTTGTGAAGGCCTTCTATTGGGTTGCGCCTCATGTGGAGTTCTTCGACATGCGTCAGCGGCTAGTACACGGCTGGGGCGGCGTGGAAGCGGGGGTGTTTCTGGCCGTGGTAGGCTACGGCGTGGTCTATTCGGCGGCGCTGCTGTTTCTTGCGCACTTCCTCTTTAAAAGGAAACGCCTGTGATCACAAACCCCTCGGCTGGATATTCTGTCTCACGCAGAGGCGCAGAGAGGCAGAGAGCGCAGAGATGGTGGAAAATTGAATGAGAAATTTAAGCCTAAAATCCTCGGTTGAAAGTCTCACGCAGAGGCGCAGAGAGGCGGAGAGCGCAGAGAAAGTTCAGAAATCCGACGGAAAAGAAAAACATGACAAGAAGAATCTCGGAAATTTATTTCACCCAATTGGTGAAAACAAATACATGTTCAAGCAATGGGATAACCTCTGCGAACTCTGCCTCTCCGCGCCTCTGCGTGAGATATAACATGGAGTGGTAAATCGAAATGAGGGATTTAGGTTAAGATGAATCGACTGATTCCATACGGAATGGTTGCGGCGCTTCTGGTGCTTGTGTGGGTGCTGTCGCGAGTTGCCCCCGCACAGATGCCGCAGGCGATTGCGGGCGGAGATGTGTTGTCCGTGTTGCTGGGAGATGCCAAAAAGGATCTTTCGGGGGCGATGGTACGGGAGGCGGACAGCTACTTCCACGGCGGTGTGGACATGGACTGCCACCATCTGCACGACCACCACGAACATGACCATACCCATTGCGACCATGAGGATCAGGCGGAAGAGGACCATGACCACAAAATGGAATCGTTCGATCCCTGGCGTTGGATCAACGCCCATATTCGCGCGCCTGAGATCGACCGACATCTTGACGGTGGCAAGGCCGTGGAGATGATGCCTTGGTTCTGGGTTGCGGTCAAATCCGATCCGCACAACATCGAGGCGTGGAGTACGGCGTGGTATTCGGCTTCGCACCTCATGAAGGACGAGGCTTTGGCATTGCGGATTGCAACTGAAGGGCAGCGACTCAACCCCGAGTCATTGGAAATGGCCTGTGTGTTGGGGCGCGCCTACCGTGCGGAGACCACGTGCGATCAGGCGAAGTCCGAGGCTATGTTCCACAAGGTGCTTGAGCTTGCCGAAAGTAAAAAGGAACTGGAAGAGGGCGATGAGCTTCCGCTTTTTAGTGCCTTGGGGTATCTGGCCGATTCGGCGAAACATCGAAACGACGTGCAGAAACTTACTGTTTTATTGAACAAGGCGCGTCAATTTTCACCTAATCACCCGACCACTCGCGCCATCGAACGCATGTTGGAAGCTAGGCAGTGAAATAGGAACCTCCGCTATTTGATAAAAACACAAATAGCGGAGGTTTGTGCTTCTAGTCACGAACCACTGCCATCCCAGCTCGCCTTGGGCGGGGCCTTGTCTCGCCATTCCTGGAGGGAAATCATGTTGCCGGCCTTGGCGTTGTTGGCAAGATAGGATTCGGCCACGTACTCGCGCTTTTCCTTCATCTGCGCGAGCAGGCTGCGTATCTCGACTGCGGCATCGTAGCACATGTCGAGAACCTGATTCCTTAGGGAGGCGTCGGTCTCAGGCATCTTAAGCAGTTCTATGCTGCTCAAAATCACCTGGGCGGGCTGACCCAAGGCGTGGCAGAATCCCGCAAGGGACTCCATCACGACCTTAGACCGCTCTACCTGCACTTCGGCCAGAGCAAGGCGTCTGGCAATGTCGTTTGTCGGCATTTCATCCATAACCAAAAACTAATAGCACATTTCGTACCAACGGCATATTGACGCATGGCACGGATTTTGCTATTATTTTCAAAGATGAAATTGCAACTAACAAAGACAAAGACTGTGGAGATAGACTTTTCGCGTCTTGGTGGAGGGCGGAAAGGTTTATCGGACGTCACTGGCGTTGTGCTAAACGGCAGCGATACGCGGGGGTGTCCTGCGGTGCGTCTAGTCCACAAGAAGGGCGGCTGGCACGTGGTTGCGGCAGGTTTTGTGCCTTCTCCAATGGAAGCTCTGCCAGAAACGTGGGACGAGGCGAACAAATCCCAGATGTCATGGTCGCTTCCGCAGGCGTTTCAGGCACCTAGTGCCGCATTTGCCGTCAATTCGCCCCATGCGTTCACCCGCCAGACGACGCCGGACGCGCTGACTGTTGATCTCGTGCATACGGCACCGAAGGTCTCCGCCACGCCGCCGCCGCGCAAGCTCGGCGTTCGCCGTCTTGAGAAAAAGACAGAACCAGCCACGCCCAAGCCGTCCGATGCCGCAGGCGAGAAGGGGCTGGACGTCAAGCCCGGCGTTCCCTCCCAGTCGAACGGCGTCCGTTTCGTGATGCAGCCGTTGGCCGAGAACCCGTTCGTGATTCAGGCAGGTCTGCCGGAGTACCAGTTGGTGTGGTTGTCGCATCTGCTTCCGGAGGGGAGACGTCCAACGGTGGCGTCGATCCAGACGCTGCCGTCGGCGCTGCTTGCCTCGCTGTGCGAGCAGCCTGAGTTCAACGCTGCGGGCGGCAATGCGTTCGCGATTTACGTGATGCGCCATTCTGTGTACCTTGCCGGCTATAAGGACGGGCAGCTGATCCTGTTCAGGTCGTGTCCCGGCGTGGCGGGCTGGGAAATGCTGCGCGAGGGCGTGAAGCTGCGCCTCGGGCTTGACGAGGAGATGGTGGACGAAATCCTCGACGACGCGCTCATCGACCCGCGCAGCGCGATGGAGCCGTTCGTGCGTCCCGTCTTGCAGCAGCTGGAGATTTCGCTCGACTACCTGCGCAGCCGCCACAACCTGTACATCGACAAGGTCTTCATAATGGGCATGCCGTCGGGCGCGCGCTACTGGAGCCAGATGTCGGAGGAGGCGCTGCGTATCCCGCTCGTCTCGCCGTCCGTGTTCGAGGGGCTGTCCTTGCCCGCGAAGGACGCGGAGCTCGCCGCGCTGACGCCGTCGAAGTCGCAGGCGTTTCTTGCCGCGTTAGGAGCCGCACGTGCGGCGATGGAGGATAATGCATGAACGCGCCGAAACTCCATTTGAACCTGCTGCGAGACAGCGAACGGCAATCTTCGTCGCCCGTGCGTCTGCGCGTGATGCTGCCGATTCTTGCCGCGTTCGCCTGCTTGGGATGCCTCGTATGGTGGGGCGTCTTGGCCGGACAGCTGATTCTCGCGAAGGCGAAGGTGTCGTCGCTGCAGTCCGACCTCGATGCGAAGAAAGCCGCACATTCCGGCATTCTCAAGCAGATGGGGGACGCGCGTGAACTGCAGGCCGAGCTGGACCAGCTCAAGATGTACGCCAACGGCCGCCGGACTTACGGCGGGTTGTTCAAGGAGCTTGCGAACGTCGTGCCTGAGGGCGTGCAGTTGCTGTCGCTGGAAATCCCGGAACCGGCTGCCCAGCAGCTGCTGCCGCCGGGTGCCAAGCCGGGACCCACTGTGAGGCCGCTGCTGGGTCCGACGAACACGGTCGAGAACGTTGCGTTGCGGATAATCGGCCGCACGCCGCGCGAGACGCCCGTCGAGCAGCTTATGAAGTCGTTGGCTGAGCCGGCATTCACGAACACCCTCGTCATCGCGAAAGACGTGCCGGCCGACCAGATCAGTCCGCGCGTGCGCTCGTTCCACCAGGATGCATCGCCTGATGAGCAGGGAATGAGGTTGCTCTCCTTCGACGTTGAGTACCGTTGCGTGGAAAGGAGGTTCGAGAAATGAACGAACGTACCTTGCAAGATCCTTCCGCGCCGATGAAGCGCGCCATGTTCCGCGCGCTGGCGATCGGCGCCATAGCCGTCATACTTTACATGTTCTGCGTGCAGCCATCCCAGACCTCGCTTGACAAGGCGAAGGCAGACCTCGCCGGTCTGGAGGTGCAGCAGAGCGCCATGGTGCGTGACCTGAAGGGGGCGGACCAGGTGAAGGCGCGCCTTGGCGCGATAGATGCGGAGCGCAAGGAGTTCCTTGCCGGACTTCTAGAGCCGTTGCTTGGTTCATACGCCATGCGCGCGAAGTCCGTGCTGGACCCTCTTGCCGCCGACGTGGGGCTGAGGATAGCCGACTACGCCGAGATGCCCGTGCGCCTTCTGCCGCTTCCCAAGCCGCAGGCCACCCAGCTCTACGCGCGAAAGCCCATACGACTCACCTGCACGGGGTCGTACGCCACGATAGTCTCGTTCCTCATGCGCGTGGAGAAGAAACTTCCGCTCGTCTCGCTTGAGGCTTTCTCGCTCAAGACGCAGAAAGACCCCGATAACCAGTCCGCCACGCTAGTGTTCGAGTGGCCGGTAAAGGGCGTCAACACCGCTGCGACCGCGAAGGGAGGCGTCAAGAAATGAAACGTCTCATGATCACTGTTGCCGCCGTTGCCGTCATGTCCGCGTTCGGTGAAGCGCCCGCCGCCAAGCCGAACGGTGGGGCGAGGCGTCCCGCCGAGCCGGCCGAGGCCGGGGTGCGCAATCCGTTCTGGCCGATAGGCTACGAGGGAACGCGCGAAACGATCTCCCCAGAAGTGCGCGAACGTCCGAAACCTGCCGTAGCCGATCAAGCCAAACTCCCTCCGCCGATTACAGCAGCCGAGAAGGCGGCACGCGATGCCGCTAAGGCCGCGGCCGAAAAGGCGGAAAAGGAGGCTGCGGAGAAGGCGGCCGCCGAGAAGGCCGCGAAAGAGGCCGCCGCGCGGGCCGAGGCGGAACGGAAGAAACGCGAGATCGCGTCTGCGCATTGGGCCGCCGCGCGTGCTACGCTGAAGATCGGCGGACGCGTGAAGCTGCGCGAGGATGACGCCATCCAGAGCACAAGCGTCGTCATCAACGGCAAGGTCTATTCGGACGGAGATTTCATCTCCATAACCCACGACTCCCGCCGGTTCACCTGGCGCGTGGAGGGGCTTTCCGACAACAACAAACTGAAACTCGTTCGTGTCCGCGCGAAGTACTTGGAGAAGTCCGGCGAGGCCGACAAATCTAACAAAGGAGCGAAGAAATGAAGCTAAAACTTGAAGTCCTGATCACCGTCGCTGCCGTGTGTAGTCTGTCCTTTGCCGCCGAACCGGCAGCGAAGGAGGCAAAGCCCGCCCCGGAGCCGGCTGCGGCTGAGGCGCAGGAGACCGACGAAATCGACCTTGACAAGCTGGACGATTCCGCCGATGCCGCCCGCAAGGCTCCAACGGTGAAGATGGCGTCGCCCGCAGCCACGACGAACGCGGTCTTTTCCGCGCCCGCAACGGCGGCAAAGACGGCTGCGGCGTCGACAAACGAGACGGCGGATGCGGAGATGCCCGAGATGGCGGTGTCCACGGGCCTCGTGGACATCGACTGCGACGACGCGACGCTCGCGGACATCCTTCGCCAGTTCCGCAAGACGACGGGGGCGAACATCATCTCCACCGATTCGTCAAACCTCCAGCAGCGCGTTTCCGTGTCGCTCCGGCACGTTCCGTGGCTGGACGCCCTCCAGGCGATACTCAACACGAAGAAATTCCGCCTTGAGCCGCGCGGCGACATCTACTTCGTTAGCGAGGACAGGCAGTTGGAGCCCATGTTCACGCGCACGTTCCTGCTGAACCACGCATCGGCGAAGGAACTTGCCGAGCTCTTCAACAGCACCCTTGGCGGCGGCGGACGTGACCCCAAGACCGGAAAACCGCGCGGCGGGCAGATCGCCACGGCGTTCGAGGGCGCCAACGTGGTGGTCGTTACGGCATCGGAGAAGGTTCTCGCGGACTGCGACCAGATCATCCGATCCGTTGACAAGGCCATCCCCCAAATCTACATCGAGGCCCGCTTCATAGAGGTGTCGAACGAGGCGATGCACAAGCTTGGCGTCCAGTGGAACCAACTTGAAAGCTGGGGGGCGACCGTAAAGGACGTGAATGCCACCATGGGATACGCCAATGGGCGCACGGCAAAGTACAAGAACGGCTATACGGACGTCTATTACACCCCGAAGAACATGGTGCAGACGGGTTCATCGTCAAGTTACAGCGATACCTATAACAACTACTCAACAGGTAAGAGCGCGTTTGATTACAGCGAGGGCGGAAATAACTTCTTTTACACGCCTGCGAATTTCGTAAAGACGGGGGCGACGTCTAACGACACCATCTCCTATCAAGATCTCGCCGACGGTAGCTCTGCATTGGACTATCGGGCGAGGGACTACCTGAAGCCGACTGAACTCGCCGATGAAATGGGATGGCGCAACTTCCGGACGTTTTCCGGACAGCTTTCGGCGGACGACTTCCGCCTGGCAATGAGCGCGTTCGAGCAGATGGAGGACGTCAAGATCTTCTCCAACCCGAAGATCATCGTCTCCAACGGCAAGGAAGCGCGCGTGGACATGACGACCAAGTTCCCGAACGTGCGCGTGCAGGCAACGCGCAACACGTCGAATGGTTCCGACTCCCTGGACATCTCCACCCAGCTTGAGGCGATCCCCGGAGAGGACAAGCTGATGTTCGCGAAAGAAGTGTTCTTCAGCTGGGGCATCACGCTGAGCGTCAAGCCGCGCATTTCGCCGGACGGCCTGATCAACGTTGAGATAGTACCCACGATCAGCCAGCTCGACACGGATGTTTCCACTACGGGCTTCTATCAGGTCAAGGGTGGTGATTCTTCCGCTTATTCCGCCTACCCGGTTATCCAGGTCAAGCGGCTGACGACGGACTTCACCATGAAGGACGGTGCCACCGCCGTGATCGGCGGCCTGTCCAAGACGACCGAGGGGGACGTCGATTCCGGCATACCCTATCTGCGGAAGATTCCGTGGATCGGCCAGAAGCTTTTTGGCTGGAAGAGCCGCGGCAAGGTGCAGAAGGAAATCATCGTGTTCGTGACGCTCGGCATGGCCGATCCGGGCAACCTGCCGACGGACGTGGGGTTACCTAAGAACGCGATTGTAGGTCGCGAGTATGTGGCAGGGCGTAAGTTGGAACCGGGTGACCGCAAGGGCGGATTCGCCGAGGTGATGTCCCTCGATATGCGCACGATCGAGGAAAAGCAGGCGGACAACAAGCGCGGTTCTGGCACGGTGACGATCACGCCCGTAGTGGAATCCGAAAAGTGAGAACGTGAGGTGAAGTGGTAATGGCTGACGTTCCTGGTTTTGACTATGAGACCATCCTGCGGGCGAGTCCCATCGTGCTGGGCATGACGGAGGACTCGCCTGAGACGGTGTTTTCGCGACTCTTCGACGCGCTTGTTACGACAGGCCGCCTTCCGGCGGACCTGTGCGAGAAAGCGCGGGCCGCAGTCAACGCCCGCGAAGACGTCGGCTGCACGGCGCTTGCCAACGGCGTCGCAATCCCGCACGGTTATTTGGACGAGGTGCAGTCACCAGTTGCCGCAATCGGCATCCATGCCAATGGCGTAGACTGCAATTCGATTGACGGAGAGCCGTCGCGTATATTCGTCCTGATACTGAGCCATTTGGGCTCTCGTGACCATGTCCGTTTCCTCGCGGCCGTAAACCGTCGCCTGATCATCCCCGAGGTGCGCGCCGCGTTACTGCTGGCGAAGACCCGCGATGAAGTCCTGGAACTCCTTGTCGGGTGAAGATGTCCATGTGCCAACCATCAAAGCATAAGTGAGGTTCATAAAATGAAGAAATCGAAGTCATTGATGTTGATTTTTGGTGCGTTCCTATCAGTTGCATTGCCGCTTGCAGCAGAAACCGAAACGATCGGGACTTGCACGTGGGAATATTCGATTTTCGGCAATGAGGCTGAGATTATTAGCGTTTCCCCAGCTGTCGGAAACGTGGACATTCCAGGTACGCTGGGCGGTAGTCCTGTGGTAAGAATTGGCGGGAATGCGTTTTCTGGGTGTAGTGGATTGACAAGCGTGACGATACCCGACGGCGTGACTAGCATTGGTGGCTCGGCGTTTTATGGCTGTAGCGGATTGAAAAGCTTGTCGCTCCCCAATAGCGTGACGAACATTGGCGATTCGGTTTTTTCGGGATGCAGTGGATTGACGAGCCTGTCGCTTCCTAATAGCGTGACGAACATCGGCAATTCTGCGTTTTACAACTGTTCTGCCTTGGAGGGCCTGGAATTGCCTCCTGGCATCGAGAATGTAGAGCCGGGTACGTTCAATGGCTGTCGTTCGCTTGCTTCTGTGACCATTCCGGACGGCGTTAAAGGTATTGGGGATAGGGCGTTCCTGAATTGCAAGTCCTTGACAAGCGTGACGATACCGAATAGTGTCTTGAGAATTGGGACGGAGGCGTTCTCAGGTTGCAGTTCGCTCGCCAGGCTATCGCTTGTCGAAGGTTTGAAGGTCATCGACAAGAGTGCGTTTAATGACTGCGTCGCCTTGACAAGCGTGACGATACCGAATAGCGTGGACACCGTCGGGGAGACTGCGTTTAAGAACTGTTCCGAGCTCAATACGGTAAAGATCGGAAGCGGCGTGAAGAACATTGCCAAGGGTGTGTTCTCCGATTGCGTCTCCTTGCCTAGCGTGGAGATACCGGGCAATGTGGAGAGCATTGACGAGGAGGCGTTTTACAATTGCAGGGCGTTAACCGGTGTGACGATACCTGACGGGGTCGAAAGCATTGGTGCTAAGGCATTCTCCGAATGTGTTTCGCTCAAAAATGTCAATATAGGCTCGGGCGTGAAGAGTATCGGGGCGGAAGCGTTCTCCGGCTGTGTCGTGCTGCTCGGCGTGACGATACCAGACGGCGTGGAAAGCGTAGGTGCCAACGCATTCTCCGGCTGTACCGCGCTTGCCAACGCGACGATCGGCTCGGGCGTGATAAGCATCGGGGCGAATGCATTCTCCGGATGTGTGGCCCTGTCCGGCGTGACGATTCCTAATAGAGTTGAGAGCGTAGGGGCCAACGCATTCCAGGGCTGCATTTCTCTTGCCAGCGTCAGGATCGGCAGTGCAGTGAAGAGCATCGGCGACGGAGCGTTCTCGGGCTGCACCGTCTTGACGGACGTGGTGATTCCCGATAACGTGGAGAGCCTTGGCGAGCAGGCTTTTCTTGGCTGCGCCGCGCTTGTCAGCGTCAACATCGGTTCAGGACTGGAGAGCATCAGGGCCGAGGCATTTTCCGGCTGCAAGCACCTGGAGTCCGTTGTGATCCCGAATGGTGTGGTAAATATCGGCGACAATGCGTTTCTTGACTGTGCGGCCCTTACCAGCGTGTCGATTGGCAGCGGCGTGAAGAGCATCGGGGCGAGTGCGTTCTCCGGCTGCGGCTCTCTGTCTGGCGTTGAGATACCCAACAGCGTAACGAACCTGGGCGAGAGGGCGTTCTCCGAATGCTTCTCAATGACTTCCGCGACGGTGGGAGACGGCGTTGCGAGCATTGGAGAGGGGACTTTCTACGGCTGTAGATCGCTCGTAAATGTCGTTATCGGCTCCGGCGTCACGAGCATCGCGGACAACGCATTCTACGGCTGCGGCGCTCTTGCGGGCATGACGATCCCCGACGGCGTCACGAGCGTCGGCGACAATGCGTTCTACGGCTGCGGCTCCCTCGCAAGGCTTGAGATCGGCAACGGTGTGGTGAGCATCGGTCCGAACGCGTTCTCCGGCTGCAAGGGCCTGACGAGCGTCAAGATCGGAGCCGGAGTGCAGACAATCTTCGACGGCATGTTCTCGGACTGTGCCGCTCTTACTAGCGTGACGATCGGCAGCGGCGTAAAACGCATCGGAGTGAATGCGTTCTACGGCTGCAAGGGCCTGACTTCGGTTGTGATTCCTGATAGCGTAACTGGCATCGGGGACGGCGCGTTCCTGGACTGCACGGCGCTCACCGGTGTGACGATCGGCAGCGGCGTGAAGAGCATCGGGGCGAGCGCGTTCTCCGGCTGCTCCAGGCTGACGGGCGTGGTGATTCCTGACGGAGTAGAGAGTGTTGGCGAGAAGGCGTTCTACAATTGCGGCGTCATGACGAGCGCGAAGATCGGTGCCGGGGTGAAGACCATCGGTACGGAAGCGTTCGCTGACTGCAGAGGCCTGACGTACATTGAGATTCCCGATAACGTCTTGAGCATTGGCGACGACGCATTTTCCGACTGTATTGCCCTTGTCGGCGTCAAGATCGGCAATGGCATTATGAGCATCGGGACGGAGGCGTTCTACGGCTGCGGCGCTCTGTCAGGCATTGAAATCCCCAACAGCGTTACGAATCTTGGCGAGAGGGCGTTCTACGAATGCTCCTCCATGACCTCCGCCACGATAGGCGACGGAGTCGCGCGCATCGGCGACAGCACGTTCTACGGCTGCAACTCGCTCGTGAGGGTCGTGATCGGCAGCGGCGTCACGAGCATCGCGGACAATGCATTCTACGGCTGCGGCGCTCTTGCGGGCGTTACGATCCCCGACGCCGTGACGAGCGTCGGCGACAATGCGTTCTACGGCTGCAGCTCCCTCGCAAGGCTTGAGATCGGTAACGGAGTTGTGAGCATCGGGCCGAACGCATTCTCCGGCTGCAAGGGCCTGACGAGCGTCAAGGTCGGCGACGGCGTGCAGACCATATTCGACGGCATGTTCGCCGACTGCGCCGCGCTGGTCAGCGTGACGCTCGGCAGC
>CACWIW010000125.1 GCA_902761035.1 uncultured bacterium | reverse complement strand
CGTCTCGTGCGAATGCGGCTGGGGCAACAAGGCGGACCTTGAGAAGAACATCCATACGGCCATCGCCACGATGAAAGACCTCGAGGCGCGCGCATAGCGGCAGGGCGGCAGGGTGTATATGAACGGGGAGTCGGAGGCGTATCTTACTACCCAACTCCTTACTTATCTAGGGAACAAGCGTGCACTCCTGCGGTTCATCGGCGACTGTGTCGAAACAGTTAAAAGTGAGCTTGGCAAGGACAGGATCACCTTCTTTGACGCATTTTCGGGAAGTGGCGTTGTTTCGCGATTCATGAAGCGGCATGCGTCGCTGATTGTCGCCAACGATATTGAACGTTACAGCGAAGTCGAGAATAGGTGTTATCTGACGAACCGTTCGGCGATCGACGAAGCTGAACTTGACGCAGTTCTCAGGGAATGGACCGCGTACGCGTCCATGCACCGGGTTGAGGGATTTATCACGAAGTTTTATGCGCCTAAAGATGACGATGCCATCCAAAAGGGAGAACGCGTGTTCTACACGCACGCAAATGCCGTGATGCTCGATTCCGCGAGGAGCGCGCTTGACGTGGTCGTGCCGCAGAAGTATTTCAACCTGCTGCTGGGGCCGCTTCTTGCGGAGGCGTCTATACACGCGAACACATCCGGCGTCTTCAAGGGGTTCTACAAGAACAGACGCGGGATAGGCGAATTCGGCGGTGAAGGGAAGAACGCCCGTGCGCGCATCTGCGGAGAGATCCGGCTTCAGAAGCCAGTGCTCTCCAACTTCGACTGCGAAAGCCTCATCCTGCGTGACGACGCCAACGTGGTCGCTCCCGCAATCGATCCCGTGGACCTCGCCTATTTCGACCCTCCGTACAACCAGCATCCGTATGGGTCGAACTACTTCATGCTCAATCTGCTGGCCGAGAACAGGGCACCAGGGAAGATGAGCGCGGTCAGCGGCATTCCCGACGGCTGGAACCATTCGAGGTACAACAGGAAACGCGAGGCGCAGGAGGCGTTTTTCGAGCTGTTGGGGAACACGCCGGCCCGCTACCTAATGGTGTCGTACAACTCCGAGGGGTTCATCGGGAAGGGAAGTTTCACGGCGTTTCTCGAAACGCTCGGCTCCGTCACGTCGGTGGATATTGAGTACAACGCATTCAGGGGCAGCCGCAATCTCCGGAATCGGCCGCTGAAGGTGACAGAATATCTTTTTCTCGTCAAGCGACGGCGGCTTTGCCACCATGGGGGCAAAACTGTGGTATAATATCAGCACGGCAAAAAGAAGGAATGAGACGATGATGACGAAACAAGAACTGCACGACGAGTTTTGGCTTTTGACCAAAAGCGTGCTTCAAGACTCGAAGATTGATGCGGACGAAGCCAGAGTAATCAAGCGCTGGTTAGAGGAGCATCGGGACGGGAACTCGTTTGACTTCCTCATCGGAAAACTGGAAGGTTTCTTAAGTGACGGATACGTGGACCGCTTTGAGTCACAGAAGATCATTGAAGCCCTGGGATGCGTCCTGCGGCAATTGCGCGCGGCAGAATGACTTTCGCACTCTCCAAATTCAGGTCGTTTCTGCCAGCCGCAACTTTTGCGATGGCGGCGGAGTTCCTGATGGGACTGTCCGACTCGGTCATCTGCGGACACATCCTCGGCGAGACCGGGCTTTCGGCCGTAAACTTGATGCAGGGCGTGTTTGAGATCGTCACGTTCGTCGGCATGATGGTGACGGTCGGAACGAGCGTCCTGTTCGCGACGGAGCTTGGCGCTTTGCATGTGCGCCGGGCGCAGGGTTACTTCACGCTCGGCACGGTCTCGGCGGTTGCGTTTGGGCTGCTTACCGCTGCGGTGCTTGCCGTCGTGCGCACGCCGGTCATCGTCGCCTTCGGCGCATCACCGTCCGTCTCGGAAATGGCCGCTTCGTACTGGCTGTGGTTTCTTCCAGCGGCGACGCTGCAACCGATCGCGTTCTTTCTCGGGACGATGTGCTATACGGACGGTGATGCGCGGCTGTCGTTCTGTTCCTACCTCGCGCAGCTGCTTGGAAACTGTCTCCTGTCCGTACCGCTGACACTGGCTTACGGCGCGGCCGGGTGCGCGGTCGGCACGGGGCTCGGTTCGCTCGCCGCCATCGTCGTGCTGCTATTCCACTTCCGCAGCAAGGGATGCATGTTGGGCTGGTCGCGTCATTTCATATTCTCAGATATCCTCAAGATTTCCAGCAAGTCGTTCGGCGACGCCAGCAAGAACATCGGCAAGGCAGCCCTCATGTTTGCCCTCAATGCATACGTAATCGCGAAATTCGGTTCGGAGATGCTTCCTGTTCTCGCCGTAGTCGTGATGACGATCGGAATCTCCGAGATGTTCGACGGCGTTGCGAACGCCGCTCAGCCGCTTGCAAGCGTGTACATGGGCGAGAAGAATCCGTTGCTGACGCGGCGTGTCATGCATGCGGCGCTTGTGACGGCACTGGTTGAAGGCGGCGGTATCATGTTGCTGCTGCTTGCCTTTCCGGGCCTAATGCTCTCCTTGGTGGGCATCGACAGTCCCGTTACGGTTTCTGAGGCCCGTCTTGCCGTGCGTGTCGTTTCCGTCGCGCTTCCGAGCCTTGCGCTCATGCTACTGTTCAACTCTTATTACGTGTTCATTGGAAGAGAAAAGCTTTCATCGGTTCTAACGTTGCTCGCCGTGTTCGGCTTGCCCATCACTCTTTATCCTGTGTTCGGTTCGTTCTGCGGTGCACATGGCGTCTGGGCTGCGCTCGCCCTGGCTCCAGCGCTGGCGCTGGGGCTCGTCGCCCTGTACGTGCTGGCGTGTGGTGGGCGCAGTAGATTTCCGTTTCTCCTGTCCAAGGACCGCGAGGCGGCCTTGCGCGTATTCGACCTCGAACTCGACCCTGCGGCCATCTGCGGGGCGTCGGCGGCAGTCGGGGCTCATCTCAGAACCCATGGCGTCGAAGGGCGGCGCGCGTCGAAGGCGGCGCTCCTCGTGGAGGAGACGCTGATGGTCGTCCACGACCACAATTCCGGAAAGCGCATCAAGGCCGAGGTAACGGTGGATCTCAACGACGGGCTCATGCTCGTTCTCCGCGACGACGGCGTGATATTCAACATCACGGACGTCGACGCGCGAGTGTCCTCTCTCCGCAGTTATCTCGTCTCCAACTTGATGACGGCGATTCCCGTCCGTCGCAACCTCACAACCACAGGATTCAACAGGAACGTATTCAAGCTATGAGAACATTGGCCATTCTGGCGCTTGTCGCCCTTGCCGGGTGTTCGGACCGTTCCGAGCAAGATGTCGACCCGCGCGTTGCGGACGCATCGCATCCGATAATCCTGGTGACGCATCCCACCGAGCCACCTTTTTCCTACCGTGACAGTTCGGGCAACGTCGTCGGCACGGACATTGACCTTGCACGCAGGATCGCCGCGAAGATGGGAAGGAAGCTGGTGGTGGAAAGCGTGGATTTCTCGAACATTCTCCCGCGTCTCAAGGACGGCACTGCGGATCTCGGCATATCCACGATTACCATCACGGAAGCGCGCCAGCGTGATGTCGACTTCTCGGTGCCGTACCACACGGCAGGGACGTGCTTCATGTACAAGAAAGGCAGGAAGAAGCCGCGCATGTCACAGATCGCTTCTCTCCGCATAGGCGTTGAGGTCGATACGGTGGAGGATCTCTATCTGTGCCGCCATGGAGGCGACCCCAGGCGTTTTTCAGACCTTGCCGAAGCCATTGCCGAACTGGAGAAAGACGAGTTGGACGCCGTGTTCTTCGATGCCCCGCCGCTGAATGCCATGGCCGAGTCGTCGGGCGGGAAGTTCGTCGTATCGCCTCTTGAAACGCGCGACGGATACGGCGTTGCCGTGGACAAGCGGCGCCCCGACGTGCTCGCGGCGGCAAACGCCGTCATCGCGGAAGGAGGTGCGAAATGACCTCGCGCAGCAGTTTGAACCTCAAGCTAGCATTCAGCATACTGGCGGCTTTTCTGCTGTCAATGGCTTTCTCGTGGTTTCTGCACGACCGGCTCTCCGAGCGCGACGCCTACGCGCTCATCGACAGTACGTTCGAGAACGTGCAGGACGAGCTTGCCGACTGCATCGACGAGCGGCTCGTACTCGTATGCATGGCGGCCAGGGAGCGGCTCGAGGACGGGTATCCTGACGACACGGAGTCGCTGCGCAACCTCGCGCGCGAGCTCCGCGTCACAGAGGTCAGCATCGCAGACGAGAAGGGCGATATCGTGCGTTCGTCCGTGGATGACTACCTCGCCCGCCCCGGAAGGCCGGCCTTCAACTTCGCCGCGACCGACGATACGGTCGCCAACGAAATGATGGGCCTCGTAGACGGCAGGTACACTGAATACTGCCAGCCGTTCCGCAGCAACCCGGCGAACGACAATTGGCGTAAATTTATCGGCGTATGGCGGCACGACGGAGGGTTTTTTGAAATCGGATGTGACGCCAAGGCCCTGCAATCCCTTGCGCGTTCCACCTGCGTGGACCTATTCCGTAACTGGCATGTTGCCGGCACGGGTGGCATCGTCGTCACCACTCCTTCCGGACTCGTCCTCTCCGACTACGAGGAACCGAATCGCGAGGGCACGCAGTTCCAGGAACCCGATGGGAGTGTGTTCTACTGGAAGCGCAAGGAAATCGAGAGCTTCCCCGTCTACGTGATGATCCCGAAGGGGTCCGCTGCGGTACAGCGCAATGTGCTCGTCGGCTCGACGGCTTTGCTGAACGGCGCGGCGCTCGTGTTTGTGGCGCTGCTCGTCGCCGTGGTCATCTCGGCATTCGTCCGCCAGCAGATACGCGCACAGGAGGCTAAGGAGTTGAAGATGGCGACGGACATCCAGCTCTCGGCCCTGCCGAAAGTGTTCCCGCCGTTCCCGGACGAGACGCGCTTTGACATCTGGGCGTCTATGGAGACGGCGAAGGAGGTGGGCGGCGACTTCTATGACTTCTACTTCATCGGGCAGGACCGCGTGCTTTTCCTTGTCGCCGACGTGAGCGGGAAGGGGGTTCCGGCCGCGATGTTCATGATGCGGGCGAAGACGCTCCTCAAGAGCGCCGCGCAGACGGGCAAACCGGTCGTGCAGGTGTTTGAGGAGGTAAACAACGCGCTCAGCGAGGGTAATTCCTCCTGCACTTTCGTCACGGCGTGGGCGGGCGAAATGAACACGCGCACTGGGCATGTGACATTCGTGAACGCGGGACACAATCCCCCGGTTGTCCTTCGCAGCGGCAAGCCGGAACTCCTGAAGTCGCGTCCCTCGCTTGCGCTCGGCGCCATGCCGGAAATCCACTATCGCGTCGGCGAGTTACAGCTTGAGCCGGGCGACGGAATCTACCTCTACACGGACGGTATTGTCGAACAGCCAAACAAATCCGATGAACTCTATGGGGAGGACCGAATGCTGAGAGTTCTTTCGGATCCTGAACGTCGGGGAAAGGACATCCTCGATGCCGTACTGGAGGACGTGCGCCGATATGCGGCTGAAGTCGAGCAGGCGGACGACTGTACGCAGCTCTTGATACGTTATCGGGGAGAGCCAGATGTCGTATCCCACGAATATCTTCCAACGATGGAGGATCTTGCGCGTGCCACCGACGATGTTGCCGCCGCGCTTGAATCGGTGCCGGCCAAGGCCAAGAACAAGCTTCTCATCGCGGCCGACGAGATATTCGCCAACATCGTGCGCTATTCCGGCGCAACGCGTTGGGCGCTGTTTGTCGTGCTGACACACCACCCGGAGGGCGTGCGCCTGATTATGTCCGACGACGGGAAACCGTTCGACCCGCTCATCCACCGCGACCCCGACACGACGCTCAGCGCGGCGGAGCGCGATGTCGGCGGGCTCGGCATCTTTATCGTCAAAAAGACGATGTCGCCTGTAACCTACAGGCGGCGTAACGGCAAAAACATACTGTCAATAGGAAAAGACTATGGAGATTAAAACGACAACAGATGGAACCCGGCTGACCATCGCGGTCAGTGGACGGGTTGACACGGTCACGGCCCCCGAACTCGCGGCGGCCCTCAACTTCGGCGATGCGACATGCGTGGTGATCGATCTCGCGGACGTTCCGTACATGAGCTCGGCGGGACTCCGCCTCCTTCTCTCCTCCCACAAGACGATGATTGGGAAGGGCGGCGAACTGCAGATCGCCAACGCGCAGGAAGCTGTTCGGGAGGTGCTGGACATCACTGGTTTCTCTGACATCCTCAACCTGGTCTAACAGGTGACGAAAATATCGTAAGAAAACTTATTTGAAATCCCTGTTGCACCGCGCTGCGAAAAAGGGTAAAATAGTGGCCGTGAAGAACAGGCTAAAGTACAAGCGCATCCTCCTGAAGCTTTCGGGAGAGGTGCTCGCGAACCGCGAGACGGGCGAGTGCATCGACCCGGCAAGGCTCGCGTTTATGGCCGAGCGCGTGAAGAAAATCCACGCCCTCGGTTGCCAGGTCGGCATCGTCCTCGGCGGCGGCAACATCTTCCGCGGGCTTACGGGCTCGACGCAGGGCGTGAACCGCGTGACGGGTGATTCGATGGGAATGCTCGCCACGATTATCAACGGCCTCGCGATGATGAACGCGCTTGAGGCGATCGGCGTGCCCACGCGCGTGATGACATCCATCGAGATGCCGAAGCTCGCCGAGCCGTTCATCCAGCGCAAGGCGATCCGCCATCTCGAGAAGGGCCGCGTGGTCGTGTTCGCCGGCGGTACTGGCAACCCGTATTTCTCCACGGATTCGGCGGCCGCCCTGCGCGCGAGCGAGATCGGCGCGGACGTGCTACTGAAGGCCACTAAGGTGGACGGCATCTACACGGCCGATCCTAAGAAGGACCCGAAGGCGAAGAAGTACGGCTCGCTCCGCTACGAGACGGCGCTCGAGAAGCGGCTAAAGGTGATGGACGCGGCGGCGTTCGCGCTGTGCATGGACAACGAGATACCTATCGTTGTGTTCGACTTCTTCGATGGCAACGCGCTCCAGGGCGTCGTGCGTGGCGAGGCGGTTGGCACCCTCGTGAGCGAGAAAGGCTGAGAATTTCAAATCAATGAGCAAAGCGGACGCTGGCTGTCCAATGTCGGATGTCCAAATCAACTTAAGAAAGGCAAAAGAAAATGGAAACAGTAAGTGAAGTCCTGAACGACGCGACGTCGAAAATCCAGAAGTCCTTCGATGCGCTCAAGGCGCAGTTCGCGGGTCTCCGCACGGGTAAGGCGTCCACTGCGATGGTGGACGGCATACAGGCCGAGGCGTGGGGGTCCAAGCAGCCCCTCAAGAACATCGCCACGATCTCGACGCCTGAGCCGCGCCAGATCAAGATCACGCCGTTCGATCCATCGACGATCGATGGCATCATGAAGGCGATTCTCGCAGCGAACATCGGCGTGACGCCGCAGAGCGACGGCAAAGTGGTCCGCATTACGGTGCCCGAGCTGAACGAAGAGCGCCGCAAGGAGATCGTGAAGGTCGCCAAGAAGCAGGCCGAGGACCAGAAGATCGCGATGCGCAACGTCCGCCGTGACGCGAACGAGGCCCTCAAGAAGCTGGAGAAGGACAAGAAGATTTCCGAGGACGACCTCAAGCAGGGGCTCGACAAGGTCCAGAAGGCCACGGATGACGGCATCGCGAAGATCGATGCGGAGCTGAAGGCCAAGGAATCCGAAGTGATGGCGGTCTGACCCTGCAAAGCAACGACTGTTGACGGGTAACGAGAAGAAGGAGAAGAGCACATGGCAGAAGAAGTTGAAATGACGCCGGTTACGCTAGATGATGCCGCAACCGTTCCGCCCAAGGTTTCTCCGTTTGGCGCGCGCCCTACGGAGACTGCTGCACCAGCGGCAGCGTCGCCAGTACCAGCGGCTCCAGCAGCCGCAGCTCCTGCCGCCGCCGTACCAGCCGCACCGGCCTTGCCCTCATCCGGTGTCTCGACGATAAAGCTCAAGCCCGTGATTCGTAAACCGCAGATCCGCAAGCCGGTCATTGGCGGGGTGAAGCCACCAGCGACAGTAGCGGCAGCAGCGTCCCCGGAGGTCACCAAGAAGGCCACGCAAAGCCTTAAGGCAGTGACGGGGCCAATTCCCATGCAGGCGACTCTGCGTAAGACGGGGATTGTCGCCGAGGGCATCCTCACGCCCGCGCAGCAGCAGGCAGCGAAGTCTAAAACCTCCCGTATCTCGCTTGAATCCGCCATCGGCGTTGCGCCCGTGAAGGAGGCTCCAGCTCCGATGAAGACGATTCGTCTGCGGCGCCCAACGGATCTCAAATCCAATGGACCTGCGCCGCTCGTGTCATCGCAGCCGCCAGTATCGGAACCGCCCGCTGCCCCTGTCGCAGGGTCGGAGGCGTCGACGGAAGGTGAAACTTCCGTTACGCAGAAGAAGACGCTGAAGCTCCACCGTCCTGGCATCGGAATCAAGCGCCCGACAATCTCCTCCGCGCCTGCCGCGTCTGCTGCGCCAGCCGAAGGCGACGTGCCTGAAATGCCCGTGGCGGATATGGCCCCTGTTGGCAACCTCTCTCCCGTCGGAATGGCCGGCGGAGAGTCGGGCAAGTCCGCAGGCGTTCCGGGCTGGGTGGCTGTGATGTCGCTCATTACGTCCATCGCCGCCCTTGCTGCGGTTGGATTCCTGATGTGGCATCTGTGGCAGGAGGGCGTAGGCCCGGTCGCCGGCGCGAACGAGATGCAGTTCATCCAGATGGACTAGGGAAGGCGCGCCATGCGTCGGTTTTGGGCACTCGCTCGGTCGGCCGCACTTGAGGCGCTGGCCGAGCCGCTTTCTGCAATTCTTTTCCTCGTTGCGCTTCTGGCGGTGCATCTTCTGCCTGTCTTTCACCTGCACCAGTTCGGCGAGGCTGGGCGTTTGTCGCGCGAATGCGGCTTCTCCGCTCTGCTAGTGTTTGGACTCGTGTTTGCCACGTCGGCGGCCGTCCATGCGATTGGACGCGAGCTTGAAAGCGGAACGGCTGCGGCGGCGCTTGCGCGCCCCGTGCCGCGTTCGATGTTCTTCTGCGCGAAGGTCGCCGGAGTGTTGGCCGCGTTCGCGCTGTTCCTTCTCTCCGTGGCTGGTGCAACGCTGCTCTCTGTCGTCACGTCGCAGATGGGACGAATAGTCACGCAGGGCGACGTGCTCGTGTGGGGACCCGGAGTGGCGGCTGGCGCCGGCGGAACGTTGCTTGCGTTCGCGCTTGCGGCGCTGGGGAACGGCATCCTGAGGACGCGCTTCTGCGTTGGGGCGTGTTTGCTGATGGCGCTCGCACAACCGGTGGCGCTCGCCGGCATCCTGTTTTTCAACCATTCGCCTGTGCCATGGACGCTGTTGCCTGCGCTGGGCGTGCTTGCCCTGGGCTGCTCGGTGTTCGTCGTCATGGCAGGCGCGCTCGCGGTATGCCTCAAGCCGGCGGCCGTCTCGGCGCTAATGACCGTGGCGGTGCTGCTGTCGTTCGTCCGTCCGCTGCGAGCCGTAATGCCGGACATCAACCGCTTTTGGCTTGTCGACGCCTTTACATCAGGCGGGACGATTCCGGCGCGGGAACTTTGCGCTGCCGCAGGGGCTGGCGCGCTGCTGGTCGCGTTCTGGCTAGTTGTCGGCTCCGTGCTGCTTGCGAGAAGGGAGATTCCATGAGCGAACCCGTTGTGGAGATCAAAGGACTGCGAAAGACGTTCCGCGACTTCTGGCAGCGTCCCGTGGCCGAGGCCGTGCGTGGCATAAACCTGACCGTCGAACGCGGAGACGTATTCGGCTTGTTGGGGCCAAATGGTTCCGGGAAGTCCACGACCATCAAGATGATCCTTGGACTTCTTGCGCCGTCGGGCGGCAGCATACGTCTGTTCGGGCTCTCGCCCCGCGCCCGTGCGGCGCGTGCGCGCCTCGGATACTTGCCTGAGCTTTCCTACCTGCATCCGTTCCTCACGGCGCGCGAGACGATACGCTACTACGCGGGACTTTCGTCGCTCGATCGCCGCACCGCGAAGAAGCGCACGGAAGAACTGTTGGATCGCGTTGGCCTTGCGTCCGTCGCAGACCGTGCGGTGGGAGGGTTTTCTAAGGGCATGGCCCGCCGCGTGGCGCTCGCGGCGTCGCTCGTCTCGAATCCGGAACTGCTCGTCCTCGACGAACCGACGTCCGGACTCGATCCCATCGGCACGCGCGACGTGAAGGAACTCATCCGCACGCTGGCGAAGGACGGCGTGACGGTGCTGATGACATCGCACCTGCTTGCCGACACCGAGGACGTCTGCTCCAAGATCGCGATCCTCTCGCACGGACAGGTTGCAGCCAGCGGACGCACTGCCGACCTACTTACGCGCACGCAGGACGCCCGCTTCACGGTGGAGGGCCTCGCGGAGGATGAGGCGCGCGCGCTGGCGGACGAACTTGCGCGCCGCTACGGAAAACCTGTCGCGTTCGACCACCCAAGCGTTCCGCTTGAGAAGTTCTTCGCAGAAGCGGTGGGGGCTGCGCGTGGCTGAGTCCTTCCTGCTTGCATGGCGCGCGCTTGTGCGCGGGCATGTCCTGACGGCGCTTCTTGCGCTGACGGCGCTTGCGCATCTGTTCCTTCCTGCGCTGGTACGGTCCGACGGTACTGCGGCTGGCGCCCGCGAGGTGTTCCTGAGGGCCGTACCCGGCGGCGTGTACATGGTGCTTTGCGTGGCGTTGCTCGCTTGCGCCTGCGGCTTAGTGGCGCGTGCGCGCGAATCGCACCGTCTCGCCCTCGCGGCCGTGCGTCCGGTTTCCGCCGGCGCGCTCCTCTTCGGGCCTTTCCTTGCGCTAGTCGCGGTTGCCGCAGTGGTACTTGCCTTCAACGCGGGATTGACCTGCGCGCGCGGGGGCTGGACGGATTGCCGGCATGTCTACGCGCCCGTGCTGGAACCGCCTGAGACGGTGGCGAAGCAGATGCTGCAGGATATCCTCGCGGACACGAACACCCCGCGCGAGATTCGCACGGCTCCTCGCCACAGGCTGCTATCCATCCTAACTGGTCGCGAAATCGACCGCTACGAGAACATTCCTCCGACATGCACAGCCTCGTGGCCGTTCCCGGACGAGGCGGCGGCATCCGAGGGCGCTACCGCGCGCATTCGATTCTCCACCCAGTTCAACATGCGCTCGGAGCTTTCCGGCGTCGTCACGCTCGGACCATGGTCCGCCGTGGTAAGCAACAACACGCAGTCTGTCCTTGAAATCCCGCTTGTCCGTCCGCCAGACCAGGGCGCGGGATGGGATACAAAGTTGAGTTTCCACAATACGGGCAAAACCACGGTGATGCTCAGACCTCGACGCGACGTGGAGGTCCTTACGCCGGCGGACTCCTTCGTGATGAACACGCTACGAGCGACATGCGAGATGCTGTGCGTGGTCGCGTTCCTCTGCGCGTTCGGGCTGTTTCTGTCTGCGTCGCTGTCGCGTCCGGTGGCGATCTTCACGGCGCTCGTCATGCTCGTCGTAGTCGAAATGGCGCCTGCGGTGGTGGCGCAGTATCCTGATACTTTGGACTTGCCGATGTCAGACAGGATGGGACTCTGGCTCTCGCACGCCGTGGCCTTTGCAACTTCCGCGCTCGCGGAGCCGCAGCCGATTTCCGACCTGGCCACGGGTACGTGCGTTGAATGGTCCACGTTGGCCCGTACTGCCTTTGTGAACGCAGTGGTTGCGCCGCTCGTGCTGCTTTCGCTCGCGGCGTATATCGTGCGCCGCCGCGCGTCATGATGACGGCAGACTGAACGTCTAGCGTCCGCAGTAGACGCGCTCGACGCGGTTGCCGAAGGAGCAGATGATGTCGTAGGCGTGGGTGCCCTTGAGGGCGGCCCAGTCGTCGGGCGTGATGGCGTACTTGCCGCGTCCGCCGAGGCATACCACCTCGTCGCCAGGTTTCACGTGGGGGACGCGCGAGACATCCACGGTCGTGTAGTCCATGGAGATACGTCCGATTACGGGGCAGGGCACGCCGTCGATCAGCACGTGGCCTCGGTTCGTGAGGGCAAGGGGGAGCCCATCCGCATAGCCGGCTGAGATTGTCGCCACGCGCGTGCGTTTCGCGAGGCACCAGGTGCGTCCGTAGCCGAGCGTAGTGCCGGCGGGGAGGTCGCGGACCTGCGCGACGCGGGTCTTGAGGGTGAGGACCGACACCACGTTGAGCGCGCGGCGTCCGTTGGGGTCGAAGGAGCCGTGCAGGTTGATGCCGGTGCGCACCATCGTGAAGGGGCGCTTCGCGGCGCGCGGGAAGTTGTTGATTGCGTCCGATGCGGCAATGTGGATGGTCTTGAAGCGGATGCCGTCGCGCGCGACGTCCTTGAGGATCGCGCAGAAAAGGTCGATCTGGTCGTTCGAGAACTCGTTCGCGGGGTCGTAGGCCATCGGGCAGTGGGAGAAGATGCCGGCGCAGTCGAGGTTGGGGAGACGCTTCACGGCGCGGATCACGCGGGGGGCGTCGGCGGCGAGGATGCCGAGGCGGCCCATGCCGGTGTCGAGCTTGAAGTGGACGGTGGCGGTGCATCCGAGCTTCCGCGCGGCGGTGCTAATCAGCTTCGCGGTGGGGAGGTCGATCACGGGAAGGGTGACGCCGGCCGCAACCATCGGCTCAATCTCGTCGGGCAGGATGGAGGAGAGAATCTGCACGGGTTTCTTCCCGCCCGCGAGCTGGAGTGCCTCGAAAGGTTCCGCCACGCCGAACCCGGCGCAGTCGGTCTCGGCGAGGGCGGCCGCGTAGGGCATCACGCCGAGACCGTAGGCGTTCGCCTTCAGCACGCATAGCACCTTCAGTGGCTTCACGGCAGCGGCGATCTTCGCGTAGTTCGCGCGCAGGCGGGAGACGTTGATCTCCACCCACACGCGCCTTTTCAGGTTGCTTTTCATCTCAATATCTTTCATGTTTGCCTCCATACGGGAAGGTCGCGCTTGTCGCGGCCTCGCGCCGATGGACGATAGATTAGCATTTTCCCCCGCGTGGGTCAAGAGGTCCTGCTCGGGGAAAATTCGGTAGGATCGCAATGTTTGGCAAGCCAATTGCACCATGCCGGGCGATGATGTCAGCATCTGACGATCCTGAAGAGCAGAAACACCACTTGGCTCAGTTCCATGCGCCTCGTCCAATATCCCTGCCATTAATCGTCGTCCGCGAACATCTTGAGCAGAAAACTAGACACCTTGTTCAGTCCATGTCCTTCCATCAGTAGGCCATCGATCTCGTCTGCGGATAATCCGGAGCCAGTTAAAAAACCTATTGGAGGAAAGTTTTATCCATGTAGAACATGTAAAACATGTAACACATACTGATGGTTTACATGTTCTACATGGACAATCAAAAGAGATTTTTCAACTGGTTATATATTACAAATCCTCTCGCTCCAAAACTCCAAAACTCCCAATAGCGAACACAAGAAAGGCTTTCTCTGCGCGCCCTGCCTCTCTGCGCCTCTGCGTGAAACTTTCTACTATGAGGCCGACCTTGGTGGTGAGATCGAGCTTGCGGCTGGATCGGCGCTCACCAACGCGCCCGCCGCCGACATTGCCGACGTGTCGTACACCGTGACCTACGGACTCAGGTACTAAAGTAGTTGGCGTTGGCGGCAAAAAATGCTACAATATTTGCGCTTTTACACCATGCAATACAACGGGTATTAGGAGCAGAAGGTGACTATGAAAACAAATAAAGTAAAGAACGGCAATTTTCAGGTGAAAGTCAAGCGCGAGAAGATCGCAATCAAGACGTACCCGGTGGGCGAGCCGGAGAAGAACCCGATGTTCTTCGAGAAGCGCGTCTACCAGGGATCGTGCGGGAAGGTGTATCCCGTGCCGTTCATCGACAAGGTCTACGACACGCCGTCGATGAAGAAGTACGACGCCGTGACGCTCGAGAACGAGTACGTGCGCCTCGTGCTGCTCCCCGAACTCGGCGGGCGCATCTACATCGCCCAGGACAAGAAGAACGGTAACTACGACTTCTTCTACCACAACGACGTGATCAAGCCAGCGCTCGTCGGACTCGCCGGCCCGTGGGTGAGCGGCGGCGTGGAGTTCAACTGGCCGCAGCACCACCGTCCCGCCACGTTCATGCCCACAGACGTCGAGATTGAAAAGGGCAAGGATGGCAGCGTGACGGTGTGGATGAGCGACCACGATCCTTTGACGCGCATGAAGGGAACGCACGGCATCTGCCTGAAACCCGGCAGCTGCATCGTCGAGCTG
>CACWIW010000124.1 GCA_902761035.1 uncultured bacterium | reverse complement strand
CGCCAAGAAAACGGCCGCGAACGGGTGGAAGGTCTGGGAATGCTATGTGGTGGGACTTGATCCGCAGAAGATGGACGAGTTCAAGATCAGCGCGTTCCCTATGAAGGCGGATGGTACGCCGGATTTGGAGAACATCGCGGTCTATCCGCCGAAGTCGCAGTGGAACGTGCCGGGTGCGCGGGCGGTCGTGTACGGCGCGGCGACGTTGGGTGGCGAGTGGAAGTCGGTTGAAGGGGCGACGGCGGCGGAGAAGGCGGCGATGCGGTTCTTCAAGGTGGTGGTGGAGGTGCAGTAGGGGTGCGGCTCGCCCGGAGGGCTCGCCCCACCTTGCGGCGCGCTCGGTGATCGCGCCCTACCGCAACGGGCAAGATGCCCGTTGTCCCAGTTGCGGGCGCGGAGGCCCGCCACCCCAAAGGACGAGACGCCATGTGTTCCAGTCGGCGTCGGGTCGATTCCATATTTGGTCGGATGTCCGGGTAAAAATGGAATGGCAATCTTGATTCGCGGGGCGGCTTATGGTATACTGCACGCCATGAAAATCAAGCGAGATTTCTACCTCAATAGGCTTATCGATGCAAAGGGCGACGGTTTCGTCAAGATCGTGACGGGCATCCGCCGATGCGGGAAGAGTTATTTGCTTTTCAACCTCTTCAAGTCGCATCTGCTGAAAGAAGGCGTGCGCCGCGAGAACGTAGTCGAGATCGCTCTCGACAGAAATAAAGACGCGAAGCTCCGCGATCCGGACGCCATGTACGATTTTCTCGTGCACCGTACGGCCGGGAAACGTGGGATGGTCTATGTGTTCATCGACGAGATACAAGAATGTCGGCGGCCCAAGGGAACTCGTCGCGAGACGCCCGACGAGAAGGCCGAACGCGAACAGCAGTTCTACGACATACTGAACGAATTCCGCCAGCGCAAAAATGTCGACCTCGCGTTCGATTGCCACGAACGACTTCCGCATTGTGTCCATTGAGATGCTGGATGGTGGGCCGAAGGTGGAGTGGGAACCGAAGGTGAACCGCTGGACGGGCGCGGAGATACAGGCCGTGTTGAAGGGGGCGGCAACGCTGGATGGCGAGTGGAAGGCGGTTGAAGGGGCGACGGCGGCGGAGAAGGCGGCTCGCCGGGGACGGCTCGCCCCACCATGCGGTTCTTCAAGGTGGTGGTGGAGTTGCCGTAGGGGGCGGCGGCTCGCCCGGAGGGCTCGCCCCACCTTGCGGCGCGCTCGGTGATCGCGCCCTACCGAAAGGCCGCGACAAGCGCGGCCGTTCCCGTGGGGGCTAGGCGTTGTACGTGGCGGCGGAGGTGTTGCCGCCGTGGCCGGTCCAGTTCGTGTGGAAGAACTGGCCGCGGGGCGAGTCAAGCCTTTCGTAGGTGTGTGCGCCGAAGTAGTCGCGCTGTGCCTGGAGGAGGTTCGCCGGGAGACGCGCCGTGGTGTAGCCGTCGAAGTACGCGAGCGCGGAGGTCATCGCCGGGGCGGGGATGCCGTATGAGACGGCCGCCGCGGCCACCTGGCGCCACGCGGGCACGAGCTTCTCGATCGTCGCCTTGAAGTACGGGTCGAGCAGGAGGTTCGTCAGCTCGGGGTTCTTGTCGTAGGCGTCCTTGATCTTGCCGAGGAATACGCTGCGGATGATGCAGCCGCCGCGCCATACGAGCGCGATGCCGCCGTAGTTGAGGTTCCATCCGTACGTCTTCGCGGCGGTGCGCATGAGCGTGTAGCCCTGCGCGTAGGAGATGATCTTCGAGGCGAAGAGCGCCTGGCGGATGTTCTCGACGAACGCGGCCTTGTCGCCCGTGAAGGGCGGGACCGTGCGGTTGAAGACCTTGGCGGCCTCTACGCGCTCGGCCTTCATCGCGGAGAGGCAGCGCGCGAACACGGCTTCGCCGATGAGCGTGAGCGGCACGCCCTCGTCGAGGGCGGCGATGCCCGTCCACTTGCCTGTTCCCTTCTGTCCGGCCGTGTCGAGAATGTTCTCCACGAGGGCGGAGCCGTCGGTATCCTTGTAGGCGAGGATGTCGCGCGTGATCTCGATGAGGTAGGAGTCGAGCTCCGTCGTGTTCCACTGTTTGAACACCTCGTGCATCTCGTCGTCGGACATGCCGAGCAGGTCGCGCATGAGCTGGTAGCTTTCGCAGATGAGCTGCATGTCGCCGTACTCGATGCCGTTGTGTACCATCTTGACGAAGTGTCCGGCGCCGTTCTCGCCCACCCAGTCGCAACAGGGCGAGCCGTCCTCGACCTTCGCGCAAATGCCCTGGAAGATAGGCTTCACGTAGGGCCATGCGGCGGGCGAGCCGCCCGGCATCATGGACGGCCCCTTGAGCGCGCCCTCTTCGCCGCCAGAGACGCCCGTGCCGACGTAGAGGAGTCCCTTCGACTCCACGTACTGCGTGCGGCGGATTGTGTCCGGGAAGTGCGAGTTGCCGCCGTCGATGATGATGTCGCCCGGCTCAAGCACGCCGAGCAACTGCTCGATCATGGCATCCACCGCCGCGCCGGCCTTGACCATGCAGAAGACCTTGCGGGGCTTCTCGAGGTTGTCGGCGAGTTCCTGGATCGAGTGGCAGCCGATGATGTTCTTGCCTTTCGCGCGGCCGTTGACGAAGAAGGCGTCCACCTTCTCGACGGTGCGGTTGTAGCACGCCACGGTGAAGCCCTTCGACTCCATGTTCATGATGAGGTTCTCGCCCATCACGGCGAGCCCAATCAAGCCAATGTCAGCTTTCTTCATTCTTCAGTTCTCCTTAGCGCTGCACGCGCGCGTTGCCTTTGTAGATGTCCCAGACCTGCTTTTCGTCGGCGGGTTCGGCGTAGTCGTTGAGGGAGGACGCCGCGAGGACGCCGCTTGCCCAGCCGAACTGGAGGCACTTCTCGCCGTCCCAGCCGTTGAGGAGGCCGTAGAGAAGTCCGCCCGTGAAGCCGTCGCCACCGCCGATGCGGTCCATGACCACGATCGGACGCGGCTCCTCGACGAACCACTTGCCGCCGGAGTAGACGATCGCGCCCCAGAGGTGTTCGTTGGCGGTGATCACCTGGCGGAGGGTGGTGCCGCACATCTTCGCGTTCGGGTACTTCTTCACGACCTTGGTGATCATCGTCTTGAAGGACTCGATCTTCGCCGCGAGGTCCTTGCCGCCGGCTTCGGGTCCCTTGAAGCCGAGACAGAGCTGGAAGTCCTCCTCGTTGCCCACGAGGATGTCGGCCACCGAGGCGATCTGGTGGAACGCCTTGCGGAGCTCGGCCTCGCGTCCCTTCCAGAAGGTGGCGCGGTAGTTGAGGTCGAAGGAGACGAGCGTGCCGTACTTCTTGGCGGCCTTGGCGATCGCGAGGCAGCACTTGGTCGTCTCGGGGCTCATGGCGGCGATGAGGCCGGAGAGGTGGAGGATCTCCACGCCTTCCTCGCCGAAGATGCGCTTGACGTCGTAGTCCTTCGGGTCGAGCGTGCGGCCGACCTCGCCTGCGCGGTCGTTCCACACGCGCGGCGCGCGGAGGCCGAAGCCGGAGTCCGCGATGTTGAACTGGTGGCGGTAGCCCCAGGGTCCGCCCTGCGGCACCTCCTTCGCCTCGTACGCGATGTTGCGCGCGCGCAGCTGGGCCTTGATGAAGGCCGCCATCGGGCTGCCCTCGACGAAGCGCGTGAGCGCGAGGCACTCGCGTCCGAGCGAGCTCGTCACGTTCAGCACGTTCGTCTCGGCGCTCGTCGCCTGGAGGAGGAAGCGGTTGGAGTTGTGTACCGCCATGCGGTTTTCGGGGGTGATGCGCAGGCCCATGGAGGTCACGCATGCGACTGCGTATTTCTTCTTGCTGTTCTTTTTCACGAGTTGCCGCCTATCGGTTGGGTTGGAAAACTTGCCCATGATACCAAAACTCCGCGCTGTGGGCAATCACGGATTGCAGAAGGGGGCACGATTTGATATACTTCTCCCGCCCTTGAACTGCTCCGGGTGGAGCATGGAATTCGGGTCGACATGAACAGTATGCGACTGAAAGGATCCTCTCCATGAGCAGAGTTATGCTGATAGGTGCCGGCGGCGTCGCCGGCGTGGCCGCCGCGAAGATGGCCCAGAACCCCGAAACGTTCGGCGAGCTGCTGATCGCGTCCCGCACCGAGGCGCGCTGCAAGGCGATCAAGGCGGACATCGAGAAGCGCCCGTGGTTCGCCGCGAAGGGCGCGATGACGAAGATCACGACCGCGCAGATCGACGCGATGGACGTGCCTCGTCTCACCGCGCTCATCAAGGAATACAAACCCGACCTCGTGATGAACATCGCGCTTCCTTACCAGGACCTCGCGATCATGGACGCCTGCCTCGCCGCCGGCGTGAGCTACCTCGACACGGCGAACTACGAGCCGCCGGAGGAGGCGCACTTCGAGTATTCTTGGCAGTGGGCCTACCGCGAGAAGTTTGAGAAGGCCGGTCTCACGGCGATTCTCGGCTGTGGCTTCGACCCCGGCGTGACGCAGGTGTTCTCCGCCTACGCGCAGAAGCACTACTTCGACGAGATCCATACGCTCGACATCCTCGACTGCAACGGCGGCGACCACGGCTATCCCTTCGCTACCAACTTCAACCCCGAGATCAACATCCGCGAGGTATCCGCCAAGGGCAGCTACTGGGTGGCCGACCCCAAGGACGACAAGCCGGAAGTCGCCGTCGAGAACAAGAAGGCGTTCGACAAGGGCTGGTGGGTGGAGACCGCGCCGATGGCGATCAAGCGCGTGTACAACTTCGACCAGGTGGGCGAAAAGGACATGTACCTGCTCCACCACGAGGAGCTGGAGTCGCTCGGCTGTAACCTGAAGGGCATCAAGCGTATCCGCTTCTTCATGACGTTCGGCCAGAGCTACCTCACGCACCTCAAGTGCCTCGAGAACGTGGGCATGACGCGCATCGACCCCGTCGACTTCAAGGGACAGAAGATCGTCCCGATCGAGTTCCTGAAGGCGCTCCTGCCCGACCCCGCCACGCTCGGTCCGCGCACGAAGGGCAAGACGAACATCGGCTGCATTTTCGAGGGCGTCAAGGACGGCAAGCCTGTGCGCTACTACGTGTACAACGCGTGCGACCACCAGGAGTGCTACGCCGAGGTCGGCTCGCAGGCGATCAGCTACACGACGGGCGTGCCGGCGATGATCGGCGCGAAGTGCTTCCTCGAGGGCAAGTGGACCGAGAAGGGTGTCCACACCTGCGAGGAGTTCGATCCCGACCCGTTCATGGCCGAGCTGAACGTGCAAGGCCTCCCGTGGAAGGAGACCTTTGACCCCGTGATGGTGCCGTAACACGAAGGGCGTGGAATTTGGTATACTCTCCTTCGGAGAGGTTTCATGACAGTAGAGGAAATCATCAAGACGCCGGAGTATATCTCCGTTGTGGACGACTACAAGGATGTGTGCTTGTGGTTTTCCCCGGAGTGCTATCATCCGCATACAGGCGTCCAGCTCGAGCAGATTCTCACGTCGATTGAGCGCAATGGGGATCTCAATGCATACAAGCGGGTCGGGAGGATCAGAAAATGGCTGTCACCAAATTTCAAGCCGACGTACTCAAGCGGATTGCCGATTCACGGATAAAGTCTGGCGAAACGTACGTTGCCGGAGGCCTCGCGCTCAACTACCAGTTGAAGGCGCCGCGGCTTTCGCATGACATTGACGTGTTCAACAACAGCACGGAGGCACTTCACGCCGCGTACGGATGCGATAGCCAAGCGCTGCGTGAAGCGGGCTTTGAAGTCATCGAAAAAAGAAAGGCTCCGTACTTCGTGGAAGTCTCGGTTGTCGGTCCGCAGGGAGAGAAAACCGATATCCAATGGGTGAGCGACAGCGCCTACAGGTTCTTCCCGCTTCTGGAAGATGAACTCCTTGGCCTGACGCTTCATCCATTCGATCTTGCCACAAACAAGCTGCTTGCGTTGATGGGACGCGAAGTGCCGCGCGACTGGGTCGATACGATCACATGCCATGAGAGGCTTCAACCGTTGCCTTACCTCGCCTGGGCGGCGTGCGGCAAGGATCTGGGCTTTAGTCCGGCGTTTATTCTGGACATGGCGATGCGCGTTCGCTATGTCCAGGAAGAGCTTGACGCGGCAATCGAATCCGAAGAACCCTTGGATGCCGCATGCCTCTGCCGGAAATGGCATGAGATGATTACGGCCGCCCGAAACACGATTCGGCTGATTCCCGCAGAAGAGGCCGGCAAGGCCGTGCTGACGAAAGACGGCGAACTCTTCCGTGGCACCGACGAGGAGTTCCTCGCCGCGCTTTCCGCAGGCGAGATTGTCTTCCACGAAGGCCACCTCGGCGGCGCCTGGCCACGGATTATCGAGAAGTAGGAACTGTAGAAAGGATACCCATGAAAACAAAGACTATCCAATCCACGCTACTCGCCTTGCTATGCATAGCGGCCGGCTCCACGGTCGCCCAAGGGCTTGGCGCGGGCAGCATCTTCGCCCGTGTCGACGACCAGGCGAAGAAGGTGACGGCGGCCTACGTCGCGATCTACGAGGGATTCTACGGCGTCGGGAAGGAGCGGACGCTCCTCAAGGCCGCGCTGGACGTCCGCCCCGACGGCACGCCAAACATCACGCTCGACCGCGCAGCCGGCAGGGCGCAGTTCACCATCCGCCTGTCGGTTGACGACTTCGCCTACAACGCCTGGAAGGCGGAAGCCCACCGGCGCATCGAGGCCGTCGGCATGAGCGTACAGTTTTCCGACTTCGAGGACCCCGAGGCCCGCGTGATCGGCGGCAAGCCCTACCGGTTCGGCGACAACGAGGAGGCGGCGATCCGGCGCTGGGAGAAGTCGGATGCGCCGAAGAGGGCGGAATTGGTCGTGCGCGTCGATTTCGTGAAAGCCGATGGAGCTGTCGCGAAGAGAAGCGACCTCCCGATCAAGACGTTCAAGCGCCTTGGGTTTGACTCCTACCCGCTTCCGCTGCACCACCTCAACCGGCTCAAGGACCTTTCCGGCTCGCGCTTCCCATGGGGTAAAACTGAGGACTCCTACGCTACCTTCACGCTCACCGGCCTCACGGATGATTTCCTGAGTTCAGTGGCCGACGTGCGTTGCACGGTCATCGACGATGAAATTCTTGATGCCGAACGCAAAGAGGCGGCCCGCATTGCCCGCGAAAAGGCCGAGCGCGAAGCCCGCGAACGAGCCGAAAAGCCCGTTCTTTCCATCATTTCCGGGATGGTGCAGATTCCGGGCAAGAACTTTAAGATGGGAAAGTATGAAGTGACGCAGGCACAGTGGGAGGCGGTGATGGGCGAGAATCCTTCCCACTTCAAGGGCACGGACAATCCGGTTGAAAATGTCTCATGGGACGATTGCCAGAAGTTTCTGAAAAAACTCAACGCATTGCCAGCCATTAAGGAATCAGGGTTCGTGTTCCGTCTGCCGACCGAGAAGGAGTGGGAATACGCCTGCCGAGCGGGAACGACGAGTGATTACTGCAAGCTTGCGGACGGAACGGAAATCACGGAGAACATGCTGGGCGAGGTGGCGTGGTATGATGACAACAGCGACAGCAAGACGCACCCTGTCGGACAGAAGAAGCCGAATGCCTTTGGCCTCTACGATATGCATGGAAATGTGTGGGAGTGGTGTGAGGACTTGTATCAGGCCCGCGATTTGTATCGCGTGTACCGGGGCGGCAGTTGGCTCTTCAACTCCAGGTGCTGCACGGCGGGCGATCGGGGCGACGGCAACCCCGACGGCCGCTCCAGCGACCTCGGCTTCCGCCTCGCGGCCTCCCAGGATGTGAACCGGTAAAGCAGGCAAGGGCGAGCGGCGGCCGAAAGCGTCCCGCGCGGATGCGCGGGTTCGCGGAGCGAAAGCTCGGCCGCCGCGAGCCTGCGAGGAAAAGATGCGATGCTGACGAAAGACGACATAAAGCGGCTGTTGGCCAAGAGCGAGACGGAGGCCGTCGAGTTCAAGTTGGCGAAAGGCGGTGTGCCGGCTTCGTTCTGGGAGTCGTACAGCGCATTCGCAAACACCGATGGCGGCGTCATCATTCTCGGCGTCAAGGAGGATGGCGGCAAGCATTCCGTTGTCGGCGTCACCAATGCCAATAAGCTTGTGGCGGATGTTTGGAACGCGGCGAACAATCCGCAGCGTGTGAGCGCGAATGTTCTTTTCAACCATCAGGTGTACAAGGTTGATTATCAGGGGAAGGCACTTGTCGTCGTTGAAGTGCCGCGTGCCGAGCGGACGGAACGGCCCGTTTATGTCGGGCGTGATGTCTTTCGCGGAACGTTTCGTCGCAATGGCGAGGGCGATTACCATTGTAGTCAGGAAGCGGTCGAGGCGATGATTCGCGACAAGTGTCCCGAAACGGCCGACATGTGTCTGATGGAGGATATGACGATTGCCGACCTGAACCAGGAGTCGATCGCACGCTATCGCCTGATGTTCGGACAGTCGAAGCCGGAACATGCCTGGACGCGGATTCCCGACGACGAGTTTTTGGTGAAGATCGGCGCGGCGCGGAAGGATGCCAAGGGCGTGGTGCGTCCGATGCTCGCCGGCCTCATCTGCTTCGGTGATTTCGTGACGATATCGAACGTGCTCCCGAATTACTTTCTCGACTACCGCGAAGGCGTTGCGGACGGATCGCGCTGGACGGATCGCGTGGCCGCGCATGACGCGACGTGGAGCGGCAACATCATCGACTTCTATTTCAGGATATACGACAAGGTCACGTCGTCGGTGAAGGTTCCGTTTCGGCTTGACGAACGTGGCTTGCGCATCAACGAGACGAAGGTCCACAAGGCGTTGCGCGAATTGTTGGCTAACGCGCTCATCCATGCCGACTATCACGGGCGGCAGGGCATCGTCATCGAAAAGCGATTCCGCAGGCTCATGTTCCGCAACCCGGGCTGTCTGCGCATGTCAAAGGAGGCGGCGATCGGCGGCGGCAGAAGCGACGCACGCAATTCCCGCATCTTCAACATCTTCGCGCTGATCAACATCGGCGAACGCTCGGGCACTGGGCTTTCGGATATCTACTCAATCTGGAAAGAATACGGCTACGAAGAGCCCACGATAACGGAAACCTATCAGCCAGATCAGACAACAGTGACGGTTCAGGTCGAACTTGAGGAAGGTGCAGTAACTCCCCAAGAAAATGCGGGTGCTACCCAAGAAAAAACAGACACTACCCAAGAAAGTGCAGGTGTTACCCAAGAAAGCACGAGCACTACCCAAGAAAAGACAGTAAAAACGGCCAACGGTGCAGTAAAAGATGCAGTAACTACCCAAGAAGTTGCACCAAAAAACGGTGAAGTGGCACTGAAAACTGGTGAGATTGCACCAAAAGATACGGAGGTCGCACCAAGAATTGCACCAAAACCTGATGGGATTGCACCGAAAGTTGCACCAAAAACCAACAATGTTGCACCAAAAGGTAAGGAGTCACAGGAAAGTGCAGTAAAAAGTGCAGTAAAGAATGTAGTTGTCGATGAGCGTGTTGTAGACAAATGCGTAGCACTTTGGAGTTTTCTCAAAGAAGATCCGCAGAGAACGATAACCAATGCGATTGAAAGATTGTCCTGGTCTCGGCGTTCAATTGTCTCATACATAGGTATATTGAAACAGGCAAAGGTACTTGAACATATAGGACCATATCATGGAGGCGTCTGGAAGTTCTTGATATGAGAGGCGAGGTATCTGTACGACTCGCCAGAGAGGACTAGTGGAACCAAAGGAGTCGAATAAAATGTCCGAAGAATCAAACAGCTTACCGAGCCGGTTTGCCGTGTTCAGTACGAAGGATGGGAAACCATCCGTCGTGGCGCGGTTTGAGAACGACGATGTTTGGCTGACGCAAAAGCATCTTGCGGAACTGTTCAATACGACAAAACAACTGATCAGCCACCATCTGAAGAATATCTTTGATAGTGGTGAATTGTCTGCTGAGCGATCTGTCAAAGGATTTTTGACCATAGACGAAAAGTGCGGTTTGGTGTCGAAAAGAGCAGTTATGCACTATAACTTGGATGCAATCATTGCCCTTGGCTACCGCATCGACAGTCCGATTGCAATCCGTCAGCTCAAGCGGCTCCGTGCGAATATCCTCACCGACAAGGGGAAGGTCTCGCACGAGGAAGCCATGGCGAAGGCGGAAGCGGAGTTTGGAGAATAATACCATGCCTAGATACATCATCGACGAGGCGAAGTTGGAGGCGAATCTCAAGATCCTTGCCTCCGTACGCGAACGTGCGGGGGTGAAGATCCTACTCGCGCAGAAGGCATTTTCATGCTTTGAATTGTACCCGCTCGTGGCGAAGTACCTCGACGGCGCGACGGCGAGCGGTCTCTTCGAGGCGTGGCTCGCGCACGAGGAGATGCCCGGCAAGGAGAACCACGTGTTCGCGCCGGCGTTCCGCGCCGAGGACATGCCGGAGCTGTTGCGCGTCGTCAACCACATCGTGTTCAACTCGCCGCGGCAGGTAGAGAAGTTCGGTGCGCAGGCGCGTGCGGCGGGTGTGTCGGTGGGACTGCGGGTGAACCCCGAGGTGTCCGTGGCCACCACGCCCGCGTACGATCCGTGCCGGTCCGGTTCGCGTCTGGGCACGACGCGGGGGAATTGGGAGAAATTTAAGGGCGACATTCGACAGCCGACGGCCGACAACCGTGATGACATTCGACAGTCGACAACTGGATGTCGGTCGCCGAATGTCGAATGTCTCGCCATCGACGGGCTGCATTTCCACTGCCTGTGTGAGCAGGGGGTGGAGGAACTGCGCCAGGTGCTGGCGGGGTTCGAGGAAAAGTTCGGCGACCTGCTGCCGCAGATGAAGTGGGTGAACTTCGGCGGCGGACACCACATCACGCGCGCCGACTACGACGTAGACGGTCTTGTGGAGTTGCTTCTGGATTTCAAGCGCCGCCATTCGCACCTCACGGTCTACCTTGAACCGGGCGAGGCGGTGGCGCTCGACGCGGGCACGCTGGAGGCGACCGTGCTCGAGATCCAGCCGCCGGGCGCGGATGGAATCTCAAATGCCATCCTCGACGTGAGTGCGGCGTGTCACATGCCCGACGTGCTGGAGATGCCCTACACGCCACGGGTGCAAATGGAAAATGTAAAGTGTAAAATGGAAAATGATGTGAGTGGGGCCAGCTATGTCTACCGCTTCGGCGGGCCCACGTGCCTGGCCGGCGACGAGATCGGCACGTACACCTTCCCGCATCCGCTCGCGGAGGGGGATCGCGTGGTGTTTGAGGACATGGCGATCTACTCGATGGTAAAAAACAACACCTTCAACGGCATGCCGTTGCCGTCGATCGCCGTGCGGCGCATTGACGGAACGGTGGAGACGCTGAAGGCGTTCGGCTACGCCGACTTCAAGTGTCGGCTTGGGTGAGTCACGGCAGGGCCGCGCCAACGAGCTTCGAGACGAGCTTGCCGTCCGCCTGCCCCTTGACGCGCGCCATCACTTCCTTCATCACGCGGCCCATGTCCTTCTTGGACGTGGCGCCGAGTTCGGCGACGGTCGCCTTGACCACCTCGGCCACTTCGGTCTCGGAGAGTTGCGCGGGCAGGTAGCCCTTGAGGAACTCGAGTTCGGTCTTCTCGTTCGCGGCGAGCTCGGCGCGTCCGGCCGACTCGAACTGCGCGATCGACTCTTCGCGCTGCTTCACGCCCTTGGCGACGACGGCGAGCACCACGTCGTCCGTGATCTCCTTGCCGGCGTTGACGGTGAGGTCCTTGACCTTTGCGATTACGCCGCGGACCGCGTTGACGGTCTGCATGTTGTGGGCCTTCATGGCGTCCTTCATGTCGGCCATGAGTTTGTCGTAGAGTACACTTGCCATTTCTTTTTCCTTCCTTCCTTGTCCTGACGCGGAAAGTATAGCACGGTTTCGCCGCCGAGGCAACTGGGGGAAGGGTTTTTATGTCCTGTTGTTGTCACCAGAATTCGTTTTCTCCTATTCTGGTGACATTGACAGGACGTGAGAAAAATGTCACCAAAAGTCAAGTCGGCCGATTTTGGTGACATTTTCATAGACTTGGTACGGCTGATTTTGGTATAATCATCCTGCTTACGGCGAAATAGGAGTTTTAACATGTTTTTTGGACGAGAAGATGTCTTGAGTCAGCTTACTGCCCTTTGGGGCAAGCGTGTGTCATCGCTTGTCACATGTCGTGGGCGGCGTCGGATAGGCAAGAGTACCGTGATTGAGCGTTTTGCCGAGCAGACCGGTAGCCGTTTCATCAAGATTGAAGGTAAAAGGCCCCGTCAGGGGATGTCGAACGAATCGCAACTCCAGGAGTTCGCCCGTCAGCTGGCAGACCAGTGCAATACGGAGCGGGGTGCCCCTTTGGACTGGCGTGACGCGTTTAGGCGCCTCAATTCGGTTGTTCGCGACGGAGAGAAGACGGTCATTCTTCTCGACGAGGTTTCATGGCTTGCCTACTACGCCGATGACTTTGCCGATGACCTCAAGATCGTCTGGGACAATCAGCTGAAGAAGCACGACCGTCTTGTACTTGTCGTATGCGGCAGTGTCTCAAGTTGGATCAAGGACAACATCGTGGACAATGGCGCCTACATGGGGAGGCGGTCGCTTGACATCGTGGTTCGCGAGTTGCCGTTGCGGGAGTGCGTGAAATTCTGGGGGCCTGTTGCAGAGCGCGTGTCGACGCAGGACATACTCGATGTCCTGTCGGTCACCGGCGGCGTGCCACGTTATCTTGAGGAGATCAACCCCGCGCTCAGCGCGGCCGAGAACATCCGAAACCTCGCATTCCGCCCCAACGGCGTTCTCAGGGTGGACTTTGACGAAATGTTCGCCGATGTCGTCACGCGGCGTCCGCGCTTCGCGTCGGAAGTCTTGGAGAGTCTGGCGGACGGTCCGCTCGGGACTCCTGAAATTGCGCGGAAGCTTGGCGTCGAACGCAGCGGGAACATCACCCTCGCCCTCAATCAGCTCGTGGAGGCGGGATTCGTCTCTACGGACGCCGGAATCAACCCGGAGACGGGCGAAGAGATGAAGGACAGGCACTATCGACTGAGGGACAACTATTCCCGGTTCTATCTCAAGTGCATCCGTCCGGCGGCGCGCATCATTGACGAAGGTTCGTATGCGTTTCATTCGCTGGCGCAGTTTGACGAATGGAACGCCATCATGGGACTTGCATTTGAAAACCTCGTGGTGAACAACTACAGGGAACTCCTCGCGCCCTTGCACATGGACAAGGCGCTGATCTTGTCCGCAGCGCCGTTTAGGCGTGCGGCTGCGGTGAAGAGCGGACGCAAGGGCGTCCAGATAGATCTCCTTTTGCAGACGAAGATGTCGATCTGCGTCGTGGAAATCAAGCGCAAGCGCGAAATCGGCCGTGAAATCGTCGGAGAGATTTCCACGAAGTGCGACCGGCTCGTGAAAAGATCCGGCGTCTCGCTTCGCACGGCCCTTGTGTACGACGGAGCGTTGGCGCCTTCCGTCGAGGCGGACGGCTATATCGACTCTGTGGTCCCCGCACGACGCCTTCTCGGCATTTGAACCCCTTTGAATTATTCGAGAGCGGTCCTGCCGTCCCGCGCGAAATTATGGTACAATACAAACCCCATCAAATAAGGAGACCCTATGAAAAAGATTCTAATCGCCGCCGCGTGCGGCTTGGCCGCCGGTGCGTTCGCGCAAACGTCATCCACTCTCATGCTTACACCATGGGGCGAGAAAGTGACGCCCGAGAACGCCTGGCGCGACTATCCGCGTCCGCAGATGGTCCGTTCGAACTGGACCAACCTGAACGGACAGTGGGACTACGCGATCACCGACATCGGCAAGACGGACGCCCGCCCCGAGAAGTGGGACGGCAAGATCCTCGTGCCATTCGCGCTTGAAGCCCCGCTTTCCGGCTGCAACGGCAAGTTGCTCGAACCGCACCAGTACCTCTGGTACACGCGCAAGATCAACCTCGACCCGAAACCGGGCGAGAAGATTCTCCTGCACTTCGGCGCCGTCGACTTCCGCGCGATCGTGTATCTCGGCCATGACGAGGTGGGTTGCACGCCGCACGAGGGCGGGCAGCTTCCGTTCACGGTCGACCTCACGCCCTACGCGAAGAAGGGCGAGAACACGCTCACCGTGCTCGTGTGGGACCCGACCGAGGCGCACATCAACAGCCGCGGCAAGCAGTCCTTCAAGACCTACGCCTGTTTCTACACGCGCATGAGCGGCATCTGGCAGACCGTGTGGATGGAGACCGTTCCGGAGAAACATATCGCCGACTACGATGTCGTCCCCGACATCGACAAGGGCGAAGTGACGCTCACATTCAAGGTCTGCGGTCTCAAGTACGGAGACAGTGAACTGGGTAATGTGTACATTGACGGTATCGCTTCCGCGCAGTTCAAGCCTGGCGAGCCTTGCACGATCAAGATGCCGACGGACTTCAAGCTGTGGTCGCCTGAATCGCCCGCGCTCTACGACTTCACCGCGAAGTTCGGCAAGGACGAGATCAAGGGCTACTTCGGCATGCGCAAGTTCGAGAAGCGCATAGACTCCAAGGGCGTCCTCCGCTTCTTCCTCAACAACAAGCCGTACTACGTGATGGGTACGCTCGATCAGGGCTGGTGGCCGGACGGCCTGCTCACGCCGCCCTCGGAGGAGGCAATGGCGTTCGACATCCAGACGCTCAAGAACTGCGGCTTCAACGCGATGCGCAAGCACATCAAGGTGGAGCCCCTGCGCTACTACGCGCTTTGCGACAAGATGGGCCTCCTGCTCCTCCAGGACATGCCCAGCACCACGCACAGCGCGCACGACCCGTTCCACTGGGAGGTCACGAAGGGCTACGACCTCTACCGCCGCGAGTTGAAGGGCCTCGTGGACCTTCTCCGCAAGGTGCCGTCCATCGTCATCTGGGTGCCCTACAACGAGGGCTGGAGCCAGCACGATCCGGTTCTCACGCACACGACGCTCGACTTCGTGAAGAAGTACGACCCCACGCGCCTCGTGGACGGTCCGTCCGGCTGGTGCGACTTCGAGGGCGGCTCCACGTTCCAACGCGACAAGAAGGGCCGCACCACCACGCAGCACCTTCCCGCCGACCAGTGCGAGGCGGCCGACATCGTCGACTACCATGCGTACCGTGGTCCCGCGATGCCGGCCGTCAATGCGCGCCGCGTGAGCTTCCTCGGCGAGTTCGGCGGCCTCGGCCACCCCGTCAATGGCCACATCTGGCGCGAGTTCGCGCAGGGCAAGGTTCTGGGCGAGAAGACCGGCAGCTGGGGCTACGGCGGCATTGAAGACACCAAGACCCGCGAAGGGCTGGAGAAGACCTATCTCGGCCTCATCGAGAAGCTCGGCGATTTCGCGGAGCAGGGTCTGGCCGGCTCCATCTACACGCAGACGACGGACGTCGAGATCGAGATCAACGGTCTGCTCACGTACGACCGCAAGGTCCTCAAGTACAATCCCGCCGTGCTGAAGGCGGCGCACGACCGCGTCCGTGCCCGCGCCAACGGAAAGTGAGCGACGCTGTCTCCAGACCGGCGTGGTCCGTGTTGCCGGAGGAGTGGAAACCGCTCCTCACGGCGCGCGGGCTGCGCGCGTTCCGCGCGGAACAGATCCTGCACAGCCTCTACCGCGACTGGATCATGGACTGGGACGCCGCGACCACGCTCCCCAAGGACTTCCGCGAGACGCTGAAGGCGGAGTTCCCCCTGCGCGTCCCCGAGGTGCTCGCGCAGGACCGCGCCGAGGATGGAACCACCAAGTTGCTGCTGGGGCTTTCCGACGGCAACTCGGTGGAGACCGTGGTGATTCCCGCGAAGGGGCGCTTCACGCAATGCGTCTCCACGCAGGTGGGGTGCGCGATGGGGTGCGCGTTCTGCGCGAGCGGCAGCAAGGGACTCGTGCGGTCGCTGGAGGCGGACGAAATCGTGGCGCAGGTGATGACGGCGCAGCACCTCTTCGCCTCGCCGGAGAACAAGCGGCAGGGTTCCGGCCTCTGTCTCACGAACCTCGTGGTGATGGGGATGGGCGAGCCGTTCGCGAACTACGACGCGACGTTGCGCGCGCTGAAGCTCCTCAACGCGGGGAAGGGTCCGAACCTCGGCGCGCGCCACATCACGCTCTCCACGTGCGGCATCGTGCCGGGATTCGCGAAGCTCGCGGCGGAGGGTTACCAGTTCGAGCTCTCCGTGTCGCTCCACGCGCCGAACGACGAACTCCGCTCGCAGCTGATGCCCGTCAACAAGCGGTGGCCGATCGACGAGCTGCTCGCAGCCTGCGCGGCGTATACGCGCGAGACGGGTCGGGTGATCACCTTTGAGTACACGCTCGTGAGGGGCTTGAATGATTCGCGCGCGTGCGCGGAGGAGCTCGTGCGGCGTCTGCGGCGTCTGCCCTCGTGCAAGGTCAATCTCATCCCGCTCTCGCCCGTCGACCACCGTCCCGACCTCGAAACGCCGGACGAAACAACGCAGCTCGCGTTCCTCGACGTGCTCATGAAAGGCCACATTCAGACCATGTTGCGCCGTAGCAGGGGCAAGGACGTGGCTGCAGCGTGTGGTCAGCTGCGTCTGCATGTTGAAAAAATGTAGTCTTTCGGGCCGTTTTTGCACTCCAAAAACTTTTTTCACTTTTTTTGAAAAACCCCCTTGCGCGGCGTCGGGGGATTTGATAAACTATTCCCTCGTTCGCCACCCACCAGGGCGCAACCCGGTGGACGCGAGTTGGTCTTTGAGAATAGACGGTGCTGAAGAACGCCGAACTTGGATGGCTCCCCCGGGAGCCGTCGGAAGGGAGGCGGAACACAAATGGAAGTTTGTGTGGTGCCCGCGCCCCGCGAGGGGCGCGAAAACATGACTCAACAGTTTTTTTCTGAGAGTTTGATTCTGGCTCAGAACGAACGCTGGCAGCGTGGATTAGGCATGCAAGTCGAACGGGATCCGGTAGG
>CACWIW010000123.1 GCA_902761035.1 uncultured bacterium | reverse complement strand
CTGGCGATGGAACGCCCGCGCGGTCTCGATGCATTCCTTGTCGAAAAACACCTTCTGATGTCGGTCGTACTCGTCTCGGACGGCATCCACGATCATGTCACGCGTCTCCGCCCAGTCGGTGCCCTTCGCGTCCTTGAGCGTGATGTGCAGGACGGGATACTTTCCCTGCTCGGCACGGTGCTCGACATTTTTCCAAACCTTCGTGCCCTTGAAGAGGCCTGCATTCGACTTCTCTGTTTTTTCAAAGAACGTGTGCAGCATCTCCAGCGCAAACGTCTTGCCGAACCGGCGCGGGCGCGTGAAGAGCGCAATCGTGGCCTTTTTGTCAAGAAGGCCTGATATGAGCTGCGTCTTGTCAGCCGACCAGTAGCCGTCCGTCACCGCCGCCCAGTCGCTGTTGCCGATTGGAAGCGGGACACGCTTCTCCTTGGCGGAATGTCTCGTCCTGTTGTTCATTTGAGGATATTGTACCAAACAACCGTTCGCCGCGCAACCGACCAAACGGCCACGCAGGGACTTCGCACCTTCACGGCCGCGCCGTCTCTGACTGTTCCTCGGCGGCGGAGACTTCGCCAAGCGTCTTCGTGCCGGAGAGGAGGGCCACGACCTGCTGCTGGACCTCCGCGAGGTTCTCCAGGCGAAGGCGCGGGTCGAGCACTACGAACGACTCGCCCGTACGGCGGTGTTCGTACACGCGGAGAATCGTTTGGTCCTCCTGTTCGCGCGCATCGCGCTCAATGAGGATCTTGGAGCGTTCCAGCATCACGGCAAGCACGTACACGACGTTCTTCATCGCCGGATCCTCCAATGCAATCAGGTGACGCAGGAGGTCGTCCGCCGTCTCCTTCTTGAGCGGCTCCTTCTTCGCGTCGGGCGGCGGCGGGGCGAGGTATACACCTTCCCACGAGCTGAACGGCTCCCAGTCGCGCGTGGCCGTCTTCCAGCATTCTGGATGGCAGTCCAGACGCTCGTAGCCGTCCGTCAGCTCCTTCAGAACCGAAATGACCGGTGCCTTGTCGACCAGCGGCTTTGTGCAGATGGAGCAGACGTGTCCGCGGCTCCTGATGTTCCATTCCTGCGCCATATATTACTCCGTAATCACGTTGAGATCGGGGAAAATCGCCCGGTAGACCGCGCCGCGCCGCGTGATGATGCCGTCATAGCAACAGGCAAGCGTACCGAGGAGGCAGGGAACGAACTGGAACTCCTGTCCACCTAAGGCCTTCACGCGTCGATAATAGCGTGCCCACGCGCGGTAGACGAGCGGACCCGTCTCCCGCACGTTCTGGTGTGAGAGGACGACTCCGAGCTGCCCGAGGAATTCGTCCTGCAACGCCCGCTTGCCGTCAAACGCAGGCGCAAGCTCAAAATAGGAAATCAAGGAGATATGGAGCGTCGCATCCGAATAGCGGTCCAGCAATGCGGCGGATGACGCCCCGTATTCAGGGTCGTTTTCCAAGATGTCCAGGAGAATCGGCGTGTCGACAACGTAAGCGGCCTTCATCGCTTCGCCCCCTCTTGCAGTTTCTTGAGGCCCGTGTCATCCACGCCGCGCAGCCAGTCTGCCGTCCGGCGCGTCTTGCGAAAACGGGCGGCGAACCCAAGCGCCGCCTGCGCCCCGCCCTTTTGGGGCGTACGGACGGGCGACAGTGTCGCGGTACCGGTTTCGGCGTCGAGCGTCCATGCAATCAGACTGCTGGGGGTCAACCCGAGGGCGTTGCGGATGGAGATTGGAACCGAAATCTGTCCGCGTTCGGACAGACGGCTGATAAACGTCGCCTTCATGTTGCCATCTCTCATCTTCCCCTCCTTTTCCGAAGTTCCTTCGCGAACGCGGCGATGCGCGCGGCTGCCTCCTGGATCTTTTCGTACGAAGTTGCGTAGCTGAAACGCACAAAGCCCTCGCCGCAGGCACCGAACGCCGAACCCGGCACACAGGCGACGGATTTCTCCTCCAAGAGGCGGACGGCGAACTCCTGCGAGGTGAGGCCCGTGGAGCGGATGTCGGTAAAGAGATAGAACGCGCCGGCTGGAAGGAGCGTCTTCAATCCTGCGGCATTGAGCGCATCCACGAGGAAGTCGCGGCGGCGGCGGTACTCGGCGCGCATGCGCGCCACGTCCTCATCGCCATGCTCCATCGCCTCCACGCCTGCCGCCTGCGAAAGCGTGGGCGCGCTCATGATCCCGTACTGGTGGATCTTCATCATCGCGTCCACAACGTCGTGCGGACCGCAGGCGTAGCCGAGACGGTAGCCCGTCATCGCCCACGACTTCGAGAACCCGTTCAGGAGCACGAGGTTATCCTTCAGCTCAGGGAGAGAAGCAAAACTCGTAGGCTTGGCGGACGTGCCTTTCGGCGGATAGATCAATTCGGAATAGACCTCGTCTGCAAGGAGCAGCAAGTCGTGCTTCAACACGAACTTCGCGATCGTCTTCATGTCCGCGCGGGAGAGAGTGGCCCCCGTGGGGTTGCAGGGAAAATTGAGGAGAAGCGCCTTCGTGCGCGGCGTAACCTTGCGCTCAAGTGCCTCCACGGTAAGGCGGAAGGCGTCCTCCACGCGCGTCTCCACGGCCACTGGAGTGCCGTGCGCGAGACGGATTGTGGCGGCATAACTCACAAAACATGGTTCGTGGTAGAGAATTTCGTCGCCAGGTGTGGTTATGGCGCGAATGGCGAGGTCGATTGCCTCGGATACGCCCACCGTCACGAGAACCTGGCGGCGCCAGTCGAATGGGGCATTGAAGCGGCGCTTCAGGTAGGCGGCGATGGACTGCCGCAGCTCAGGGGTGCCTAGGTTGGAAGTGTAGTGCGTCTGGCCATTCTCAAGGGCGGTCACGGCCGCGCGGGAGACGTGCCAGGGAGTGTCGAAGTCCGGCTCGCCGACGCCCAGCGAAATCACGTCCTTCCGCTGGGCGACGATGTCAAAGAAAGCGCGGATGCCGCTTTTGGGCAGTTCCGCCACGTGGGGTGCGATGAACGTTCTGCGCATGGCCGGACGGGTCTCCGCAGCTCAGACGACGGGCAGCCGGCGGTCCGGCGCGAAGTCCGCGAGCTGGCCCTTCGCCTTGTACGTCTTGAGCATGAAGTGCGTGGCCGTGGAGAGCACGCCCTCGATGGTCGAGAGCTGTCCGCTCACGAACAGGGCCACCTCCTGCAGCGATGCGCCGTTCACGAACACGAGCAGGTCGTAAGCGCCGCTCATGAGAAAACAGGCCTCCACCTGCGGAAACTTCGCGATCTTCTGCGCGATCTTCGCGAAGCCCGTGTCCTTAGCCGGGGTAATCTTCAGCTCAATCACCGCCGTCACGTTTTGCTGTGTCTTTTTCGCCATTTCGTCCTTCCTTTTCACTTCGTTCGTCACTCGCCGAAAAACGCCTCGTAGAGGGCACGCACGGCGCGGTCGTGGTCGGCGGAACGGATGCCGATCATGAACGACACCTCGCTCGCGCCCTGGTTGACCATCGAGATGTTGATGCCGGCGCGGGCGAGCGCCGTGGTCGCGCGCGCGAGCATGCCGGCCGAGTAGCACATGCCCTCGCCCACGACCATCACGATCGCGTAATCGTGCGACACGATCACGCTGTCAGGGTTCAGCTCGCGCTTGATGCGCGCGACGGTGCGCTTCTCCAGGGCGGGATCGAACCGATCGCTGCGGACAATCACGGAGATCGAGTCGATGCCGCTCGGCGAATGCTCGTAGCTCACGCCCTCCTCCTCGAAGATGGTGAGCAGACGGCGCGTGAACCCGACCTGGCGGTTCATCAGGTACTTGTCGATGATGATGTTGGTGAAGCCGTTTGCGGCGGCAATGCCCGTCACGGTGCCGGGCATCACGCGACGCGTCTGTACGATCATCGTGCCGGGTTCGGACGGATGGTTCGTGTTGCGCACGTTGATCGGGATGCGGGCCTGTACGGCGGGGAAGATTGCCTCGTCGTTGAACACGCCGAAACCGGCGTAGGAGAGCTCGCGCATTTCGCGGTAGGTCATCGTGTCGATGCCCGTCTTCACCTCGGGCACGAGGCGGGGGTCGACGGGGTAGACGCTGTCCACGTCCGTGAAGTTCTCGTACACGTCGGCGCGCACGGCCGCCGCGAGGATGGAGCCCGTGATGTCGCTGCCGCCGCGCGGGAACGTGGCCACGGAGCCGTCGGCCCGGTAGCCGAAGAAGCCCGGATACACGACGATGCCCGCGAAGTCCGCGAACGCGCGCGAGAGCTTCTTGTACGATTCGGGGTCGAGCGTGGCGTTGCCGGCCTCGCCTTCCAGGATCATGCCCGTGTCCTTCGGGGAGGCGTACCGCGCCTTCTTGCCGCGCTTCTGGAACGCGACGGTCACGAGCTTCGCGTTGTTGTCCTCGCCCGCCGCCTTCAGGAGGTCCATGAAGCCGCCGGCATCGCCGCCGTCCTTTGGTACCTGCGCGAGACGCGCTTGGAGGTCGTCCCTGATGGACTGCACGATCTCGTCGCCGAGGTCGAGGCTCTTGGCGATCTCCGCGTAGCGCGTGACGACGGCATCCAGCGCGGAGGCCGTGTTCTTGCCGTCAAGGGCATACTTGGCCAACGCGATCAGAAGGTCGGTGACCTTCGTATCGTCCTTGTTGCGCTTGCCGGGGGCCGAAACCACCACGATGCGCCGCTGGGGATCAGCCAGCACGATGTCAACAACCTTGGTCAGCTGGCCTGCGTCCGCAAGCGAGCTGCCACCGAATTTACACACTTTCATCTTTTAGTCTCTCTTGGAAGAACGCGAATAGTATACCATAACTTGCCGCCCCTGCCGCAAAGTCACCGCAAATTTACGGGTTGATATCCGTACACTACATGCGAAATTGCTGCATGAGGGCGCCGAATTTGCGGCGGCGGTTGTCGAGGTCGCCCTGCGTATCCTGCGCACCCCAGCTCGGCGTCGCGTCGTAGACGGGCATTTCGCCGCGCGCCTCGTCTTCCTCTAGGCCCGGAAGGCCGCGACGCTTCAGCTCCTCGTCCACGAGACGGCGCTGCTCGCCAGTGAGCTTCAAGTTCAGCACCTGCTCGCGCGTGAGGCCCTGCGACTCGAGGAAACGGTCCGTCTCCGCGATGCGCAGTTCGGCCTCCGCCACGAGGTTCTCGCTCTTCGCGATCGTCTGGCGGATCGACGCGAGATATTCCTCGACTTCCTTCTGGTCTTTCATCGTCTCCTCCTCTTCGTCCAAAATGCGGCGGTCAAACGACCGCCGCATTCCCTTGCCTGACGGGCCGGACACGGCCCGCGTTGCATTCAGGTGAGCGCCTTACGCCCCCGTCTCCGCCTCAATCCCGTCCTTCGGCTTTGAGAGGAACGCGGAATAGATGAAGAGATAGGCGAGAGCCGCACCCGGAATCAAGTACGAGATCATGTAGCCGCAGCCGTCGGCAATGCCGTTCTGCACGAGCGGCAGCACGCCGCCGCCGACGACCATCACCATGAAGAGGCCGGATGCCGCAGCCGTGTACTTGCCGAGCTTCTCGGTGGCGAGGTTGAAGGTCGAGGGCCACATGATGGAGGTCATCAGACCGCAAAGCGCGAACAGGAGCGCAGTCAGCGGAACCGTTGCCATCACAAAGCCCTTGCCCGTAAACACAGGCATGGAGGTGGTCGTGGTGGCGGGGATGAACGCACCGATGGCAATCAGCGCAATGGCCGTGCCCGTGGTGAACGTCATCAACACGCGGCTGGAGACCTTGCCGCCGATGAACGCGCCGATCGTACGGCCGATGAGCATCAGGAACCAATACGTTCCCGCGACCATGCCGGCAACCGCCGCCGTGCCGAGGGGCTCCTTGAAAGGCTTGCCTTCCTTCTTCGACTGTTCCCTCGCCGCGTCAACCGCCTTCTTCGCCTTGTCGGCGGCATCGCGCTCGGCGGTGTAGTCCTTGTAGTGCGCCTTGCAGGTCGCGCAGGTCTTCTCGACGCCAACCCATTCCTTCTGCGTCTCGTAGAGGAGGCCGCCCTTGTCGTCCTTGAGAGTCTTGAGGGGGCTGTTGTCCTTGTCCGCGAGCCAGTTGTTCATCGTGGCGGGGATGCCGATCTCGATGCCCACGTACATGAAGATGCCGATCACGCCCAGCAGGCAGTGGCGGAACTTCAGCGGCGCGAGCACGGGAATGACTTCCGTGGTCTTGCCCTGCTCGGGGTCCTTGATCGGGATCATGGAGAGGATTACGAGCGCAGCGGCGAACACGGACATGGCGATGTACATCACCAGGTTCACGTCCGCGACCTTCGTGGCCTTCGTGATCTCGCCGATGAGCGCGCCGACGAGAATCGGCGTCGCCGTGCCGCAGAACGAGTTGAACGTCGTGCCGATCATGTTCAGCTGGTTGCCGCGGTTGCCGCCGCCGCCGAGGAGGTTCAGCATCGGGTTCACGACCATGTTCAGCATGCAGACCGAGAAGCCGCAAATGAACGCGCCGAGAAGGTAGATGTAGAAGCTGAACGGCTTGCCGCCGACAAGCGAGAACGATCCGCAGTCGCCACAGATGCCCACCTTGCCGGAGATGAACTGCACGGCCACGCCGGCAAGACCCGTCGCAATGGCGATGAGCGCCGTCTTCTTGTAGCCGCACTTCGTGAGCATCCTGCCAGCGGGAATGCCCATGAAGAGGTAGGCGAGGAAGTTCATCATGTTGCCCATCATGCCCCACATGTTGGAGCCGTCGATGCCGGGCTGGTACTTCCACACGTTGCCCATCGGCGCGGCCAGGTTCGTCACGAACGAGATCATGCCGTAGATGAACATCATGGTGATGATTGCCACGATGCTTCCGCTTTTCTGCTGATTGTCAGACATTGTTTTCTCCTTTACTTAAAAAAACTATTCACCATTCACTCTTTCCTGCTCGTTATACCAAGTGCGCCCCCGCGCTCGGCTTGATTACCGCACACGTCGGCTCGTCGCCGTAGGCGGTCTTGTAGGCCGCCGTGATCTGCGCGGCGATCTTGTCCGCCGCCTCGGGCCGCACGAGCAGACAGCAGCTGCCGCCAAACCCGCCGCCGGAGAGGCGCGCGCCGAGCACTTCGGGAATCGCCTTCGCGGCGTCCACGATCATGTCCAGCTCCTCGCAGGAGTTCTCGAACCAGTTGCGGCTCGACTCGTGCGAATCGAACATGAGCGAGCCGAAGCCGGCCACGTCGCCCTTCTCGAGCAGCACCGCGCCCTGGAGCACGCGCTCGTCCTCGCCGATCGGGTGGATGGCGCGCTTGGCCGTGGTCTCGGGGAGGCCGCCGCGGTAGAGCACCCACTCGGCGCACGTCACGTCGCGGAGGTGGGTGACGGGATGCTTCAGCACGCCGGCGAAGTACTTCGCCGCGTCCTCGCACGCCTGGCGGCGGCTCGCATACGCGCCGTCCACGAGGGCGTGCTTCGCGTTGGACTTCACCATCATGAACGCCACGCCGTCGCCCATCGGCACGTTCTCGAACTCGCACGTGCGGAAGTCGCTCTTCACGAGCGCGCCCTCCTTGCCGTAGAGCGACGAGGCCTGGTCGAGGAGACCGCACGGACATCCGGCGAAGGTGTGCTCGGCCTTCTGGCCGATCTTCGCGAGCGTCGTGTTGTCCTTCTCGATGCCGTAGATCTTCGCGAGGGCGAGCACGGTGGACATCTCGAGCGCCGCGCTGGAGCTGAGGCCCGCGCCGAGCGGGATGTTGCCGCCGAACACGGCCTTGAAGCCCTTGCCGACCTTCGCGGGCTCGCCGTCGAAGAGCCAGTTGAACGTGCCGAGCGGGTAGTTGGCCCACGTGGCGCCGGTCTCGACCTTCTTCACGTCCGCGAGCTTGCAGCTGTACGTCTCGCCGTCGTTGATGTCGAGCGCGACGAGCGTCACCGTGTCGTCGTCCGCCGGCGACACGGCGAAGAACGTGCCCTTGTCGATGGCCGCCGAGAACACGTAGCCCTCGTTGTAGTCGGTGTGGTTGCCGAGCACCTCGATGCGGCCGGGCGCGTACGCCACCGCCGCCGGCTGGCCGCCGAACTTGGCCGCGAACGCGGCCGTTACCTTGTCATAGACTTCCTGGTTAAGCATTTGCTTTTTCCTTATTTGTGGATGAGGGGAAACTTTACTTCAGCAGGGCGGCCACGCCCGCGCCGACCATCGGCGCGTTGTCGGGGCACACGGTGAGGGAGTAGAAGATGTTGCGCGGACCGAGCATCGCGTCGAGTTCCTTCTTGACGACCTCGGGGAAACTGACGACGCGCGTCTTGTAGTACGTGGAGCCGTCGATGCACACGCTCACGGGCGCGTAGCGGTCCGTGCCGCCGCCGGTCTTGATGATGAAGGCGGCCAGGTGGATCGCGGTGAGGATCGCCGCGCGCTCGAAGACGGGCGTCGCGAGACGGCGCGCCATGGCGGCGTCGGCCGGCGTCGTGAACACCTTCAGGAGCGGGTTCGGCTTCCCGTTGTCGTACATCGCGCAGAAGTTGTCGAGGTCATAGCTCTCGAGCGAGCCGAGCTGGAGCACGGCGAGCTTCGCGTCCTCGCTGAAGAAGCCCTCGCGCGCGGCGGCCTTGAACACCTCGAGGCCGATGCGGCCGAGGTAGGCGCCGGAGATCATCTTCTCGAAGCGCTGGTTGCCGCAGTCGGCCGTCTTCCTGTCCATCGCCTCGTCGAACTTCGACTGCGCGATCTTGTTGAAGCCGCCGGACTCGGTGTTGATCGCCATCGCGCCCGCGGGCGCGTCCTTGAGCTTCGTGATGTTCTCGTTCTTCTCGATGTAGGCCACGTTCGTGCCCGTGCCGAGGATGAAGCCGAGGTAGGCGGAGTAGCGCACGTCCTTCTCGATCGCCTTGCCCGCGAGGAGCGTCGCCACCGTGTCGTTCACCACCGTGATCTTCGACGGCGCGGGGTCGAGGCGCTTCGCCATCTCGGCGCCTACCCACTGTCCGACAATCTCCGGCGCCTGGATCTGCTTCGTCCAGTGGAGGAGCTTCGCGTCGCCGGACGCGCTCGCCTCGGCGGGGTAGGAGAAGCAGAAACCGACCGCGCTGCCCTTCGTGAACGGCGCGCAGCGCTTCACGTGGCCCGTGAGGATTGCGTAGAAGTCCTCCTGCGTGACCGGGCTCTTCGCGCCGGGCATCTCGCCCTTCTCGACGTGCTCGATCCTGATGTCCCCGCCGTCCGAGGGAATCGTCACCGTGCCGGCGCGGAAGTTCGTGCCGCCGGCGTCAAGCACCGTCACGGGCGTGTCCTTCTCGATGTCGCCGTAGGGTGAGGTGAACGTGGGGATCATCTTGAGCGAGGACGGCTCGCCGGCGAGGCCGGCCTCCATCTCTTTCTGGAAGGCCGCAATGAGGCCCGCGCGGTCGAGCGAACGCGTCGCCAGGCCGTTGGATTCGAGGAATTCTTCAGGTGTCTGCATACTCTGGTCCTTTCTGGTTCCGTAAAGAATAGCAAACTCCGGGCGCGCCGACAAGCGCGAAATTCTACTTGCGGAGTTTGTTGACATACTCGAGGCGGCCGCGCGAACGCGGCACGAACCCCGCCTGGTCGGGTTCCGGCGTCTGCGCGGAGTACGCCGCGCCCTCGCGGAGAATCGCCCGCAGCTCCTGCCAGAGCGGGTCCCCGCGCCCCGCGAAGGCGAACTCGCCGCGCGAGTCGAGGCCGCGTCCGCCGCAGGCCTTGGCGAGGTGCGCGACGAGGGCCGGACTCGTCTCCGGACGCGTGAGGTCCACCCACTCCCACCGACGGTCGCCCAAGATGCCCACGCGCTCCGGCGCGAGCTTGCCGTGGCACGACGCGCACGAGCGGGCGAAGTACCGGGCGTACTTCTCGGCCCAGGGGGCGATCCTGTCCGTGTCGGGCGTCCCCCACCGGTCGCGCTTCCCGCGCGCGTTGAGGTGCGCGCAGTCGGTGGTGGTGTAGTACGGCACCATCGCGTCGATCCACTCGTACACGCGCCGCTTCTCCTCCGGCGTGAGGTCGACCCCGCAGTGCGCCTTTTCGAGGTAGTCCGGCAGACGGCTTGCGTACGAGCCGGTCTGGCGCGGCTGGAGGACGTCCGCGAAACCGTAGTTGAGGAGGAACGAGTGGATAATGGGCTTGACCTTCCCCGCGCCGGGAGCGCCGCCGTAGGAGAGGTAGCTCGTGCGGTCGCTCCGCGCGCGCTCGTTCAGTCCGTCGTAGCTGCGGCAGAAGAAGCGCGTGCGCCCGTCCTCGAGCGAAAGGCCCTTCGCGGGCGCGGCGCCGCCGTGGCAGCGCACGCAGCGGGCGTTCCAGATGGGCTGGATGTCGCGCATGTAGTCGATCACGCCGGCGCGCAGGGCGTCCGGCGGCGCAAGCGGCGTGGGCGCGCGGCGAGAGGCCGTGCCGGAGAACGGACCGCTCGCCGTCATGCGCCCCTCGTGGCATCCGGCGCAGCCGCGCCGCTCGCCGGGCATCACGTTGAGCGCGCTCGTCATGCGCAGGATCTCGCGCCCCTCGCCGTCCACGAGCTGCAGGTAGATCTCCTTCAGCGCGGGCACCTCGAAGTAGGCGCTGCCGTCCTGCTCCACCGGCGCGTAGCCCCAGATGCGCTTGGCGTAGTAGGTGCCCACGCTCATGAGCGGACTCTGGTCGTAGGCGCGCAGGCCGCTGAGCTCGACCGTCTTCGGAAGCTGTTCCATGATGCGGACGGCCTTCACGTCCTTCCGCGACACCCCCTCGGCGTAGCCGCGCATCACGTCCGTCACGTAGAGGTAACCCACGCCCACCTCCTCGGACACGGGCTGCCCGGGCGGCGCGGCGGGCACGGCGACGCGCTTCACCCGCTCGGGCGTGAACGCGGCCATCGTCTTCGGCGCGGGACGGCGCACGAGCGGCGTGGCGCAGAACGCGCCCGCCTTCCCGGGGTCGTACACGGTCGCGCAGTTGCCGTCCTCGTCGATCAGCGTCAGACGGTAGCGCTTCACGCCCCCGCCGCCGTAGGAGCAGAGGTAGCGTCCGCCGCCGAGCGGATAGGGCCAGCAGTAGGACCACAGGTGGTTGTGGTCCATGATGGACGGGAACTCCGGCGTGAGCCAGCGCACGGCCTCGCCGCGACGGCCCTCCGGACCCTTGTCCGCACGCACCACGCCGATCGCGCCGTAGGGCGAGCCGTGGTGGGGCGAAAAGGTACACACCGCCGCGCCGGGGACGTCGGGCACCTCGCGCGCCTGCAGGAGGTCCGGCGGGTCGTCAAGCAGGTTGCCGAAGAACAGCTCCAGGTGGCGTCCGTCGGGATACTGGGTCCAGAGCGACTGGCGCGACATGATGTTCCAGTCCACGTACTCCCAGCGCGTGTACATGAGCCGCCCGTCGCTCCGGGCGGTGAGGAAGAAGTCGGCGAGCGTGTTCGAGGAGATCATCTTCACGTTCGAGCCGTCCGCGTCCATCACGTGTACGCGGCTGGACGGACCCGTGGCGCAGACAAGATGCGTGAGGGGCTCGCGCGTGGAGATGAAGGCGATCCGACCGTCTGCAAGCGGGGCGGGCGAGGTGTCGTGGAACGGACCGTCGGTGAGGGCCGTGAGCCCCGTGCCGTCAGCCCCGATCCGGTAGATGTGCCAGCAGGGCGACCCGCGGCGGCGCATGGAGAACCAGATGGTCCGGGCGTCAGGCGAAAGCGCGAGGTCGAGGATCGCCGCACCTGCGTCTGCGAACACCGTCCGCGGCGGCGCGTCGGGATGCACCGGGTCGAACACCTTGATCGCCGTGCCCCAGGCGTCCCCCTCGGGGTACGCGGAGTGTCCCACGAGCACGGGACCGGCGACCGTGCGGATCGGCGCGCCCTCGACGAAGAGGATGGGCGGAAGCGTCTTGATCTCGGCGGCGAGCTTCGGCGACTCGCGCGAGAAATCGGGTTCGGCGCCTTTCTGGGGCCTGTCCACCCAAAAGCCCGCCACGTCCACGTCGCCCCCGCCGTCGTTGACGAGCTCCAGCACGTGGCGGGCGTCCGCCAGCCCGGAGGCGAGCGCGATCTGGGTGGACGCGGTGTGCTCCGGACGCCGGGACGCCTCCTCGGCCGCCCCGGCGAGGCTGACCGTTTTGAGCGGCTTGCCGTCCAGACGCACGGCGAGGTTCCCCAGCCGCGCGAGGGAGTTCGTGTGCGTGGCGTGTATCCACACGGTGCGCGCACCGGTGCGCGTGGCGAGCGCGACGGACGTCCCCTCGAACGCGAACACGACCGACTCGCCTTTCTTCTCCGACATCCAGTGGTAGCGTCCGACGCCTCCGCCGAACAGCTCCGGATACCAGTCGCCCTTCATCGTCACCTGCGAGTGGCGCGGCGAAATGAAATGGCGCGGCGCGGACGGTGCCGCAAGCGCCGCCCATGCGCACGAAACGCAGAAAATTGACACACAAATGCGGTTCATTTTTCAAAAAGACCCGTTCGCCATTCGCCGATAAGGCGGTTGGAGAGTTCCGTGAAGCCGAGCGCCGCGTAGGCCGCGCGCACTTCGTCGTACTGCTCGTCGAGGATGCCGCTCAGGATGAGGCGTCCGCCCGTGTTCACGAGCGCGCCGACCTCACGCGCGAAGCGTACGAGCACCGGGGCGAGCACGTTCGCCGCCACCACGTCAGCCGGCGCGGCCGTGCCGGACACGGAGAGGTCGCCGTCCGAAAAGAGCGCGCCGAGGCCGTTCGCCTCCGCGTTCTCGTTCGCGTTGCGGACGGCGTCGGGATCGTTATCAAAACCGTGTACGTCGCGGAACCCCTCGAGCGCCGCCGCGATGGAAAGGATGCCCGAGCCGCAGCCCACGTCGAGGAAGGAACGGTCCGTCCCCTCCACCGCCAGCGCGTCGATCGCGTCCAGGCACGCGCGCGTGGTGGGGTGCTGTCCCGTGCCGAACGCGATGCCGGGGTCGAGGGTGAGGACCTTCTGTCCGGGCGCCGGCGTGACCGCCTCCCACGGCGGGCGCACCACGAGACGCGGGGAAATCACCTCGGTCTTGAAGTGCTTGCGGTAGGAGAGCTTCCAGTCCTCGTCGGGGATCGTGCCCGTCTCGGGCACGAGTTCGAGGCCCACGATGCGGCCCGCCGCCGCCAGCGCCGCCGCCGCGCGGGGTGCGTCTGCGGGGTCCGGCAGGAAAATCTGCATCGTCGCGGAGGACTCCTCCACGTCGCGGTACGAGGTCAAAACGAAATCCCCTCCGTCGAAAACCTCGAAGAGGGGATTCACGTACCGTTCGTCGACCGAACAGGATACGACCGTCATGGCGTGCCGCTTACTTGGCCGCAGCCTTCTTGGCGACGAGCTTCTTCACGACCGTCGGACGCTGCACGAGCACGCGCACGGCCTCGTCGCCCATCAGCTTGACTTCTTCCTCGCCAAGGCCGAATTTGACCAGACGGCGACGCTGCGCGTTCGCGCGGCGAGCCTTGCCGGCCGGCGTCTTGCACGGACGGACATGCGATTCTTTACGGAGTGTACGACCTGTACCCATTTTTTGACCTCATCTTTCTTGGAGCGAAAATTGAGCGTATATTATGCCCTTTTTCGCGGCGAAAAGCAAGCGTAAAATGTGCAAATTCGCGCATCGGCCTCATAACGACACTCGGCTATTGCCGAAATACGCATGAAATGCTATACTCTGCGGCATGGAAAAAGCGGCCACAGACACTTATACCTTAGAGAAGCTCCGCAGTGGAGGCTTCACGTACGTTGACAAGACGGCGATTCTAAAGGAACTCGCCGACCTGTCGCGTGGCTCGCAGTTTTTCATCGCGCGCCCGCGTAGGTTCGGCAAGTCGCTCGCCGTCTCCACGCTCAAGTGCCTTTTCGAGGGGAAACGTGAACTGTTTAAAGGGCTGGCCATCGAGCCGGAATGGGACTGGTCGAAGAAATGGCCCGTCATCCACCTCGACATGGGCAGCGCCCAGACCACGACCGTGCCGGAACTCAAGAGGTTCTGGCGCGATATGATCAAGGACGAGGCCAAGCGTAACGGCGTTGAGTTCAGGGATGACGAAAACCCGGCGATTGCGTTCAAGAACCTCATCAACGATCTCTATGACCTGGCGTTAGAGGAACAGCGCAAGGTTGCGGAGGAGCATGGTTCCAATGCAGATGCCTCAAATGGCGGAGGCCAGGTGGTCATTCTCATCGACGAATACGACAAGCCGCTTCTGGGGCACCTGATGACGCCGCAGGTGACGGAGTTCAAGGACGCTCTCAAGGCATTCTATTCCGTGCTGAAGACGCTGGAGGGCAAGCAGCGGTTCCTCTTCATCACGGGCGTGAGCAAGTTCTCGAAGGTGTCGATATTCTCCGATCTCAACAACCTCAAGGACTACACGCTCAACGCGGCCGTCGCGACGCTCTTCGGCTACACGCACAATGAAGTGCGCAAGAACTTTCCCCTGTCCCTTGCCGCCCTCGGAGAGCAGCTGGGCAAAGATGCCGACGGCGCGTTCGCCGATATCGTTAAGTGGTACGACGGCTACAGATTCCATCAGAACGCCGAGACGGTGGTGAACCCCGTCTCCCTCGGCATGACGTTCGATTCCATGGAGCTCGCCAACTGG
>CACWIW010000122.1 GCA_902761035.1 uncultured bacterium | reverse complement strand
TGATCGTTGCGTCAGCGGCGGACGACCGCGATCTGATGGATTTGCTGAAAATGGACAATTACCAGGTCGTCAAAGGCTTCGCGCGGGATTTCAGAAACGAAGTCCGCTCGCCTGACGAGATCGCCGTGCGGCTTCAGCGGGTAAAGGAAAATCTGGACGAGCTTCGCACGGCGGCCAAGGGCGATCCGCGCCTTTTCCAGACCGGATTGAAGCATTTGGTGCTGTTCAACGGCGGCGCGCTGAAGAGCGGAACGATCACGCGGCTGTGCGAAATGGCGGCCAGGGAGGACGTAAGCGGATTCCAGGGCCTTTCGGAATCGTCTTCTCCAGAGGATATCTTCGAAGCGATGTGCAAGCTGGACCGTACGGTGAACAAACTATGCCGGGAGTCGCAGATCCTGGAAAACTTCCACGAGGGCGGCGGGGACGAGGCCGCCGGCGTGAACAGCTTTATCGCGGGACTCGTCTTTGCGCGCTGCGACGACAAGGCGCTCGCCGGCTTCAAGGCGGCGATGAAATCCGACAATGGGCAGCAGATGTATTCTGCAATGATGCAGCTGAACGACGGCGACTTCCCCAAGGGGTACACGATTGCGCCACAGACCTGCAATGTGATACAGCATCGTGTTGCCCGTTCGCTCGGCCTGTCGTTCCACGAGGACACGTGGACCACGCTCCACACGGTGCTCGGACAGCCACCGGGGTACGACTCGACCAGTTTCTCGGAGCGTCCGGTCGAGGACGCGAGCTTCAGAAAGATAACGGATATCATCGTGAAGCACGTCGAAGAGGTGTACGGGTCCGAGCTTTATGACGCCCAGATCAATCCGTAGGCAATCTGATGAATGTAGCAATATGAGGAAACAACCATGGAACTGAAAGAACTGATGTCCGCCTTTGCGGAAACACTGGGAATCGAGGGAATCGAGGTCAAGGACGGCATCTGCTCCATGACTATCGACGACATCCCGATGGAATTCACGGAGTCGCCCGGCGGAGAGGCCGTGGTTGGCGTCGCCGTCATCGGCGAACCGCCGCCTGAGAAGCGCGAGGCATTCTACGAGATGCTTCTGGAGGCGAATACGCAGGTGTACGGGACGCAGGGCATCGCCTTGTCGAAACTGCCGGACACCGGCGAGATCGCGCTGATTGGCGGCCTTCCGTTCAAGGACCTGGAGATAAAGGAATTCTGCAAGTGCCTGGACGAGTTCGTCAGCAAGGCCGAGGAATGGCGCGAGACGGTGGAGAACTTCCGTCCAGCCGCGGAAGAGGCCGCCGTCCGCGACGAGGAAGCGGCCCAGTTTATGAAGTTCGGCGGGAACGGCCCCGGCTTCATGAGCGTCTAGGCGCGAGTTTGTGTGCTACTATCGCTGGAAAGATGAAATAGTAGACATGAAAGTTGACGTCTCCGGTGGGAAATGATAGACTACTTGTCGTCAACGACATGGTAGGATTACAATGTTCATCGGACGAAAAGAATATCTCGATTCGCTTGAGATGCTGTGGAACAAGTCCACGGCATCGCTGGTGACCTGCCGTGGACGCCGACGTATCGGCAAGTCAACGCTTATCGAGGAGTTCGCGGCGCGCACGGCCGACCATTTCATCGAGATCGAGGGGCTGCCGCCTTGCAAGGGAATGACGGATCGGCGTCAGCGGCGCCATTTCTGCCAGGTTCTTTCCGACCAGACGGGATGTCGCCGAGTTGCACCGCAGTCATGGACGGCGGCGTTCAAGATGCTTGACGAGGCCGTTTCGAATCAAGGGCGGACGGTTATCCTCCTTGACGAGATATCGTGGATGGGGTCGCGCAATCCCGATTTCGCCGGATTCCTGAAGGGAGCTTGGGACAAGTTCTGGCGCAAGCACGAAAAACTGATCGTCGTTCTTTGCGGTTCGGTCTCGTCCTGGATCGCCGACAACATCCTGAACTCGACGGGTTTCGTCGGACGGAATTCGCTCGACGTCGAGGTGTCCGAGCTGTCGCTGCCCGAATGCGTGTCGTGTTGGGGTGCCGCAGGCGAACGCCTCTCGACGTTGGAGAAGCTCGACTTCCTTGCGGTGACGGGGGGTGTTCCGCGGTATGTCGAGGAAATCCAGCCCGGATATTCCGTCGCCGAGAACATCAGCCGGATGTGCTTTTCGCCTGACGGCCTTCTGTTTCGGGAGTTTGATGCGACTTTCAGCGAGGTGTTCGGGCGAACCTCGCAAAGTAGGGGGAAGGTTCTCCGGGCGCTTTCCGAAAAGCCGCTTTCAATGTCGGAACTTGCGGCGGCCGACAAGAAAACCGCAAATGGAAGGCTTTCCCGAATACTGAAGGAACTGGAATATGCGGGGTTTGTGTCCGGTGATGCCGGGTTGAATCCTGAAACCGGAGAGCCGTTCCGAATCGAACGCTACCGCATTCGCGACGCCTATACACGGTTCTACCTGCATTATGTGGAACCGAGGCGCGAGGCCATTCAGCGGAACCTCTTCAAGTTTTCGTCAGTTGAACAGCTTGTCGGCTGGAATGCCTGGTTGGGGCTTCAATTCGAAACGCTGGTGCTGAATCACGTCAAGGAGCTCTTTCCCCATCTGGGACTCGGACGGACTCTGGTTTTGTCGGCCGCGCCGTATCAGCGGAAAAACGCCGCAGGGGAGAACTGCCAGATCGACTTGCTGATTCAGACGGCCAGCACGGCCTTGGTCGTTGAGATCAAACGACGAAAGAGAGTCGACAGGAGCGTGATAGACGAAGTTCGTGAGAAGGTCCGTCGGCTCAAAGTGTCCTCCGGCCTTTCGATCCGGACGGCACTAGTCTATGCGGGTGAGCTTTCGGAAGGTGTCCCCGCAGATGGCTACTTCGATTTCATCGTTCCGGCCGAGAAGTTGTTGATGAATTGAGGAGGTCCGCCAATGTTGCCAGTGTTGCCAATGTTGCCAGTTGCCAATGTTGCCAATGCCCAATTGGGAGTTGGGAATTGGAATTGGCAACATTTCCACATTGGCAACATTCTCAAGAGCCTCCTTTGCGTTTTGATGTTAGCCCTCGTTGCGCGCGCGGAGCCGGGCTATACGAACCATGCGGGGAACGTGGTTTCGGGATGGCCCGTCAAGCTCACTGCGACGCATGTCGTGCTGTCGGATGGCGGCTCTCCGGGGCGGCTCGGCGGGACGCCTCGCCCCACCTGCGTCGACCAACCACCAACTACCAACTACCAACTAACCACCACTTACCCTCTCTCCATCTTCCCCGAATCGGAGCAGCGGCGGATCGCGGCGGACTTCGGCAAGCCGCGCGTGCCGGTTGCCGTGAAGCGGGCGATCGCCGGGGCGGAGAAGGCGATGGCGCGTTCGCGCAAGCGGGCGGAGAAGGGGCTTTGCACGAAGGAGGAGAGCGAGGCCTTTTGCGCGAAGTCCGAGGCCGCGCTCAAGAGCTACCTCGACAAGCAGGTCAAAGAAGGTGTAATCACGCCAGCTGAACGAAAGGCTCTGAGATGACCGTGGCGATGTAACCTTTCGCGCCCCGGCGTGTATACAGGTTGAAAACGAATCAAGCAAAACAAGGAGACAAAACAATGGCAGTATTGGTAGATCATATTGCGGATGTGTCGTTCACGCAGGTTTTTCTCGGCAGAGGCGGCGACGCTCCGGCCAAGGGGGAGATCGGCGTCAACGACAACGTCTTCGACGTGTCGTTCGAAAACGGACGCGTCAACGCTCGCTTCTCGAGTGGAAACTGGTTCACGAACCTCTTCCGCGGCAAGACGATGCGCCGTTTCAAGGAAAACCTCCAGACCCAGTACGACAACTGGGCCAAAGGGATGGACGACGCAAAGGCCGCCGGATTCAAGGTGAACACCAATGTCGCGGCCATCCGGGACACCGTGGACAAATGTTTCGACATCATCTGCGACGCGCGCGAGAGGCTTGACGAGAACCAGCTGAACTGTTCGAAGGAGCTGCTCATGGCGTACGCGATGCCACATTCGAACATCGAACTGAACGATCACGACATCATGCATCTCGGCTACGACTCCGAGAATATGCCGAAGAACCTCGCAAGATACGCCCAGCGCCTCGGGCAGATCGGCGAACTCGCAGCAGTGCGCAACGAGCTCATGTCCGTCGCGACGGGTACGGAGGCCGCCGATATACTGCTCACCCGGTTCGGGTTCAAGACGCACCCTGATGATAACTGCCCGGGCAAGTCGGAGACGGAAATCAAGCAATACATCCTGAATATGCTCGACGCCATAATCAACGGATTTTTCGAGGCCGTCAACGGGATGAAGGACAAGAATACCGAACTGTTCGAGTTCCTCGACGCCTTCGACGGCACTTGCGTCGAGGCAAAGAACGACAATGTCCAGACATGGCTCCAGAACGCGGCCGGCATATCGAAGGTGTCCCGCTCCGACACGACGAACGACCTGGCATTCTGCGCGGCGGCCGAGTTCAACGCCCTCGCGGACGAGGTGAAGGCGCCGTTCCGCGAAGAGGCGCGCAAGTCCTGCGAGGCCGAGATCCGCGCCCAGTGCCAGAAGGAGCCCGGCACGAGCGAGGAGCTCATCAAGGCCCGCATCGACACCAAGGTCGAGCGCATTCTCCAGCAGAAGGCCGAAGAAATCGAACCGCTTGTCCTCGAGAAGATCAAGACCGACGGCAAGTTCGCCCTTTACGAAAACCTCGCCGGCGCCAAACGCCCCGTCACGCAGATATCCAAGGGCGACGACGGAGTCTGGACGGTCACGACCCTTGTTGACAAGAACAACAAGCCCATCCTGAAGCCCGTCTCGGCCTACGACATCGACCGGGACTTCGACAAGTTCGTCGAGATGTACAAGGAGGACGCCGTCCTCTTGGGCCGCGTCAAGAACGAGACGCGCGTGACGTCCGGCCTCGAGCCGGGGAACCGCATGGACTTTCACGCAAAGGGCGTGCTCGATTTCGCCAGGGAGATAAAGGACGACGACGCCCAGGTGAAGAAGCTCGCCGATGCCGTCAAGACCCTGATGCGCGTCAAGCCAGACGTCTCCGACGCGGAGTTCGAGAACGCCGTCCGCAAGGGGCTGGGCGACGTGACCAAGCTGGTGGCGAACAGCGACGACGAGACCAGCAAGAAGTTTGCCATGTTCGTGAACAACGTGGCCGACGGCTCCTACGCCGACCAGCTCTCCGATGCTACCCGCCTCGCCAACCTTGTCGCCCGCCGGGTCGAGAACATCCTGGCCCCCAAAGAGACCATGCTCGCGGACATCGACAACAAGGCGGCCCGCTGCGCCCAGATGATGAAGCTCGTTTACCGCAACAAGACCGTGGACGTCAAAAAGGCGCAGCAGCTCATCGCGACGACGCTTCGCACGATGATTGACCGCATCCAACCGCCAAACGATCCCAACAATAAGAGCGTCAGAGCCTGTAGGGAGAACCTCAACCGCCTGATGACCAACGGACGCCTCTTCACGGACAAAGTGGTCTACGACGTCTCCCACCGGCCAGCCGGTCTTGACGAAATCAATCTGCACGACGACATGAAATTCCTCCTGAACTGCATCAGGCACTACGCAAAGACCGAGTCCAAGGAGTTCATCCGCGACAAGGCGAAGGAGGTGGCATAGTGGCCGGCACCTGTGAAGACGCCCTCGGTGCGCTCTCCGCGCACCTTGGGCTGCCGCTCGAGTTCAACGACGGTTCCTGCAGTTTCAACGTCGGCGGGCAGCCGTTTACGATAACAAATGACGACGAGCTGGACAGGCTCGTCGTCTCGGCGCTTGTGGCGGACGACCTGCCGGAGGCGCCGTCGCGAAAGCTGATGACCGATCTGCTGGATCTCGGCTTCGGAATGATGCATGAAGGGCTCCCGGCGGTCGGACGCGATCCCGAGACGGGCTTCATCGCGGCTTTCGCGGTCTATCCCTGCTCACGGCTCGTCGCGGTGGAATTCCCCGACTCGTTCATGAAATTCGTCTCATTCGCGTCGCGACTCTCTGACCGCCTCGACAACGAGCGCCATGCGCCCCCAGAAACTCCGCCCCCGTCCGACGACGCGTCTGCCGGAGACATCCATCGCATTAGGGTATGACATCGCAAAGAGGATACACCATGAGTTTTGAAGACATCGTAGCTGTTCTTGGACAAGCTTTCAGCTTGGAGCTGAAAGTTGTGCAGGACACCACCGTGTTCGAAGTCGTGAGCGACGACGGCGGTACAAAAGTGCAGATCCTCTTGCAGAATACGGGTGAACGCAACCTCGTGCTGATATCAGCCGATCTCGGCGAAGTGCCGCCGGAAGGGCGCGAAAAGCTTTTCCAGACCATGCTCGAGGCCAACAACATGTTTTCCGGCACGGTCGGCTCGACGCTCGCGCTCGACGCCGCCTCCGGGCGCGTAATACTCCAGCGATACTTGCCGGGCGACGATCTCGCAAACAATGTCATGGGCGCTCTCGAGCCGTTCATCGAGACGGCGCTCACCTGGAGCCGCATGATCACGGACTACCGACCCTCCGTCGATTCACCGGGCACACCCGCCGAAAAGCCATTCGACGGTTGTGATACGCATGGACCGGGAAATTTCCACATCATGCAAGTGTGACTTTTGCTGCCGTCTTACTAAAAGTAAATAAAAACATGAGATTTAGTAAGCCGAGTAGTGTAAGTGCGATTATTTACTGTTCGCCGCGCGTTTTGTCATAAAAGAAAATGGTTGTTGACTAAATCCAACATGGTGTGATACAATTTAGGCAGTTCATTTCATTTGAGATTGGAGTTGCCAGATGATTGGACGTCAAAAAGAGCGGAGTCGGCTATTAGAGGCGTTCGCATCCGAGGATTCGGAATTCGTCGCCGTTTATGGACGTCGCCGGGTTGGAAAGACATTTCTGGTCCGCGAGACGTTCGATCAAAGTTTCACCTTTCAGCATACCGGGGTCAAGAACGGATCGCGTCAGATACAGTTGTCCCGTTTCAGGCAGTCGATGATTGAACAGGGGCATCCGAGTTGTCCGGAGCTGAAGGACTGGTTCGACGCATTTGACAACCTGAAGACCGTCATCAAGGCGAGCGCCGCGGAGCGCAAGGTCGTATTCATCGACGAAATTCCGTGGATGGGGCGGTCGGATCGAAATTTCATTTCCGCCGTGGAGAACTTCTGGAACGGCTGGGCGTCGGCAAGGAAGGACATTCTTCTTATTGCTTGCGGGTCGGCGACGTCGTGGGTGCTGGAAAAGATCGTGCATAACCGTGACGGGCTGCACAACCGCGTGACGTATCGGATTCGGCTCGACCCGTTCACGTTGAGGGAGTGCGAAGAGTACGCCCAGTCGCGGGGCCTGGCCTACACGCGCGACCAGCTGGCGGAATGCTACATGATTCTTGGTGGCGTCCCGATGTACTGGCGCTACCTCGAGCGCGGCAAGAGCGTTGCGCAGAACATCGACGAGATGTTCTTTTCCGGCAGCGAAAAGCTCGAGGACGAGTTTGACGAGCTTTACGCGTCGCTCTTCGAGCATCCCGAGCCGTACCTCGCCATCGTCACCGCGATGGCCAAGAAGAAGTGCGGCATGACGCGGGAAGAGGTCGCGGATGTGGCCGGTCTCGAAAACGGCGGGGCGTTGAGCCGGTATCTGAAGGTTCTGGAGCAATGCGGGTTCATCCGCAAGTTCACGGAAATCGGCAAGAAGACGAAGGGGGCCGTCTTCCAGCTCATCGACAACTTCACGCTGTTCTATTTCAGGTTCATGGAGTCCAACAAGGCCAACGACCCGCATTACTGGTCCGCGATGGCGGACACCCGCGTGCATTCGACGTGGGCGGGGCTTGCGTTCGAACGACTTTGCCTGCAGCACATCGACGGCATCAAGCATGCGCTCGGCATCAGCGGCGTCTTGACGAACGTCCATTCTTGGCGAAACGCGAATGCGCAGATCGACCTGCTGATCGACCGCAGGGATGGAATCATCAACATCTGCGAGATGAAGTACTGGGCGGGGCCGTACGCGATGACGGCGATGGACGATGCCGCGCTGATGAACAAGCGGGCCGAATTCAAGGAGGCCACGAAGACGCGCAAGGCCGTTCACTTGACCATGGTCACGTCCTTTGGCGTCAAGCCGAACGCCTATTCGGGAAAGGTCCAGTCGTTTGCAACGCTTGACGACCTGTTTGCACTCTAATACCTTTGAGAGAAAGACGTCTCAGAACGACAAGAACGAGAGGTGGAGAATGGAAAGTACAAAACAAGAGGAAACGATCAATGAACTCAAGGCCGCGCTAGCGGAGCTTGAATCGGACGATGGGCTCGAGATGTTCGTGGAAGGGCATGGGCTCCAGAGCCGCTACTTCGCCTTTTCGTGGCAGTCGGACGGGCTGGAGATTGAATACAACCTGCCGTATGCGCGGGTGTTGTCCGAGGAGGAGGAGCAGAAGCTGGATGCCGCACGGATCGGCGCGGCGATCCGTCTCGCCATCCTGCTGCTCGCGACGTCGTCCAGCGGTGCGCTGCTTCACGACGGCGAGACGACGCTTTCCGTGACGGCCGACGAGGTCGGAGCGAGTTATTCCATTGTCGGCACTGACGGCGAGGTCATCGATTCCGGCGAGGACTGGGAACCGCTCATCGCGCGTCTCGAAGCCGATCTTCCCGCCGCCGGCGACGACTTCCAGGTCATCTGGCCTTGAGACGGTATTCCTTCTGCATGGGAAATGTGATAGAATTCCGCGCGATTGCTCACGGAGTTATGATTACAGATAATCGCTTTATGCAATGCATGGCCGCGCTTGGCGAAGCCATGCATCAGGAACCGGCGGCGGCGAGAATCCTGTTCAAGGCTCAACGACTGATGTGGTCGTGAACGGGCCCGTTTACGCTGGCACGATTTCCTCGAACTACGCCAAGGCGCAGGTGGCCAACGGCGCCCTGTACAAGGGCGGCGCACTTGCGGGCACGATCCAGGTGAAGGTGGGCAAGGCCGACAAGAAGGGCTACGTGAAGATTTCCGGCACGGCGACGTTGCTGGATGACGGCAAGGCGAAGAAGGTCATGGCAAAGGGCGTGAGGGTGGCGTTGGACGCGCAGGAGCGCGTCCCTCCCGTGGCGGTGGCGTTCAAGAGCCCGATCGGTGAGATGAAGCTCGCGTACACGCCGAAGACCGGCATCTTCAAGGGGGCGTTCAAGATCTACGCGGTCCAGGATGGTAAGTTGAAGAAGTTCACCGTCAGGGTGGTCGGCGTGGTCGTGGACGGGAAGGGGCAGGGCAGCGCGACGGGTCCGGGCGGCGCGGGTTTTGCGGTGACGGTGGAGTAGGGACGGTGAACGGGCGGGACACCCGTTCTACGATTCGGCTGCGACAAGCTCGGCCCTCCCGTAACCGGTCACTCAACTGCATCTTCCCAAAAACTGCTGCCTGAAGGCTCTCCTTCGGGAAAGCGGCGCTCTTGCCGCTTTCGCCGACGGTTTGCGCACTTTGCGGACTTTGCGTGAGAAGCAGTTGCAAAGCCCGGGAGGGCGCGATGGCCTCATCGCGCCGCAGCGGCATTGGGTCATGCCGCCCTACCAAAATCGCGGGGGTTTTGCAACTGCCTCCTGTAATTGTGGTATAATAGTGCCGTCCGGAGGAATACCGCAATGACCGTAGAAGAACAAATCCATGAAATGGGCGTGAAGGCCCGCGCCGCAGCAACGGCACTGCGCGCGTTCACGACAGCGCAGAAGAACGCCGCACTCACCGCGATCGCTGATGCGCTTGACGCGGCAAAACCGCAAATCGACGCAGCCAACGCAGAGGACGTTGCCGCAGCACAGGCTAATGGCCTCGCGCCCGCGCTCGTGGACCGCCTCACGCTCCTTCCCGGCTGTCATACCCGTTCCCATTCCGAACACGGAAGTCAAGGGCCTCTTCGCCGAGGGTACTGCGGGACTCGCCCGCGGGAGAGTAGGGCGCCGCCGGCTCTTTTTTTTTGAGTTAGGTGGTTTGGTGGCCCACTTGCAGGCAATACCCGCTTGCGCAAGATGTTCGCATTTGATACAATGTCAGTGCTGTCTTTTAGGGGCAAACGAAAAAGTGAGGTATGAAAAATGACTAAAATGACACAAGAGAAACTGTGTGCTTTGATAGGTGGATTTCTGGGGAAGTCGCCGGGCAAAGACAATAATGGAGATTTGTACGTCCAGCTCAGTCTGCAGATCGACACTTCCAAAATTCAACTTGAATCCGAATCGGAAGAGAACACGCCAAAGGCGATTGACGCGGTCGTGTTGTTCCACTTGCAGGACACGGACTATGGCAACCACCAACAACTGGAGATCATTTGCTTTGCTCCGCGTTTTCCCGACAAGCCATATCCGCTTAATCTGAAGGAGGAACAGCGTCCAGACGCTGTCAGATTCTGCAGCCAGTTGCCAACGCTTGTCCATCCCGGGGTTTCATCTTCGTTCTCAACCAGCGGTTTTTTTTACGTGAAGAAGGGTATAGAAGATCCTGGCATGCTGCCCGATGGATGGCTCGTAGAGCATTGGCTGAAGCCATATTTCACGGCAGTGACTACGGCGTTTATGCTGATATGCAAGAAGTTTGCCCGCATTTAACTGACGTCAATGCGTCAGAGACGTATCTAAAGCCAAAAGTTAAACAGGGAGATAATCATGGAAAGATTCACGAAAGTCGATCTTGACTGCATGATAACACTTAGCGGAGTCGAATTCCCGCACCAAGAGATTGAAGATGGATATGTAATTAACGGGCGTGTGCTTGGCGACGATCCCGGATCCGGGTTTCAAATGACTGTCCGGTTGCTGGAAGACGGCAACGTTCAAAGACTTGAGTTTGCGGGGAGTTTGTCAAGATGCATACCCAAGGAAATGTGGCCCAAGGCGTTCGATTTATGCAACCAGTGGTCGAGCAGGTATAACTACATTCAGACCTGGTTCTCCGAGGATGACGGTAAGTTTCACGTTGGCGCGTCCATTGATAATCCATACGAACTTCCCAAGGGATGGCTTATCGTGAGTTTCATGAAACCTTGCAAATCAATCTCCTGCGAATTATGGACGATGGCGTGGAGGTGCTTTGGCGGCATTGAGGAATATGTCAAGATGAAGTCGGCGGCCGTAAGGCGAGACTCAAATACAGAGCAGGAGAAGACGGTTGAAACAAGGAAGGGCAGCTCTTCAAAGGCGGGATGTTTGTGGTATGTACTGGCGTATTTCGGAGTCTTTGTGCTTTTGTGGGTGCTTTTGCATTGAAGAGGCACGTACAGAGAGCGCATGGGAAGAAACTCAAAGGAGAAGATTTATGAGTCGTATAAATCTGTTTGTGGAAAACTTTGAGCTTGGCCTCGTGGTGTTTTTGGCGTTATTTGCTGGCACAATAAAGGCGGCGAATGTTTCGGGGGCGATGTCTGGTGAAAGGGAACTGCTGCCTAAGATATGGGTGCCAGACCCTGCAAGGTCAAAGAGGGAGAGTAATTCTTTGGGTAGTTGGTACGATCCGCAACGTGGTCTGATACCTACACACGAAATTTTCGAGACGTTAGCTTCGTGGGAACTTCTAGATCGGATTTATTCGAACACCATAGCGGTTCGTTCGTTCTGTGATGACAATCCGCATCTGATTGATAATCGGGAGTTTCGCGAGCGCGTGAAACGCATAATGAGCAGTGACGTGTCAGTGTTTGTTAACAGGAAACATGCGAAACCCGTTTTCACCTGCTTAGATGGTGTTGGCAATGTTTCGAGCAACGCGGTTTCGGTTCATGTCAAAATAGACAATTATCACCAGCTCATAGGAATGGACGGTACGGGCTTGCTGTCGAAACGGTATCTTAATGTTGACGGGCGATTTTTCTACATAGGGGTAGTTGGCCAGGTGAGAGAGGGCGAAGTGCGTTCAAGAGCATTGCAGAATGAGGCACTCTTGAGGGCATGGGAGGGAGAGATTCGCCGTTGTACGTGGGCACACCGCCTCGCCGAGCATGGGGGAGACGTTGAGTCTGCTGCAAATGCCTTAAAGCAGGAATTACTTGCGGATAGGGAAAAGTGGGAGAAATCTCCGTACAGGCTTCCCCTGCACGAAAGAATGGAACTAGCGCGAAGATTGATGGCGGAACGCGGATTCAATTCAACGAACAAGCCGAGCAGGGAAGTCCTAAATGGGATACTTGTTGAAGCTGGCGTAATCAGGCCAGATAGCGGAAGCAAGTCGCCGTCTTCCACAGCATCGGTTTCGCCGACAAGTACGGCGTCTTCGCTGCAGAATATCGGAGCGGTTTTTGGGATTTTTCTTGTACTTGCCTTGATCGCGGTGATCGTTGCTTTTGGATGCCGCAAGACATCTGGCAAAGACACCGCCGAGCTGTTCAGGGCCTATCAAGAGAGGGTTGACCATTGCTTACTGACAGATCGCGCCTTGAGAAACGTCGTGACGCAGAGAATTCTGGAAGAATGGGTGATAATCATTCAGTTCTTCTCATCGGGGGACGAACGGTGCAGACTTTGCGTCCCTGCTGTGTTGTTTCTGTGGGAGAATATTTTCGAACCGAAGATGTCGCATGGCGAAGTGCTTGAATTGAATGAACGCATCAAGAGTGCGTGTGGCTTGGACAAGGTGTTTTCCAGAAGGAATTTTGAATCGACATCTGGTGACGTCATCAGGGAGATCGGATATGAACCGGCATGGCGAAATTGGCAGCAGTTGGGCGAGTACGCATATTCAGCTTCAGATCGGATCGCAGGTGGGGCAAAGCTAGAAACACCAGTTGGTTTTGGGGCATCTGTTTATAGGTTGCTTAAGAATTGGGACGGGAAGTTCGATCATATTATGATGTTGCCAATTGACTGGAAGCGTTTTTTTAAGGCACATCCTGAATTTGCCGAGCGTGAGCTGCTTGTTCGATATGGAGTTCTGGACGCAGAAGAGCAAAGCGCATGTGCTGAGCGTGTGCCTGAGACACCACATCAATCAGATGAAAAGGAAGCGGATGGTGCATTGGCGTTTCTTGATGCTGGGAAGGACGGGATACTTCGTGGAATATTGTGGAGGGAGCAACAAAAAGTAGTTCTTGACCGGCTCTCCTGTCATCTCTATCTGCCAAAGGGGTGGAACGTGGAATCAGAAATTGAAATGGTTTCACCTCGCGACTGCGTCGCGAGCATGGCAGGTTCTGGTGATCATGAATGGCTATCGGTTGAACACCTTCATCTGTCACCTGAACATGTACATGACGACCTTGGCTACTGGGTGAATTTCCCAAGAGTCCTGTTCGGGAAACTGCATCTCCATCCACACCAAAGCAAGGCGGAGGGTGTAGAAGATTTCACCGAAGTCTCTTTTGGGCGACTGAGTCGACGTGACGTCCTCTTTATGAAATACCACAACGCGGACGATATGGCTGCTTTCGTAGGAACGATAGAGATCGGGGGACGGCTGCACCGGCTTTTTATCGTTATCGTGCGGCGTGGTGCCGACAGCTGGAAGTTTGAGTACGTGTTCCCGGTGGCAGATGGCGTGACGAAGGATGCTCAAGAATTACGTTCGGAGGAGATAGTAGCTGCGGCTCGAATCTTTGTGCCCATAGAGACGTTCGGGAAAATATACTGTTCGCTTTGCAGCGAGGAGGTGGACGATCCTGCTAATGTAACCGATGATGGACATGTATATGTTTGGATGAAGGATTTCTTCATGTTTGACGACATGCGGCTCCCGAAGTCGGCCGTGGGCATTCCATGTTGCGCGGCATGTCGCGAGAAAATTCTCGCTTATGGTGTGTCGAAAGCGAGGCTGGAAGAGATTCCCGCTGTCCATGAACAGATTGCCAAGGGTGCGTCAATGTTGGAAGTCAAGTGCGGCACGAAGGCGGTGTCATTGTTTGGAAGATAATTCTGCGATGTGGTTTGGTGGTCCTCATGTCTTGCGTCAACTTCTGTGATTATGGTATAATAACACCGTCAGGAGGAAGATTCACATGACAGTAGAAGAGCAGATTCATGAAATGGGCGTGAAGGCCCGCGCGGCCGCAACCGCACTGCGCGCGTTCACGACCGCACAGAAGAACGCCGCGCTCACCGCGATTGCGGATGCCCTCGACGCGGCAAAGCCGCAAATCGACGCAGCTAACGCAGAGGATGTTGCTGCCGCGCAGACGAACGGACTCGCGCCCGCGCTCGTCGACCGCCTCACGCTCACGCCCGCACGCTTCAAGTCGATGGTCGACGGTGTGCGCTACATCGTAGAGCTTGAAGACCCCGTCGGCTCCGACATCTGGACGCGCACCCGCCCCAGTGGCATCTCCATCCGCAAGGTGCGCGAACCCTTCGGTGTGGTGGCCGTGGTGTTCGAGAGCCGTCCGAACGTATTTGTGGATACTGCCGCCCTATGTCTCAAGACCTCCAATGCAATTATTCTGCGCGGCGGCAAGGAGGCGCTCCGCTCGAACGCGGCTCTCAACGAGGCCGTGCGCGCGGGCCTCGCGAAGGCGGGTTTGCCGGCCGACGCCGTACAGCTCGTGCCGATCACCGACCACGCTGCCGTACCCGCCCTCGTTCGTTCCGTCGGTCTCGTGGACGTCGCCATTCCGCGCGGCGGCGAACGCCTCATCCGCGCGATGTGTGAGGCTGCCCTTATTCCAGTGCTCAAGCACTACAAGGGCGTCTGCCACGTGTATGTGGATGATGCCGCCGACCTCGACATGGCCCTCAAGATCCTCGACAACGCGAAGGTGCAGCGTCCGAGTGCTTGCAACGCCGCCGAGACGCTGCTCGTTGCCGCGAAGGTCGCGCCCGCCTTCATGCCCCGAGTGGAGGAATGGGCGAAGGAGCGCGGCGTGACGCTGCACGAGGCGGATGCCGACTGGTCGCGCGAATACCTTTCACTCGACTTGAATGTGGGCATCGTGAATGACGTGGACGAGGCAATCGCGCACGTGAACGTCTACGGTTCGCACCATAGCGACTGCATCGTGACGAACGACGCCGCCCGCGCAGCGAAGTTTTTGCGCGACGTCGATTCCGCTGCCGTGTACCACAACGTCTCCACACGTTTCACGGACGGTGCGGAGTTCGGCATGGGCGCGGAGATCGGTATTTCAACAGATAAGCTTCACGCTCGTGGCCCAATGGGTCTCGAGGAGCTGACTACTTATAAGTACGTCGTCACCGGCGACGGGGTAGTGCGGTCGTAGGAAGGAAGCGGCGGAGATGGATGCGTCCCCGATTGCGATTGTCGGCGTGAGCTGCCGGTTTGCATGCGCGCCGGACCCCGGCGCGTTCTGGCGGATGATCATGCACCGCGCGAGCGGCATCGCCCCTCTCGGCGAGGAGCTTTCGCTGCCGTGGGGCGGACGTAACCTCTTCGATGCTCCCTATCCGACGCATGGTGCGCTGCTTGGTTCGCTCTACTCCTTCATTCCGCGTGAGCAGGATGTGCCGCGAGAGTTGAGCATCGGCGAGAACCAGGACCGCTACTTCGCCGTGCAACTCGCTTTTGACGCGCTCGCGGACGCGGGGATGCGTCCGCATGCCGTCGAACCGGTACGCGGTACGGTGCGTTTCGGCTACGCTCCGCCGTTTAACTCGTCGACGATGAACTGGCTGCAGCACACCTTCTTCGTAGACCAGACGATGGACATCATCACCCACTTCTTCCGCAACGCGCCGCAGGAGGTCCTTCAGTCAGTGCGCGCGGAACTGGTGGGGTCGCTGCCCGCGCCGGATCCAGCGAGTTTCCTTTCAGGATCCGGCAACCGAATCGCGAGCGGCATAGCGCGCGAGTGTTCGTTTTCTGGCGGCGCAACAACGCTTGACGGCGGTGCGCTGTCTGGCATAGCGTCCATCCGTGCCGCGATGGACGACCTGCGCAGCGGCCGTGCGGACGTTGCGCTCGCCGGCGCACTCACGCCGCCGCTTTCGCGTTCGTTCCTTGAGGGCGTCTCTGGCGAGGTGCAGTTCGCGACGGACGGCGACCTCGTGCCGTTCTCGCGTGACGCACACGGCACAGTACCCGGCGAAGGCGGCGCGTTCTTCGTGTTGAAGCGCGAAGGGGATGCACTTGCGGCGCACGACCGTATTTACGCGCTCGTGAAAGGCGTGGCTTGCGGCTCCGCGCCGCTTGCCAAGTTGCTTGCTACTGCAGCCGATCGCGCGGGCGCGCCGCTCACGTCTATCGACCTAATCGAGGCGGACGGCAGCGGGATTCCTTCTTATGACGCTGCTGAAGTTGAGGCAGTGCAGTCGCTCTGGGGCGTGCACCGTCCTGGCGGTCCGCTCGTCGGCATCGGCTCCGTGAAGGGAAACGTTGGTCATTGTTTTCGTGCGGAGGCTGCGGCCTCGATCCTAAAGGCCGCGCTTGCGCTCCGGCGTCGCGTGTTGCCGCCGCAGATGCCGTGTGAAAACCCGATTGAGGCGTTGTCGAATGTCGGCAGCAGCGTGTACCTCCTGAACGAGGCGCGGCCGTGGGTGACGGGCGACTCAACGTCGCCGCGCCGTGCGGCAGTGCTCGTGAATGACGTTGGCGGACGCCGCGCGGCGCTTGTCCTTGAGGAAGAGCCGGAGAAGGAGGACCGTGCATGAGTGCCGTACCGGGAGGAACGCTTGGAAGTGAGCTCGTACTGGTGGGCGCGGCGGACACGGCGGGACTGCTCGCATCCGTTCGTCGTCTCGTGCATTTTCTTGAACAGGCACCGGGAGCGGATATCACGGACGTTGCGTACACGTGCGCGCGCGATTACGGTGCGGAACGCGGCGCGACGCTGGCCGTGGTCACGTCTAGCGTGGCGGGACTGCGCGCGCGGCTCGTCTCCGCCGAGGCGCGCATTGCGGCCGACGCTCCGCGAGTGCGCGACAAGTCGGGCACCTACTATTTCCGCGACCGGATGATCGGCGAGGGCTCTTCGGGTCGGCTGGCGTTCGTGTTCCCTGGCGCACCGTCGTTCTATCCGGGGATGGTACGCGACCTGTCCGTGCGTTTCCGCGAATGCCGAATGCCGTTTGACGAGCTGGAGGCCGCGCTGAAGGGCGCAGGAGCGGGCAAGTTCGTGCCGTCTGCGTTCGTGTTTCCGCCGGCGCCGTACTACCGACACGACGCCGACGTTTTCACGGCTGGCGGATACGCCGAGGCAATGGTTTCCACTTACTCGGCCAACGCCGCGCTCTATCGGATACTTGCGGCGCTTGGCATCCATCCCGACGGCGTGACCGGTTTCGCGGGCGGCGACCTGAGTGCGTTCGCGGCGAGCGGGATGTTTGGGAAATTCGAGCGGAAAGACCGCCTTGCGTTCCTGCGCGACATGTACAAGCTCGTGAACACGGCAGTAGACCACGCAGGCCTTCCTCGGTGCGTGATGGTTTCCACCGTCTGGCCGCACCCCGAGCAGACGGAGGAGCTTCTAAGCGGATTTCCTCCGGAAAAGTTGGCAGTTGCGTTCTACCAGTCGCCGCGACATCTTACGCTTGCCATTGCGCCCGACGCCCTCGATGAGGTGCAGCACACGCTCATGGCAGCTGGGGTGCGCGGAATGCGTCTTGCCGTGGATCGTCCGTTTAACACGCCCTGGTGCGGGAAGATTCTATCGCAGTTCCGCAAGTTCGCGGGGAACTGGGTGGATGACCGTCCGCGCATCCCCGTGTACAGTTGCGGCACCACGGAACCACTGCCGCCGAAAGCACGCAAGGCGCGCGACGCGGCAGCCGAGCAATGGGTGGCGCCGGTGCGTCTGGAGCAGACGATCCGTCGGATGTATGCAGATGGTTTCAAGGTGTTCCTCGAATGCGGTCCGCGCGGCGCGATTGCGGGCGAGATCGACGATATCCTGCGCGGGGAAGACCATGTGTCGCTCGCGGCGGATTCTGTACACCGCGCCGGTCTCCTGCAGTTGCAGCATGTTGTGGGACAGCTTGCGGCGCTTGGTGCAGCCGTGGACCCGATGGTGCTTGTAGCGCACAAGCGTTGTCGCTTGCTGGATTTTGACGCACCGCTCGCACTTGACGTCCGCCGCGAGACCGAACAGCGGCTCTCGCGCGAGTTCCCGCGTCTTTCCCTTGAGAAGGCAGGACCGTCCTTCGGCGGCGCGATGGTGTCGTCCGTCGCAACCGTGCCCGGGGAGCGTCCGAAGGCTGGCGCTCGTGCGGCGGCGGTGCGGGCGCGTGCTCGTGCGCGGCGGCAGTTTGACTTCGGCGCGTTCAACCCGCTTATTTCGGATGCGGACGTGGTGGCGGAGCAGCCGGGGGTGTCGCTGGAGATCCGCAAGACGTTTGATTTCAAGGCGCAGCCGATTTTCGCCGATTTCGCGCGTGGCGTCTCGCGTCTGTCATATTCGGACCATCGTCTGCGCGGTTTCACCCCGCTTACGCTCGTAGCCGCTGCGGAGATCATGGCGGAGCTTGCGCAGATGCTGTTGCCGAGTCGTCGTGTTGCGCGCGTTGAAGATCTCCTCGGCCGACGCACGGTGGCGTTCAAGGAAGACCGCCTCACGCTGCATGTGCGAGCCGAGCGCGTGCCGGCGGCAGATCCCTCGGAGGCGGCGGTGAAGGTCCAGGTGCGCGAGGACGGCACGGATGTTGCATGGACGTGGCCCGCATGCGAGGGCACGTTCGTGCTGGCGGAAGGCCCGACAAAGGCCGAGGCGTTTACGCCGCCGGAGCTTACACGTGCGCGCGAGGTACACTGGGCACCGAGCGACATATACCCCGACCGTCTATTTTCGGGAGCGCTTCTGCAGGGCATAAGCTCGGCGGACCGCTGGAGTGAGGCGGGGCTTGACTACGAGGTGGAGGTACCGTCCGCAGAGTCTGCCCTCGCCTTCACCCGCGTGCCGCAGTGGGCGCTCAATCCGCAGTTGCTGGCGGCGGTCACGGACGGCTTTGCTCTCTGGCGCAGCCATCGTCGCTTCGAAGGTGCTTTCTCGTTCGGGTTCCGTCTGCGGCGCCTCGAACTTCACGCGCCGCTGCCAACGGAGGGAGCGCGTCTCCATTGCTACTTGCGCACGACTGGCGTTACGCCGCGGTCGGTGTTGGCGGATATCCATGTGTCCGACGGCAACGGCACGCGCGTGATGGAACTGCGCGGCTACGAGGAACTGGCCGAGCGCGTTCCGCCCGAATATCGGTCGCTCCTTCTCGCTCCCGCGCAGACATTCCTCACATCTGTCGTGCCGCCTGCCGCGCTTGGTGCACCTGCAACTACCGTAGCGAGCGCGATGGTGAGCGACGTGCCGTATCCGCTTTTCGAGCGCAACGAGGAACTGTGGCTCAAAACGGTTTCACAGATCGTGCTCAACCATGACGAGCGGCGCGCGTTCGCGGAGATGCCTGGTGCGGTGTCGCGTAGGACGGAGTGGCTGTTCGGGCGCATCACGGCGAAAGAGGCTGTGAGGCGCTTCCTTGCCGAGAACTATCAGGCGAGATGGAGCGACGCGGACGTGCAGATATGGGCGGACGACAGCGGCAAGCCGTGTCCGATCGGCGAGTGGGGCGACCGCCTCACGACGCACATCGACCTTTCGATCGCGCACACCTCGCGGTTCGTGGTGGCAGTGGTGGCGGCGAACGCGCGAGTGGGCGTGGACGTTGAGGCACTAGGACGCGAGCTTTCCGACGAATTTACGAATGGCGTATTCACGCCCGAGGAAAGGGAACTCGCGGTGCGTGCGGTGGACGCGCCGAGCGCGACGATTCGATTCTGGTGCGCGAAGGAGGCAGTGTCGAAGGCGCTCGGCACGGGCATCCGGTATTCGCCCAAGGACCTTGTGGTGGAGTCTTTTCAAGCCGAGACCGGGGAGATGGCGCTCTCGCTGCGGAACCAGTGGCTTGATAACTTCAAGATGTTCAGGGGTCGGTCGATCAGGGTGTCATCTGTCGTCGTGAAAGGCCACGTGCTTGCGAGCTGCTTCATCCCTGAGAGTATTTTCGCTTGAAAGCCCCAGATGGAGGGCGATTTTCCTCATTCATTCCGAGGTAACGCTTGATGATCTGTTCAAGTGATGTTGGATTTCACATTTTATGATTCATAAAATGTGAAATCCGTATTGCCTAGTGATTCAGACTATGGTAAAATATGCGCAATGAAATACCACAACCCATTTGTAATTTATGGTTATGAAGGTCCAGACACCTTCTGTGACAGGAAAGTTGAATCCGAGAAATTGAAATCTGCGCTTGAAAATGGGCGCAATATCACTCTTCTCGCCGAGCGGCGAATTGGAAAGACGGGGCTCGTCAAACACCTGTTTGAGGGACTTCGCAAGGAAGGCCGTTGGGCAACGGTATATGTCGATATCTACGCAACGTCAAGCCTTCTGGAACTCACGAAACAGCTTGCGACGTCCGTTATAGGGTCGATGGATACGCGCATTGACAAGGCGATTGTTGCAGCGTCGAGATTCTTCAAGAGTTTTCGTCCGCAGGTTTCGGTTGACCCTGCCACGGGAACGCCCACGTTTTCATTTGGACTCGAATCTCGCAGCGTTGAAGCCACGTTGAAGGAATGTTTCGATTACCTTAACGGCCGAGGCGATTGCGTGGTGGCCATAGATGAATTTCAGCAAATAGCCTCCTATCCGGAGAATGGCACTGAGGCGCTTCTTCGTTCACATGTGCAGTTCATGCCGCATACACGTTTCATTTTTGCCGGGTCGCGTCATCACATGATGACGGAGATGTTTTCCTCTGCCAAACGCCCGTTCTTCAATTCAACCCAAACGCTGCCCCTTGAACGCATTGACTGCGACGTTTATTTTGATTTTGCGCGGAATTTGATGTCGCCTGCGTGTAATCTGCCACGCGATGTGTTCGACAGGGTTTATGGGATGTTTGACGGGATTACCTGGTATGTGCAAACCCTGATGAATCGAATGTTTGAACGGCGGTCAGCGCAGCCCGAAGATATCGGTTCAATCATTGAAGAACTGCTGCAGGAGAAGAATTGGGAGTATGCGGCGTTGCTGAAGACTCTCCCGACTGGTTCCGTGCGGCTTCTGAAGGCGGTGGCCAAAGAAGGGAAAGTCAAGGCGGTCACCAGGTCGGCATTTATTTCGGCACATTCCCTTGGAGGGGCATCCAGTGTCCATCTGGCGCTTAAGCGGCTTCTTGAAGACGAACTGCTCTATGAATGTGATGATGGGTATGTCGTCTATGACCGGCTATTTAGCATCTGGCTCTCCCGCCTGTGAAGTGACCAGTTCGTATGGTGACTTTCCCCCATAAGTCAGTCTCAAGATGAGTTATGGGGGAAAGTCGCATGAATTTTGCGAGAGTTTCCTCATTGCATGTACCGTTAGACAAACGCTGATGGCGGGACGATTGCCATGAGCGAGGAATCGTAGTGCGTTGGATTGCGCGTGAAGAGCTGTGAACAACTTGCCTTGAGCGCACATTGCAGTTGGATATCGTCTTCATAGTCCTTGTCGTGAAAGTCTGCCGCACATGAGAGAATATCGGCATCTACAGGGACGACTTTGAAAATGCGAAGGATGATGCGCACGGCAATCATTGCCGTTGTTTCACTCTTCATACGCTTGATCACATAGTGGACGTTATTGACCGAAATCGCAGCGATGTAGGCGTCGATCATTCCCTCCTCGGCGCTTGCCCAGATTTTAAGGGCATCGTAATAGAAGCCCTCGCGTTCAAGCAACACATCAAGAAGGATGTTTGTATCTACGAAGATTCGCTTCTTCATTATTACACTCCATACTTCGCAATCAGTTCATCGGCGAGTACGCTTTTGTAATCCCAGTCATCTGGCACGGTGGCCTTTGCCAATCCGAGCGCCCGTTTAGTTAGGGGAGGAAGCTTGCGGGTCTGATTTTGTTCCTGTTCCATGAGACAGACAAACGAGACGAAAAGCTTGGAAATGCTGGTATCGTGCACATCGGCCAAACGACGTGCACGTGCCACGATATCCTCGTCCATGCTCAAGGCTAATCTAGTCAATGCCATAAAAAGACTCCTATTGCGTATTGATTTGCCGCAAATTATACACGGCTTATGACTGACTGTCAAGGCAGTCTGAAAATCAATTCCCGATTTTTTGCACAACTGCAAATCTCCCTTTTGCAAAAATGCGAAAAATACTGTGGAGTCCAGTCCCCAAAAACTGATTGGCAGTCCAAAAAATCGGGGTGGCGGGCGCACCGCCCGCAAATTTGGGCGAAACCTTGCGGTTCGCTCCCTTTCATCCACTCCACCCTTGCCTTTTGGCACGCAAAATGCTAGAATAACTTCGCGCAATCGGCATGGTGTCGGTTGCCACAAACAACCAAAAAGGAAAAAAACCATGAAAATGAAGCTGAAGAAGGGTTTTACCCTCGTTGAAATCATGATCGTGGTCGCCATCATCGCCATCTTGGCAGCTGTAGCGATCCCGAACTTTCTAAAGTACCGTGCTGATGCTCGGACGCAGTCTTGCGTGAGCAACATGAAGCAGTTGCAGACAGCCGCTGAAAGCTGGCGTACAACGCAGAGCGACCCGACGGCAGTTCCTGCTGTGGATGCTCTTGTGGGCACGGAAACAACCAAATACATCCGTAAGGAATCCATTGCATGCCCAGAAGGCGGATCCTATACGATTGCCACCGCCGATGGTTCTACAGCTATAACGGTGACATGTCCGAATGCCGGTACGCTTACCGACCATGTTCTGAAATAGTTTGAACTTGTTAGGTTAGTTAACGATGGAGGGGACGGGATTCCGTCCCCTCTATGTTTTATTACTGGTAAAACCAATATCCAGAGGCGATGTGGTCGCCTAGCAAGGACAGGCGGCAAGGTGTGTTTTCTATGGCTCGACCGGGTAGGGTAAATGACACCTCCGAGAAACCGTTTGTCGCGTATGAAATGAATATGGGGTCAAGGTCTCGCTCGTCAATTTTGACATTCAACCTGAGAGGGTTGGCGAATTCATATTCGCAGGTAACTTTGCCGCCTTCGTGTATGCGTGTCTCGGTATGTCGCGGATAGGTACGCATTACAACGAAAACATCTTTCCCCTTTTGAAGGGGAAGCGTTGCCGCATCGCCGCCTGTGAGCAGTCTTGCCGAGTCGATGGCGTATTTGCCAGCCAGCTTGTCGATAATTATGAATGGATCTGTCGGGGGGCGTCCATAACGGTCTATGATTTCGTAGTCGGCAGCATTTTCATCAGCTTCGTGGCCAACGTCGATTCGGCATACAAGATTTTTGTCTTGAGGGACTTCTAAGTGGGGCCGTCCTGCATGGTCGAAAGCCGACCAATCGGCTTTGCGCATCTCGTAGCCGTCAGGTCCTGTTAGGACATTTTTGCCATAGCACACGGTACGATACATATCTGGTACTGCTGTTGAATGCTCTGGTAGGAGAAGCCAATAGTCAAAACGGGTTGCAGGATTGTTTTTGAGGATCTCAAAGCTTGCAGCTGTCGTTTTGACGAAAAATTGCGGAGAGTAAAGTCCGGAGAGGTGGTGATAAGGGCGCTGTCCGAGTTTATATGCGACCCCAGATGCGCCAAAAGACCCCACGGAGGCCTTAGGTGGAAGATTTACAGCTATTTCATCTGCAAAAAGTCGTATCCTGTCAGTTTTTGTGGCACCTTGATTCAAATGATATACGGATACTAGCGCCGAACAGGAGAAAAATAGAAAGCAGGCTCCTATCGGAATGAGTGAACCTGGAAGTTTGTGGCGGTATTTCTCGGTGAAATAGGCCAAACCTTCGGCAAGGAAGAGGAGGTAGATAGGAAGTATCCAGGCGAGATAACGATCATAATTCGTTCCTTGCCACCCGCTTTGGGCAACTGTAAATACGCCGCCACATGCCGCAAGGAGTAAGATGGAAAGGCTGCGTTCCTGTGTCCGCCAACGATGGACGATCAGACCTAGCCAAATGAATACGGCGGCGAGCATGACTGGAAAGATGAAGTTGCGTGGCATAGACGTTGACAATCCAAGTAGGTAGTTGTTCACGAGTTCAAGAAGGTCGTTGGCGGTACGGATCAGGGCATCTGTGAAAGGAAGGGTCTTAAAATATCCCTTATTGGCAACGCTAGAGAATTGGGCATGCCCTGTAAGAGCATAGTTGAGCATGAAGATGCCTACCACGCTGAATATGGAAAGTACTAGGATTGCCCAATTGGCTCGTTCGTGCAAGTTCTCCCCCCTAAGGGCGCGTATCCATTTGCCGACAATCATGATGATGCCGAAAGCAATGATGCAGACCATTCCCTCTGGGCGAATCCAGGGGGCGAGGATGAGGACGGGACCGTAGAGAGCGGGTTTGTTGGCTGCGAGACCCCATGCCAAAAGAGCGCTTACAGCCATCCAGCAGCCGATGTCGCTTTGTGCCATCGCGCAAAAGGCGGGTTGTCCGGAGAGGGCAAGTAAAAGGATGTTCAAGCCAATGCCAAAGGGCCTGTCCCCATCCAACAAGGAAAATAAGATAAAAAAGGGCGTTAAGCCAGAAACCTGCCATAAAAAGTGAATCGCCTGTCGCGCCGAGGACGTATGGGATGGCGAGAATAAAGGGGTAGAGAACGGATGTTGTGCCGGTGCTGACGGCAGTTCCCTCTGAAAAAGAGAAGGGGTGTCCTTCCACAATCCGCCGCGCGGCTTGGCAGTAGAGGAGCGTATCGGGCTGGGGTACGGCCATGCTGCCGTCGGGAGAGGCAAGCATCCCAGCAAGGTAATACCCTGCAATCTGAACGAATCCTATGCAGAGCATGAGGATAGTAACATGTTTTTTGTCTGTAAGTTCTTGGAAGCGAATGGACATTGGCAATCTCCTAGCGCATGTGTGCCTAAAGTTTATCATAATTACGGGTACGGTGGAAGAACGAACGTAGCACCATGCGTAAGATCGTTCCGCTCCGTAATCTCACGCCCAAGGCTCGCCCCCCCGATGCTCTATGTGGTTCAATAATCCCTTTGTTGTCTTCGGCTCTTTCTCTTATCGTGGCTCATAAATCCCCCCTGCGTGGCTCATAAATCCCCCTTGCGCAGCTCATAAATCCCCCCTCCTATGGTGGCCGCTCCCGCTAGGGGGAACTTGTGAGCGTAAGACAAGTTTATCGCTTGCGGCTCGCATGGATGTTCAAGTGCCACGTTTTTGCCATGGCGAGCATTAAAGGGGGTGTGGAGCGTCATGTAACGCGGAAGAGGTCGTTTAGGGTTATGACGGATTGAAATACGCCACGATACTTCGTCCATGCCGGCCCGTTGGTCACAGTAGTGGAGTCATGTAAAGAGGCAGGCATGTAACGCCGTTTCTGATTTCAAGATCCTTTGCGTGGAGGATGTATGGTTGGTCAAGGTATGGGCCGTACTTGGCAATGAATTTGTCAAGCGATGTTGTAGTGTATCTTTTACCGCTCTTGACCTCAATGGGAACGATGTTTTTCTTTCTCCCGATTTTCGTGTTGGCAATAAGAAAGTCTCAAAATCGGCGATTTGCACAATGGATAAAACCACATTTTCAAGGGTTTATAACTTTGCCATAACCACATTTTCAAGGGTTTTGTTGTGCGGGAGTAATCCTTCGAAGGTGATTACGCCCCTATCATTCCAGGCACATTGACATGTCCGGTTGGTCCCATGCACCTTGGGATATAACGCAAAAGTCTTGGTCCCTACCATAAGTGTGCCATCTTGACACAGTTGGCACACTTCAATGCTGCGCACAGTGGAAGGTTTAGCTGCGCACTAGATGACCTTTAGAGCCTCAATTTCTGAGTCGGCCGCGACAAGCGCGGCGCTGCGCGCCTAACCGTCAAACGGCATGTATGCAACCACAGCGCATCGTCCTCCTCAAGTAATCGGCAAACATCGGGACGGTGTATGCGATTCCGCCGTATACAGGGGAATATACTACGCCTTTCTTAATCAGTGAGGCGCGTATGGGGGATATCGTGGTCAACGAACGTCCCATCCTGTCCGCGACATCAGATATCGCGATTGCCTCATTCTGCTGAAATTCCGCCATCGCGCGAAGGAACTCCTTTTCCCGACTGGAGATTCGGTCAAAGCGCACGTCGAAGAAGTTGACATCCAGTCGTTTCTGGACATCGGGGGCTATGCGGCACACATCATCGGTGGAAATCGGCGACTTTTCTGCGACATTCCACAGTTGGTATCCGTACTCTTGAAGGAAATACGGATATCCCTTGGTACTCTCAAACACTTTCGTGATCGCGTCAGGCTCAATATCGAGGCCGTTGTTGTTGAGGGGTACGGTGATTGCCAAATCGACATCCTCCTTGCCTAGTGCGCCAATCTCGGCGTAGTTGAACATCCGTTCGGCGTATGTTTTGCTTTTCCCCACAAGGGCGCGGATCGAAGGGAGGCCAGACCCTACCAGATACAGCGGCAACGACTCCTGGGCGGCAAAATGCAATGCGACGATGATTCCTCGCATCGCCTCTATTTGCAGGTTCTGTAGCTCATCGATGTACATTCCGATTGCAGTGTTGGAATCCTTTGCCGCACGCGCACACGCTAGAAGCACTTCCGAAAGGTCGAGTTCCATTCTTCCCGAAGAAGCCCTGCCGTGGGACGTTTCAACCTTTATCCCGAAATCACCAATGTTAAGCGCGAATGTCTTGATGAAATTTCCAAGGGTGGCAAAAGCGCTGTTGACAGAAGTCTTTACTTTACTGGCAAAGTCTATCGCGCAAAGTGCGTCCTTGACCCGTATGGCCAGTTCTTCGAAATCGCTTTGCGAATTGCGTACCTCGACCACCACGGGAACTACGCCTGCTTGCCTGGCATTTTCTGCAAGATATTTCAGCAGCACCGTCTTGCCAACGCCGCGCAATCCAATCAACAGCTGGCTTTTTTCATAGCGGCCAAGAAGCGCACGTCCAGCGAGGATCCGACCATCTTCAATTATAGAAGATCGTCCAGCAAGTTCCGGCGGCAGAGCACCTGCCCCAGGCGTAAAAGGATTTCTCAATCTGTCCATAAATCGTCTCCATTAACTTATAGCAACTTATAATCACTTATACCACATTATACGGGGGTGATGCATATAAGTGGATATAACCTATTATAAGTTCGGGAGGTATGTTACCATATTCCATGGCTTGGCGTCAATCCCTTTGTTCCTTTAGAATTCCTGCATTCATGGTATTCTCATTTGACAGGCTGCTTCTTTCCTTTTCCAGCCTGATGTTTCGCTGAAAAGACCTTGCCCTGCCAGCCTGGGAGTCCGGGAAAGGGT
>CACWIW010000121.1 GCA_902761035.1 uncultured bacterium | reverse complement strand
TCACCTACGACCTCGATCCCGCCTTCGACCACGTGGCGTGGCAGTCCGAGCTGGAAGATCTTAAGCATCATAAGAGGTCTTCGCTCACCCCCGCGCAGCGGACCGACGCGTACAAGCGGCAAGGTGACGAAATGCGCCGGAAAATACAGGAATATGTCATTTCCAGGGGACATCTCTACAAGTCGGAGCTGGACGAGTGGATGCGTTCGCAGGGCATGGCGATAAACAAGGCCCAGAACGCCTACAGCGAGCTTGTCGCAACCGGCAAACTTGCCAAAGCCACGGAACACGCCACGAACAAGGTGATTGTGGGAACACCAGACCATGTTCTCACGATGTTGGAGAATGACATGTCCGGCAAATATCGCAGATAGGGGGTGTCAAATGTATCTCATGGGAAAGCCATGAGAGACCCCCTCATGCGCTAAAAGGGCATTCCGGGGTGCCGGCGTGCGGCGGCGTCAGCCACAAGGCCGACGACATCCCCGCCCCTACCCCCGTCCTCTACCCAGGGGGGTACTACCTCATAATACCTATTATATAGGTATTAGGTACTAGGGGGTAGGGGTAGGGATGTCGAGACGGCACCCCAATGCCCGGGATACGTCAGCAGCCTAGGGCGCGAAGGATTTCGGCTTCCGACGTGACGCCTGCCTCGACCTTGGCACGCGCGTCGTCTGCAATCGAGGTGGAAAGGCCCGTTTCGGGAGCGTACATCTCGAAGAGTCCGATGCGCCCCCAGTAGCCGCGTCCGCCGCAGGCAACGCAGCCTTTTGGCTCCCAGCCGCGTACACCTTTCGTGCGGCACTCCGGACAAAGCCTGCGCACAAGCCGCTGCGCCACTGCGAGGCGGAGCGTGGCCGACACCAGGTTCGGGTCGAGTCCCATGTCCACGAGCCGCGTAACGGAGGACTTCGCGTCGTTCGTGTGGAGCGTGGAGAGGACGAGGTGTCCCGTAAGGGCGGCCTTCACCGCCGCGTCGAGAGAATCCGCATCGCGGATTTCCCCGATCATCACCACGTCGGGATCGTGGCGCAGCAGCGACTTCAGCGCCTTCGCGAAATTGACCTTGTCGGCGGAATCCACCTCCGCCTGCGCCACGCCCGGGATTTCGTACTCAATGGGGTCTTCCACCGTGATGATGTTGAGCGGTTCGCCCTTCATCAGTTCCTGAATGGCGGCGTAGAGCGTGGTCGTCTTGCCGCTGCCCGTGGGACCGGTGAGCAGCACTAGGCCGTGCGGACGCCGCAGCACGGCCTCGAAGGCCGCGCGGTCTGAATCGGACATCCCAAGCTCCGCGATGCCGAGCCTTTTGCCACCAGTTTCCAATAGACGCAGCGTTACGCGCTCTCCGTGGCGCACGGGCAGCGTCGCCATGCGCACGTCGAGCGGCGAGGCGGCGAACGCGCCCGCGCCGCCCATCCGCCACGAAAACCCGCCGTCCTGTGGGGCGCGACGTTCGGCGATGTCCAGTGAGGCGAGCACCTTCAGCCGACTCGTCACCGCGTTCTGCATTGCGGCGGGGATGCGCAGAACTTCCTCCAGCGCGCCGTCGATGCGGAACCGGACGCGCACCGAGTCCGCCGCCGGGTCGAGATGCACGTCCGAGGCGTGCAGTAGCAGACCCGCGCGCAGGATGCGGTCGACAAGCTGCACGCTGTCTGTAAGCGATTCGGCGTGCGCGAGCAGTTCCTGTGCGCTCAGCATAGGCGCATCCTCCCTTTGAGAATGTCCGGGTTCTTCGAGAGGGCGAGGGCCGTGCGCTCGTCAACGCGTCCCGCTGCCAGCAGTTCCGCGAGCGACTGGTCGAGCGTCAACATGCCGGCGTTCCGTCCCGTCTCGATGACGGAGTAGATTTGCGCCGTGCGTCCGGTGGCGATGAGGTTGGCACAGGCTGGCGTGTTGACAAGCAGTTCACATGCGGGATGGCGCGTGCCGTCTGGAGATGCCAGCAGGTGTTGTGCGAAGATGCCGCGCAGGACGAGTGCGAGCTGGTGGCGCGCGCTCGACTGCTCTTCGGCGGGAAATACCGATACGAGCCGCTCGATCGCGCCGGCGCAGTCGCCTGCGTGGAGCGTGGTGAACACGAGGTGCCCTGTCTCGGCCGCACGCAGCGCGGTGCGGATTGTCGCCAAGTCGCGGATCTCGCCAACGAGTATCACGTCGGGGTCCTGACGAAGCGCCTCCACGAGCGCGTCGTTGAAGCTGCGCGTGTCGCGTCCGACCTGCCGCTGGTTGATGATGCACTTGTCGGCCTGATGCACGTATTCGATTGGATCCTCAATTGTGATGATGTGCCCCTGGCGCCGGTGGTTGATGCGGTCGACCATCGTGGCGAGCGTCGTGGATTTCCCGCTGCCGGTAGGTCCCGTAACGACAACAAGCCCGTCGTTCTCGTTGCAGAAGTCGGCAAGGCGCGGAGGCAGCCCAAGTTCCCCAAAGGAGCGGAAACGCGCGTCGAGCCGACGCAGGGCAATCGCGTGATGGTCGTTCGACCGGTAGAGGTTGAAGCGGTAGCGTGAACCTGACGGACTCGTCAAGGCTCCGTCAATCGTGCCGTCCCGCGCAAGCGTGAGGCGCACGCGCTCGGTGCCGTCAGGACATCCGATCGGCAAAGTGTAAAGTCCCAGCTCCATCGTGAGCTCATCGACCGTCTGCATGTCGAACGGCTTGAAATTGCCTTTCGGAACAAGCGCCCCGCGAATGCGGAAGCGCGGCGCAAGCCCCACTGAAATGTGCAGGTCGCTGGCCTCGAACTCCTCGCACAAGGCGAGCAGTGTCTCCAGAAGGGAACTAATAGTCATAACCACACCTCCACCGTCCAGCGGTTCCGTTCTTTGGCCCGCATAACCACTCCGTCTGGTATGACGGCCATCTCTCTGTCGGAGATCGTGCCGAGCGCCTTGACGACGTCGGGGTAGTGTCCGTCGATCGTGTAGGCGCGGTGTAGCGGCTCGGGACGCGCCCCCGTGGCCTTCAGCAGTTCTCCCGCCTTGCCTGTCTGAACCCTGTCGCGGTGCTGCCCGTCCGTAGCCGCGCTGCCGACAACGGTCAGGCCCGCTTCGCGGAAAACCTGCAACACGGCGCGTTCGCGCTCGGCCGCTCGTTCTTGCGCGTTGGCCTTCACTTTCGTCTGGGGCATCGGCTTTTTGCGCTCGGCTTCAAGTTCGGCCTTGGCCTCGGCAAGGGCCTTGTCGGCACGGCGCTTCTCCATCGGGAAGTCTTCCTCCTCGACGAGCGTCTCGTGGCGGCGCGACAGTTCGTCCATCTGCCTTCCGGCGTCCGCACGCCACAAGTACCAGTATGCGGTCAGCAGCGCAATCGGCACCGCCACGGCAAGGAACAGCTTGTCTTTTACGCGTATCTCAGTCATGGGTCAGCTCACATTCGAATTCTGCCGTCAGGCCGGGCGTCCTTACGGCAATGGGGCCGGGCATGAGGCGCCAGCCAAGTTCTGTTGCGGACTTCGTGAGCGCCACCTGTACGTCGGCAGCCGCTGCGGCCGTCACGGCAACGCCCTTGATGCGCAAGGAGGACGGCCCGCCGTCCAGGGTCATCAACACGGCGCGCTCGCCGTAGGCGTCGGCAATCGCCTTCATGATCTCCGCGTATGCGGAGCGCGCGCGCGCCGCCTCGTCCTGCGCGCGCGCCGCGGCCTCGCGTCTTTCGCGTAGTGCCTGCGCCTCGGCGCGCGCGGCCGCCGTAGGCCTGCGGACCACATCGAGCTGCGCCTCCAGGTTCGCCTGTACGGCGACCTCCTTCCGCAGTGCGGCAAGACGCCGATGCGTGAAGATGAAATCCACAGCCGCCAGCACAAGCGCAAGCGCGCCCACCACAAGCAACGGAACGAGGAAGCGGGCGCCGCCGGTCGCGGAGCGGTTCTTCTTCCGCTTCACGGTGACGTCGAAAACGCGGACAGCGGGGTCTGGATCGACCGCAGGCACGTAAGTGACTTCCGCCTCAGATGCAGGGATACCCGAGAACGGCTCGACTTCGTAGGCGAGCGCCATCGCCAGTTCGTCGGGACGCAAACCGGTTACCTGCACGGACGCCATCCGTACCTGCTGGTGGAAGGCGTTCGCGTCGTCTTTTGCGGATTGTTGTCCTTTGAGTGTCATGGCAGGCTGAGTGAAATGAGGTTGTCGCCGGGCTTCACGTCGATCGTGCGCGCGAGTTTGGAGCGGGAGTCCTTCAGGATACGCCGTCCTGGGGTAAGCCCATCGAATACGGCCGAGGCGGGGTACAGCACTTTCTGGACGGAGCCCGTAATCAGTCCGCTCGCAGGGCCGTACCACGTATAGGTGATTTCACCGGCGAAGGTGGAGTCCGCCGACTGTGCGCTTATGACCAGGCGGCTTGTGGCGCCGCCGTCGGGCGCGAGCTCGATTTTCCGGACACCATTCGCCTGCGCGCGGGGACCGTAATGCGCGACGGTACAGATGAAGCCATTGGTCGTCCAGAGGCGCGTGAGGCCTGCGTCGTCCTCACGTTCCATGGGATTGCCCCACGGGTCGAACAGGCGCGCCTTGCCGAACGGCAGGCGCAGGTAGGGTCCGCGCCAGCCCGTCGGCACGTAAACGGAACTGTCGGCTAGGGCGTCGAGGCCGGGCACGAGGTTTTCGGCCGTTGCCGCGCGCACGGCGTAGGGAAGGGCGTTCGTGGGCATCTTCCACAGTTCTGCCAGCGTGGATTCGTCCGCCAGGCGTGGCAGGCGTCCCATGTCTGCCAGAAAGCCGGTGGCCTCCTCGCCAGTTGCACGGGCATAGACGCTGGAGCGGATCGTTTCCAGTTGCCGGTCTGCTGCCTGCACGAGCTTGGCGTCGCGCACATGCGAAAGTTCGCGCACGGCCAGATGGGTGACGATGGCGATTACGGCCAACACGGTGACAAGCTCAACGAGCGTAAAGGCCCTCTTAGAACGTTTCATCGTTTTTCCTCCCCCTCGTCGGTGTCGTTGCGCGTGAGGAAAAGGACCAAATCGTCGCCGCGTGCGCGGCGGTCGTCGCCATCGATGAGGCCGGCCTGACGCGACAGGCGGCGGGCTCGCTCGCCAAAGCTGGTATTCCACCAGTTGGTCATGTTCGGATAGAAGCAGGGGGTGTCCAGCCTGCCGTCGGGTCCGGCCGAGACTATGCGCGCGTAACGGAAGCGCACCTCGTCCGGAAGGTTCGTGTTTGAGCCCATCCGGTCAGGAAAGGCCTGCGGCGGCGGAATCTGCAGCACGTACGGATTGCCCCACGGGTCAAGGACGGCCGGTTCGCCTGGGAAACCGTAGATTGAACAGCCGTTCAGGCCGTTGAGGAAGTCGGCTGGTAACCGTAGGCCGTACAGGTTGGGATAGAACTTGCGGGATGCAAAGCTGGCGTCGGACGGGAAGCGCGTGTCTGACGCCGTGGGAAACGTGCCCGTCGCGTGCCGCACGTAGGGACCGTGCCATCCGCGTTCACTTTCGGGGTTCCAGCGCGTGAAGGTTTCAGGCGGGGCGCAGAAGCGATGGTGCCTGTCGTCCACGCGAAATCCGCCCCACCAGTCACCGCCGCCCTCGGTCGCGCCGTACAGGTTTGTTGATATCAGCAGGTTTGCGATGCGCAGGTGGGCGGGAGAGAAGCCGGGGATGCCGCGCATGTCGCGCAGATAGCCGTGGTCTGGGTCCGTGAAGGCCGTCGCGAGGACCTTTAAATCGTTTTCGGCGGCCGTTCGCTTGGCTTTTTCTGCAGTTGTGGAGAGACGTGAAACGACCAACATGGCGATCACGGCTATGATCGTCACGACGATAACCAGTTCCACAAGCGTGAAACCGTTCCTGTCTCCTCCTATCTTCATCTAATGATTAAACGCAGTCCGACATGTTTAGGTTCACGGTGTGCCACCCACGTTTCCCGCGTGAATGTCAATGAGGATCGGTTCTGATGCAACTGGGCGCATCTGCGTTTTTCACCATGCGTTTTGAGATGATTTTGATCTAGTCATAGTGAGTATTTGATATAATATCCGCGCTTTCCAAGAAGTGGAACCTGATGGAGGTGTAATTGTTAGCCGAGCTAAGAAAACTTTGACGAAAGGTGCTGCATGTTGCTGTAACCTTTCGCCGCGTGGCATGTAAACAGGGCAGAAACGATTTCAACAACCTGACAAAGAAGGAGAAAAAGCCATGGCAATCCAATTCAATCCGAATGCGCTGAACGCGTTCTCGAACGTCAATTTTGGCGCAGATGACGCAATCGCCAATCTCGGCGAAAACAACAGCCTCGTGCAGAACGGAAACCGCGGGCTCGGCGTCTTTGCCAAAATCCGCTTTGCCAGCACCAAGGAGAACAACAACGCTGTGCGTACCGAGCTCCTGAAAGCGCTCGGGCAGGCGTTCAATCTCGCTGGGGTCGGCGAGCAGGACGGGAAGACGACCTTCTCCCGCGAGTTCATGAACAGGCTGGAGGAGATTCTCGGCCCCGCCTTCAAGCGCGGCGACTTCGGCATTGACGCGAACGGTGCGGTCACATCGGGAAAGCCCCTTACCCAGCGCCGCATTCAGGCGGTGTGCAACGCTGCCAGCGACTATGCCGCGAGGACCAAGCTCGACAAGAAGTTCGAAGATGTGTCCACGCTTCTCAAAGGCGGGACAATAGGCGCAATAATCGGTGACGACCGAGACGATGGATGGTCTTTCAAGTTGAACGGCTTCGCGGAACTCGCCGCGAAGATCCACCATGCCGCGCTGACCCTGATGGACGAGGGGAATTCAAAGACGATTGAGCATGAAGGCACCACTATTGCGCTCACGGTCGCAGACGGCAGAATAAAGGCGAATCTGACGATCGGCGGGGAGACGCGCGCCGTCGAAGGATTTACCACGACGAATGACGAACTCTGCATGAGGATGATCGATACGATCAACGGCCTGTACGATTCGTTCCCCGAAAAGAGGGACGGCAACCTTACCTACGGCCGCGCGGCGATTTCCTCCGAGGTCCTGGGAACTTACATGGACTTGATGCCGAATGAGGACTTGGACACGAAGAACGGGTGCATTCTCAGGGACTTTGCCGGCGGACTTCTCATCAGCAAGGCCGGCGTCACCGACGCTGATATCGGCACGCTCACGAACAGGGAAATCCTGGAATTCGCCCGGCTGCTCTGCAAGACGGGCGATGGGCCGGGCGTCAAGAACGCCGTCGAGTTCAACCGGACGTTCAAAGACACGTCGGCGCTGCTGAACGGCAAGTCGATCGACGAAATCGTCGGCGACGACCAATCCGAGGGCCGGGAGGCCAGAGTGGACAATCTTGCGGTGATGTCCGCGAAGATCCGCCAAGCCGTACAGGCCATGGAGGATGGGGACAATACCGCCACGGTCGAGCACGGCGCGCTCAAGGTCGAACTCAAGTTGTCCGGCGACAAGATAGAGTCGACAATGACTGTCGGCGCAACTACGCGCAAATTCTCCGCAAACCAGGAGGATTTCAGCAAGGCGATGAACGATACGGTCTCATCCCCGCGCAATTCGTTTGCCGCCAAGGTGCTGGCGTATTACAAGTCGTTGTCGGAGAATGAAGGCAAAGAATACCTGGACACCAAGGAGGACTGCCCGCTCAGGGACTTTGCGTCCTGGCTTCTCAAGACGAAGGCCCGCGTCACCGGCGAGCAGATCAGCAAGCTCACGAACAAGCAGCTCGAGGAATTCGTCGTGATGTTCTGCCAGACAGGCGATGCGTCAGGCATCAAGGACGTCGTCGATTCGACCATCGAGCTGGATGCGGAGAAGGGCAAGAATTCCGGCAATGGCTTCGTCGACATAAACGCGATCTAGCCGCGGGCTTTTGGCGGAGGCGAACGCCGCGCTGTCGGACATGCGCAAATCGATGGAAGACGCAGTGGACCGCCAGATCCTCCTTGAGAATCTCAAGGGGCCTGCGGTGGACAAGGCGGCGAAGCTTCTGGCCAACCGGCTTGGCATCACGCCGGATGAAGCCAAAGAGAAGGTGAACTTCCATGGCAATCTGAAAAACAAGCTGACTGCGATTGAATACGCCATACAGAAAGGCATCCAGCCGGGCTGCCGCGAACCGGGTTTCGACCCCAAGCCGCTGTTCGACGAGGCCGCCCGGAAGGTCGCCGACGCGTATATCGCAAAGTACGACGAAATTGACGCCATTGAAGGTGTGGACGAGGACATCAAGTCCGCATGGAAGGCCGAAATCAGCGCCGAGTGGAAGCCGTCCGAATACGACATGGCAAAGATCGCGCGTTTTGCCGCCAAGCTCGACGTCTCGCAGCTAACGGCGAAACTGCAGGTTCCCAACGCGACGGATGACGAGAAGGTAGCCGCGATGACGCAGTTCTGCAACGACCTGATGAGGCCGGACTCGAGGTATTCACCGACTGGCGCAGCATGGGCGTGGACGAGATGAACACGATAACCATCATGGCACTGAGGCCGACCATGGCCAAGAATCCGGCGCTGAAGCCGATCCTTGCCGGAGTATTCGCGCAACTGGACAACATCTTCGTCAAAGCCATGCCAAATATCGAAAAAGGCAGGTATGCGGTATCGCATCTGAGACAGCTCGCGCTTGAGCCGTAATCTTTAAAACCACCTCAAGCACGGGCGCATCTGCGTTTTTCACCCATGCGTTTTGAGATTGGAAACAACCAGAACAACTGGTAAAAACAACTTTGAGAGAGGTGCGCGGGCGAGTTAGCCCGCGCGCCAAAGGCAAGTTGTTTCAAATAGTTGTTTCAAATTATCAGAAGGCTCGGCGGTGAATTTCGCAGATGCGCCCGCTCGCTTGACTGGAGCCGCTAAATTGGTTTTGCCGACAAGAACTTATGATATACTAATCCTAGTCTTACACAAACAAGGAGATTTATATGATGACTAGAAAAGCACTTCTTCTGGTGGGGGCGTTTTTTACCGCCGCTGCTGTCAATAGCGGAGAAGTACAGGCACTCGCCGTAGTACCGATTGAAAAGCCAGCGTTGGTATTGAGGAACCGCACTCTAGCGGATGTACAGGCGAACGAAATCAGCGGCACAGCCATAGGCACGCATACGCGTCCGCGAAATATGATCGGGTACAACAAGGTCATGCTGCCGGCGGCGGGCGGCCAGCCTGCGCGTCTGCGCGTCGAAATGCAGATGATGGACTCGTATCATTTGAAGTGCATCGTGCTGGAACTCTTCGACGGCGCGGACGGCGTGCAGGGGCGTGCCGTCGCCGCCAGCTATGTGCTCACTAAGGATCATGGTCTTGGCTGGAAGTTCGTGAACGCGGATGGTTCGCTCAATGGAACAGCCCATCCGCTCGTGACCAATCCAAAGGGCGCGGGCTACGGAATCGCCGACCTCACGCTCGTTCCGCGCGATATTGACGTGGGCGGCAATTGCGGCGGTCGCGGGGCGACCGCCCTACCGGCGCATGGTAGGGCGGCCAGCCCTCTGGCCGCCGAGGGTCAGATCGAGGCTGCGCGTGGTGTGATCGCGCGTTTTGCGGGAGAAGAGGTGGCGCGGCAGATCACGCTCGAAATCATCCCGTTCGACGCGGGGCGGCCTGTGTTCGAGGTGCTGGAGAAGGGAAGGCGTCTCCGCGCCTCCAACGGCGCGACGCTTGCGAAGGCGTTCTACACGGACGTTACGCGCAAGGGCGCGGGTGTTTGTTCGTGGAGCGGCAACCGCTTCGACGCGAATGTGTGGAAGAACGGCACGCCGACCAACGACCTGCGCGTCGTCTCGCCGTTCCGCCGCCACCTCTACATGCAGCCCTGCACGGCGTCCTACACCACCGCGTTCTGGGACGAGGAGCGCTGGATGCGCGAGATCGACTGGATGGCGTTGCACGGCTACGACCTCCCCAATGCCGTCACCGCGTTCGAGGCGATTCTCGAGCGGGTGTGGAAGAAGCATGGCTTGACCGATGCTGAGATCGAGGCGTCGTTCGCGGGGCCGGCGTATCTCGCGTTCTCGCGCATGAGCTGCGTGGACAACGCGATCAGCTATCTGCCGGCGGCGTGGCGGAAACGGTCTGTGCCGCTCCAGCATGCAATATACAAACGCCTGCGCTCGCTTGGCATGGACGTGATGGCGCAGGGTTTCGCGGGCGCGGTCCCGGCGGGATTGAAGCGTGTCCATCCGAACGCGAAGATGGCGCAGCTCACGTGGTGCGGACGCTACCATTCGTGGTTCCTCTATCCCGACGATCCGCTCTTCGTGCAGATCGGCGCGGAGATCGTGCGCGAGTGGGAGAAGGAGTTCGGCAAGGGGAAATACTATCTCTGCGACAGCTTCATCGAGATGTCTCGCTCGATGCCGTGGCTCAAGGACGGTGACGAGGCGACGCGCAAGGGGCTGGAGACGTGCGGACGCAACATCTACGGCGCGCTGAAGGCCGCGAATCCCGACGCCGTGTGGACGCTCCAGGGATGGATCTTCATCAACGCGCCGAACGTGTGGACGAAGGAGCGAGCCGATGCATTCCTTTCTGCCGTCCCGGCGGACAAGATGCTGCTCGTGGACAACTGCGTGGAATGCTACAACAGGCAGAGGTATCGGCACTTCCGATGGAACTGGGACAAATACCAGTCGTACAACGGACGCCGCTGGGCGTGGAGTCCGATCCCCGACTACGGCGGCAACACGCTTCCGAACGGCGACCTGCCGTTCAACGCGAACGGACACCTCTCGGCGATTGCAAGTGGCAACCGTGGCGCGCTCTATGCATTCGGCACGATGACCGAGGCCATCGAGGTGCTGGACGACGTGTTCGAGGTGCTCAGCGCGGCGGGGTGGCGTGATCGTCCGGTGGAAATCGTCGACTGGCTGGAGCGCTATTCGCTCGGACGCTGGGGCGTGGAGGGCGCGGAGGTGCGCAAATACTGGCAGCAGATGCTCGCGGGCGTGTATGGCGAATGGAACGGTGACTTCGGGCCGGGGAAATTCACCTGGCAGTACAGTCCGGCAAGGGTGAGGGGCTACGCCCACGGCGCGGCGGAGGCAGTTGCCGCGATGAAGACGATGCGCGGTCTCGCCGCGAAGGTTGGCGACAATCCGATCTTCCGCCGCGACTTTGCGGTGCAGTCCGCACATGCGGCCGGCAAGATTGCCGAGCTGTTGCTCGCCTCGGGGAAACCGGAGCTCGTTGCACGCGGGGACAGGCTCCTTGAGGGCGTCGACGCCGTGCTGGCCGGACATCCTACGCACGACCTGCGCAACTGGATCGCCAAGGCGCGTTCGTGCGCGGACGGCGACGAGAAACTGGCCGACTACTACGAGACGGACGCGCGGCGCATCATCACGGTGTGGGCGCCGGGGTTGGGCGACTATGCGGCACGCGTGTGGAGCGGACTCGTGGCGAACTACTATCTGCCGCGTCTGCGTTTGGCACGCGCAGGCAAGGCCAAGGAAATCCGCGCCTGGCAGAACAAGTGGGTTGAGGAACGACTGCCGATCGCGCCGCCCGCTCCGGGCTGGACCTGCGAGAAGCTGGTTGACGAACTAGTCGCCGCCTGGGACGATTTCAACAAACGCTAAAGGCGCACGTTTGCTTCATCTATTACGATATGTGACGTACCACGCATTCACATCTAAAACCGTGCGCAAAACTTCAATTTCCCAAAATCCCCGCTTGCGTTGGGCGAGGGAATGTGGCATACTATTTACGTCTTGCCTCTCAAAGGCAGAGGACTGAATCTTAGAATATTAGCTTAATAGCAACCATGAACACTTAAGCGAAAGGAGAGAGTAATGGGCATAATGATAGACATGCCTGCTGCAATCATTCAGCAGGCCAATGAATATGCGGAGCGAAACGGATGTTCGTTCCGTGATCTCCTTTGCCAGAGTGTTGAGATGTATCTTGCGGAACAGGAACAGAAGCGTAAGGCGAACTTCTCAGCCTGGGAAAAGCGGTTCAATGCACTTTTGGACAGTACCGAAAGCCGTAATGAAGTACCATATAAGTTCAACCGTGCCGATGCATACGAACCCGAGGTGGCTTTTGCATGAAATTCATAGACTCCAATGTATTCATATATGCGGCGGATTCTAAAAATCCCGTGAAGCGATCCATCGCAAGAAAGTTAATCTCAGTGGCGGTTGCTTCTGGCGGATGCAAGATTAACGTCCAGGTGTTGAATGAATTTTCAAGTGTTGCGCATCGTAAACTTGGGCTTACCATTGATGAGATAAAGGCGTACCTCGAAATGTTTCGTGCCTTGACCATTCTTCCTGTGCCCGCCGATGTGACCGAAAAGGGACTAGATGTGATGCAGCGCTACGGACTCCAGTTCTATGATTCGCTCTTGCTTGTCGCGGCATCGGAAAGCGGTTGCAGTGAATTCATCTCTGAAGATCTTAACGACGGACAGATTTATTGCGGCATGAAGGCCGTGAATCCTTTTAAGTGACATGTCGCGCACGTGATCGCCGCTGGCGGAATAGGCGTGCGCGCGCGGACATGAGACGATAGACGAGAGACACGCCGAGACGTGAGACGATGAGACATTGGCAAAGCCGCCTAACCTCATAGTCTCACGTCTTCTGGTCTCCTATCGCGTCTCTCGTCTCGCGTCTCTCGTCAACCTCTGCGCCCCACGCGCAAAACTTCAATTTCCCAAAATCCCGCTTGCGTTGGGCGGGGGAATGTGGCATACTATTTTCGTCTTGCCCGTAAAAAGGCGAGATAACAGATTACCCGCGCGGGAGGGTCGCATGTGTTGCGATCATTGCTTCGAGAAGGTATAGGAAAAAGCGGTAGTTAATGAAGTTGACGGCAAAACAAATTGAACGGCTTGTAAAGCAGGGAGAGGTTGTCCACACCGAATGCAAAGACGCATCCGGTGGGTTGCCTGATTCCCTGTGGGAGTCGTACAGTTCATTCGCCAATTCGGATGGCGGCGTGATCCTCCTTGGCGTGAGGGAGGTAGACCGCAAGTTCTCGATTGCAGGCGTGCCGAAGGCGGCGACGTTGATCAAGCGGTTCTGGGACGGCGTCAACAACCACGAGAAGGTCAGCGTCAACATTCTTTTTGACCGTCATGTCTATTCCGTGAAATGCCGTGGCCGCGATGTCGTCGTGATAGAAGTCCCGAGGGCGGATCGCAGGGAACGTCCCGTATATGTCGGACGGGATGTGTTCAGCGGAACATATCGCCGAAACGGAGAGGGCGATTACAAGTGTTCGCGCGAAGCGGTGCTTGCGATGCTGCGCGACGCGAGCGACGTTACAGCCGATGCGACCGTTTTGGAATCGCTTACCGTTGCCGACCTGAATGCAGACTCGATACGGCATTACCGTGAGGAATTCTCTCGTTTCCGACCTCGGCTTGCCTGGAACAAATTGTCGGACGAGGAGTTCCTGAAAAAGGTCGGCGCGGTGGGCAGGGGAGACGACGGCAACCTTCACCCGAACATCGCCGGGCTGGTCTGCTTTGGCGATTTCGTGACGATCATGCACGAGTTGCCGAACTATTTTCTCGACTACCGCGAGCGGTCGTCCGACTCGGCACGCTGGGGCGACAGGGTTTGCTCCAGCGATCCGACCTGGAGCGGGAACATCGTCGATTTCTTCTACCGGATATACGACAAGGTGACGAGCGGCGTAAAGACTCCGTTTGCGCTTGACGAGAACGACAGGCGAATCGACGAGACGGACGTCCACGAGGCCGTGCGCGAGGTCGTCGCGAACGCGCTCATACACGCCGACTACCACGGGCGGCAGGGCATTGTGGTCGAGAAGCGATTCAACGAGATACAGGTCTCGAACCCAGGAACGATGCGCATCAGCAAGGAGGTTGCTATCGAGGGCGGCAGAAGCGACCCAAGAAATGCGCAGGTGTTCAACATCTTCTCACTGATCGGAATCGGCGAGCGTTCCGGTACGGGCTTGAGCAATCTCTATGCACTTTGGGAGCAGCATGGATTTGCCACTCCGGTCATTCGCGAAGAGTTTGACCCTGAAAAGACAATTGTGAACATTGCCACAGAACCAAACCAATCCGACTCGGACACAACCCGTACAAAACCCGACCATAACCCGGACACGACCCGTACAGAACTAGGCAATAATTCGGTTTCGACCCGTACAGAACCCGTACAAAACCCGTACAGAACCCATGCGATACCCGAACAAGGCGAATCAGTTGATACTGGAATCAAAAATTTATTGAATTCATTAAACTCATCAACTCGCAGGGTTTATCATGAGCTGGCGAAAGATGGGACTATTACGATGCGCGGTTTGGCAACCAAACTAGGCGTTAATAAAGATACGATTAATATAGCAGTAGGTACCTTGGTCGCCAAGAAACTCATCCGTCGTATTGGATCTAAAAAGGGTGGCCATTGGGAAGTCGTGAAGTGAGGTAGGAACGGGAGGGTCGCGCTCCGTCGCGGCCGCGCGGTGGGGCGAGACCTCCGGGCGAGCCGCAATCCCCAAAAACCACGTTCCGCACCGTAATCTCATACCTTATACCCGTTACGTCACATATACGAATAGGTGATTTCCCGCGCATTCACATCTCAAACCGCGCGCAAAACTTCAATTTTCCAAAATCCAAAATCCCACTTGCGTTGGGCGAGGGAATGTGGCATACTATTTCCGTCTTGCCTCTCAAAGGCGAGATAACAGATTATACTATTTCCGTCTTGCCTCTCAAAGGCGAGATAACAGATTACCCGCGCGGGTCAGACGGTGAGCAACCGTAATCGTCGCCGCGTTTGGGTCGCGTCACGTGAAAGCCTTGGAAACTCTCACATGAGGACGCACAGAAGAAGCACTGCCTTCGTGCAGTTTCGCCTCCTTCGGTGTTTCCTCATAGGTCATCCAAGGCACCTCACGTGAAGCATCGCGGGAGGTGCTTAGTTTCCACCACCGCCCCGATGTCTGAAAAGGGAACGACACGTTGCGCTTGCTTCTCGCGCCGAGTGTGTCAACGTGCAAGCAACAGGTGCGGGAGAGAAATAAGAATGTGAGGTTGCCAGATGGCAAGCAACGAACAAGTTGAGGAACAGGACTTTAACGCACTAGTCGCGCGTTGTGCTGGTCCAGTCAAGGAAGAGCAAGAGGCATATCTTGTTAAGGTTGTCATGAAGTTGCTAATTCAGCATTTTGGACGAGGTAAAAAGCTTCCCGACGAAAATGTTCTCCGCGCCATTGGAATTTGCGAAGAAGATACGCAGGTTGCCATGAAAGTGCTGGATAGTATTTATGAATATGTGGTTAAAGCACTACTTGGAGATCCTCGATGTGATCTTCTTGGCATTAGTCCTGAGATCATAGAATATATGCGGTCAGAATTGGAACGGAGACAGGCCATCCAACGTGAAGCGGGAGTTTAAAAGGAGGTATGGCGATGAACCGAGTTCTGAATGTTGCGGCTATGGTGATTTCCATGGTGTTGTTTTTGATGTGTGATCAGCTCAATGCCGCAGTCGTTAACATCACGCAAGGATCCACATCGGGTTACACGATGACGGATGGGAACACATACGTCATCCAGAACTCGGTTTCGTTTACAAACGACACGGTTGGCGGCAGTGGAATGACGGTTGCGGATAATGCAACAGTCGTGCTCTATGTCCCTGCTGGCGTTACGCTTACAGCGATGGGAGCAAACGGAAGTGGACGGACAGGTGGTGGTGCGGGGATTCGAGTCCCTAAAACATCAACACTTATCGTCACTGGCGAAGGATCGGTAAAAGTGGCTGGTGGAAATGCTGGGAATGGTGAAGATGGTGAAAGTGGTTATAATGCGTCTCAATATTCAGGTGGATTAGGTGGTTCAGGTGGAGCAGGAGGTGGTGGCGCCGGAGCAGGGATAGGTGGAGTTGGTGGAACAGGTGGGGCACCAAACGCAGGAAATGGCGGGGTGGGGGAATCTATGGGACACGCCTATGTTTTAGGTTCGATATGTATTGAAGCTTTTTCAGGTCTAGACGGGAGAGGTGGAAAGTTTGGCGGTTGGGGTGAAAACGCATGGTTTACTAAGAATGGGAGTGATTACATCTCTGGTGGTGGTGGTAGTGGGGGGCCTGGAGGCGCTGGTTCGTCGCCATCGTGTCCAATAGGAGGTGGCGGAGCATCTGGAGGTGCAGGAGCCAAGGGCGGGAAAGGTTATTACGGCGTTTTAGATATGTGGGATGCAACATTTTGGGGCGGCGGAGGAGACTCGGCAAGGGAGAAAGGAGCTGATTATTATGGCATTCCGGGCGGCTTGGCAGGGAATGAAGGTGACGCGGGTGTATTATATGTTTCACCAGAAGTGACCATTAACGTAGAACGGGCACATGTGCCGACCACAACGTGTGCAGTAGTGCAATACACTATAACATTCGATACCAATGGTGGTACGCTTTCTTCTGAATCAACCAATATTACGGCAACATTGGGTTGCGGTTTGCCAGATTGTATACCGACACCTATTTGGCGCGGGTATCTGCTTTGCGGTTGGAAGGATGAGAATGGAACAGAATACTATGATGGTAATGGGAAAAAGATGCTTACGTCCTATTCATTTCCGGGCGATGTTGTTCTTCACGCTGAATGGGTAATCGATCCAGACCGCATGATTATTACGCCTGCTGATGGAACAATATTTGAAGGTTCTTTGACGATAGCGATGTCGAGTTCTGTTGAAGGAACAACGATTCGCTACACGGTGGATGGAAGTGACCCTACCATTGACTCTCCTGCCTACCAGAAATTCAAGATTACAAAGAAAACTACGATAAAAGCAGTAGCATTTTATGATGATGGAAATCATAGTGATGTTTTTACTGCATCTTATGCATTTGGTCGTTGCGCCGACCCGGTCGTTTCGCCTGAGGACGGAACGGTATTTGAGCATTCGGGGCAGATTGTGACGATTGACAAGAACGGCGAGGAAGGTGTGCTTCGGTACACGACTGACGGCACCGAGCCAACGCGGGAATCGCCCGCTTACGAGGAGCCGTTTACGGTGGACGATTCTACGGTTGTGAAGGCCAAGGTGTTCAGCGACGAGTTCTTCGACTCGTCTGTCGTGATGGCGAGTCTGACACGCGTGCGGGAGGGTGTGACGACGCCAGCCATAGACGCAGCGTCGTCGTTCACGGGGTCGAAGACGAAGGTGTCGATCTCCTGTGCGACGGAGGGCGCGGTCGTGCGCTACACGCTGAACGGCAACGATCCGAATTCCCATTCGACGAAGTACACGGGACCGTTCTACGTGACGGACAGCTGCACGGTGAAGGCGTATGCGGTGATGCCGGACTACCTCAATTCCGAGGTGGTGACGTTAGCGATCGAGAAGGTGTGGGCTATCGGGGATACGATGGGCAAGCCGGATCATACTTTCACGACGAGCGGCGACGGCGGTGCGGGCTGGACGCGCGTGACGGATGCGACGGCGCCGAACGGCGAGGCGATGAAGTCCGGCGCCATCGGCAACAGCAGCGCGTACGGCTCGTTCGCGCGGACGGTCCTCTCCACGACGGTAATGGGGCCGGGCACAGTGAGCTTCTCGTGGAAGGCGTCCTGCGAGGACGACGCGCCCGACTACGAATGGGACCACGGCGAGTTCGCAGTGGACGGTGTCGTCAAGGCGTATGTTAGCGGCGAGACGGGCTGGACGAACGTCAGCGTGGCGGTGACGGGTCCCGGCGAACACACCCTCACCTGGACCTACCTCAAGGATGACGTCGAGTCGGAGGGCGAGGACTGCATCTGGGTGGGTGGCTTCGGCTGGGAGAGCGCAGAACCGTAC
>CACWIW010000120.1 GCA_902761035.1 uncultured bacterium | reverse complement strand
TCGCCACTACGTGATGGGCGGCTCGCACTACGCCTACACGGAGGCGCTCTCCGACGCGCAAAGCGAGCGCACGTATCTGCAGATCGGATCGAGTCTCTGCCTCGCCGAGTTCCAGCCGAACGGTCTCTGGCGTGAGACGGTCCTGCTGGAATCGAAGAAAGGATGTTTCCGCGACGTGGACGTGTCGCCGGACGGAAAGCGCATCCTCTACTCCTTCAAGGCAAGCGACAGGGGCGATGACTTCCACCTCTACGAGATGGAACTTGCCACGCGCAAGGTGCGTCAGCTCACCTTCGGCAAGGGCGTGGCCGACTACGAGGGTTGTTACCTTCCCGACGGGCGCATTCTCTTCAACTCTACGCGCTGCATGCAGATCGTGGACTGCTGGTGGACCGAGGTGAGCAACCTCTACCGCTGCGAGGCGGACGGCTCCAAGATCACGCGCATCACCTACGACCAGGTACACGACAACTATCCCACGCTCACGTGGGACGCCCGCATCCTCTACACCCGCTGGGAATACAACGACCGCTCACAGATGTTCCCCCAGCCGCTCTTCTCGATGAACGTGGACGGCACGAATCCGCGCGCCTACTACGGCGGCAACTCCTGGTTCCCCACCACACTCATCCACGCCCGCGCCGTGCCGAACAGTCCGCTCTTCTTCGGCATCTGCACGGGGCACCATTCCCTCCAGCCCGGCGAACTCATGCGCTTTGACCCGCGCGAAGGCCGCGAGGAGGCACAGGGCGCGTGGCAGCTGGAGCCGCTCCGCCGCGCCACGGCGCGCAAGGTGGATGCCGACGGACAACAGGGCCGCGTGGCCGCCTATCCCTATCCGATAGACGAGAACAACGTCGTGCTGTCGTTTCTCCCGCAGGGTTGGAAGCGCGACCATGGGAAGCACCCGCAATACCGCGATCACCGTGCGCCGTTCGCGCTGTACTGGACAGACGTGAATGGTGCACGCGAGCTACTCGTCGCGCAGAACGGCAAGGTCCCGTGTGGACGTCCCGTGCCTGTGCGCGTGCGCGACTTGCCGAACCGCTCTTCGGTGATGCCCGACGAGAGCCTCAAGACAGGCATCGTGGCAATACGCGATGTCTATGTGGGCGACGCAATGAAGGGCGTGCCGCGGGGAACGGTGAAGTCCATGCGCGTTGTCTCGATCGACTACCGTCCGGCGGGCATCGGCCACAACGGCAATGTCGGACCCGGCGGCGGGGGACTCTCCTGTACGCCGCCTGCGCTCGGCAACGGCACGTGGGGCGTGAAACGCGTGCTCGGGGAAGTGCCCGTGGCGGAGGACGGATCGGTGGCGGTCGAGGTGCCGTGTCGCACGCCGATTTACTTCATGCTCCTCGACGAAAAGGGCCGGATGGTACAGTCCATGCGCAGTTGGACGACGCTCCAGCCCGGCGAGACCGCGAGTTGCGTGGGCTGTCATGAACCGCTCAACCAGGCACCGGATTTCAGGAGCGGCAACGTGGAGGCTGGGCGTGCGTTCGCCTCGCTCAAGAAGCCGCCGCGCGGATTCAGTTTCCCGAAGGACGTTCAGCCCATCCTCAACCGTCGGTGCGTGACCTGCCACAATCCGCAGAAAAACGCGAACATCCCCGACTTCACGGACGCCCCCGTATCCGACGCGCGGTCGAAACGCCGCTGGTCGCAGGCTTACGTGTCGCTCACGTGTGCGCGCCAATTCTTGGCGAACACCAGCGACCAGCATTGGGGGGCGAATCCCAACGATCCCAAGGGCTACGTGAACTGGATACACTCCGCGTCCAAACCCACGCCGATCCCGCCGCTCGTGAACGGCTCGCGCGTGAGCCGTCTCTTCACGGAGAAGCTCGACAAGGGGCACGCGAAGGGCATTACGGACAAAGAGAAGCGCACGCTTGCCTGTTGGATCGACCTCGGCGTGCCGTTCTGCGGCGACTACGAGGAGGGCGCGGACTGGTCCGAAGCCGAATGCGCCCGCTGGAAGTCGTGCGTCGAGAAGCGCCGCCGCACCGCATCGGCCGAATACGGCCGTGATTGTCCAAGATGAAAATTCGCAATGGCGCACAAAGGCGGATTATGGTAAACTTTTCCTTTCCCAAAAAAGGAAAGTGGAGAAGAAAACATGCTCACATGGATGCCAGAACTGTATAACAGGTCGCTCATGCGGATGACCTCGTTCACCGACGAGGAGATGATGAGCCTTATCGACCTAGCGGCGCAACTGAAGGCGCGCCGCGCGGCCGGTATTCGCGGCGACCTGCTGCACCGCAAGAACGTCGCGCTCATTTTCGAGAAATCGTCCACGCGCACGCGCAACTCTTCCCTGATCGCCATCCGCGACGAGGGCGGCAATGCGGAGTACCTCACGCGGCCCGACATCCACTTCGGAAAGAAGGAGTCCGTGAAGGACACCGCGCGCGTGCTTGGCCGCATCTACGACGGCATCCTCTTCCGCGGCTTCGCGCAGAAGACCGTCGAGGACCTCGCCAAGTACTCCGGCGTGCCCGTGTGGAACGGCCTAACCGACGACTACCACCCCACGCAGATCCTAGCCGACCTCCTCACGATCCGCGAGAACTTCGGATCGCTTGAGAACTGCACGGTGGCGTACGTGGGCGACGGACGCAACAACGTGGCGAACTCGCTCATGATGGGCTGCGCGAAGGCGGGCGTCCGGTACGTGTGCTGCACGCCGAAGGAGCTGTGGCCGGACGAGCGCGTGCTCGCCGAGGCGGAGGAGGTCGCGCGGCGCAACGGCGTGGACGTGCGCGTGTTCGACGATCCCGTGAAAGGCGTGAAGGGCGCGAACGTGCTCTACACCGACGTATGGGTGTCGATGGGCGAGGAGTCGAAGACGGCAGAGCGCATCAAACTGCTGCGTCCCTACCAGATCAACATGGATCTCATGCGCGCGACGGGCAACATCGACGGGCGGCTTCTATTCCTGCACTGCCTGCCCGCGTTTCACGACCACGAGACGGACGTGACGCGCGAGAGCGGCGCGCTGGAAGTGACGGACGAGGTGTTCGAGTCGAAGTTCTCCAAGGTGTTCGACGAGTCCGAAAACCGTATGCACACTATCAAGGCGCTTTTCGTCTCGGCGCTATGCAACCACGCAGCCCTTTGACCCCGCAAAACTTTTTCAAAAAAAATCATTTTACCCCTTGCGCGGCGAACGGAAACTTGGTAAACTTGCGGCGTCTCTACTCAGAGGCACAAGGTCTGATCAACCGAAAGGAAACGTTTATGATGTTGAAAATGAAATGTTTTGGAGCTCTCGCGGGCTGCGTGCTCGCGGCAGGTTCTCTGTGCGCCGCGAACTACAACGAGACGTTCGAGAGCGCAAGTACGTGGACAGGTGGTGAATTGTTTGCGACCAACTACACGTACACCGGCATTACGGGATTGCCGTTGCCGAGTGCCGACCATGACCAAGTCCTTTTGATTGAAGGCGATGCAACCTGCACGCCCACGGGCGGCACGTTCGAAGGAACGCCCATGGTGGACTTGATGGTGCAGGCGGCGCTTCCCGACGAAGAGCTTGAGACTCCCGAAGAGGGAGCTCACATCGCCATCGCGGTCGATATGAACGGCATCTTCAACGTGTACTGCAAGAACAGGTCGGATGTCGCTGGTTGGTATCCCCTTCACGGGTCGAGCACGGCGTATGCGGATGGCACGTGGGCGCGCGTGAGCTTGTTGTTCGACTACGCAAAAGGTCGTTGTCAGGTTCGCCTTGACGGCCAGCCGATGATGACGTCCAACGGTTATCTCAATGAGACGACAAACGATACGACGAAGGACGGTGCGTGGTATAAGCTCGTCGCTACGGGCACAGACTCCTCAACCGTTGTGAGCAACCTGAAGGTCATCGGTTGCACCGCCGTTGACGACGTGGTGATTACGGAAAACAATACGTCTTATGAGTATGCGACGGCAAATGCGACTAACTCTGCTGGCGTGTCCTGTGCGTGGCTTGATGCGAACGGTCTTTCGTGGGATACGACGCAGAGCTACGACAGCTCAAAGAAGGCTGATGGCACAACGCCGATGACCGTTGCCGACAAGTACAAGTACTGCTTTGATCCGTTTGACGGTCAGGGCGAGGCCGATTTTGCGGTCAAGTCCATCACGACGACGGCTGAGAAGGTGACGCTCACTCTTCCCACTACGGTTGAAACCGCTGGTCGTCAGTTGGTCGTAGACTATGGTACCGATAAGACTTTCACAACGTATTCAACAACGGAGGAAGTGACGGGTGATGCTACCGTGCAGATTGACATTCCGGCACCTGGCAGCGTGACCTATTACCGTCTCCGTACGACGACCAAGTGAGTGATTGAAAACGACTTAACACGAAAGAGGTCTTGAAATGAAAAAACTGATGACGATGGTTGGCGCAGTTGGCTTGGCGTTTGCCGCCACTGCGGGAATCGACGACGCGCTCCTCGCGTTCTCGACGGTCGGCCCCGACAAGTATGCCGACGGAACGGACGTCCTGGCTGGCGAGTGCTATGCGCTCGTATGGTCGGCGGATGGCCAGTTCGATGGCCTCAAGGCTGACGGTACGACGGTTGATCCTGCCGACAAGGTGGTGCTTATTGCACCGGTTGCCAAGCAGGGCGCGAACGGCACGTACTGCCCGCCGATTCTCTATCAGGTGGACAAGGCATTCGCCGAGTCGCACGCGAGTGGTCAGTATGCGGTGTACATCCTTGATACGCGCGTCAAGGCCGAAGACGGCACGGTTGCTGTTGGAGGCGTTGACGAGAATGGTGCGTTGAAGGTGGTCAATGGTTACGATGCGGTGAGCGCCGGTACAACGGCGACCTCTGCGGCGGAATCGATCAAGACGGTGGCAACCACTGCGGTTGGCGGTGCGTCTGTTGCGACGTTGGCCGAGGTTGACGCGCCGGTCATCACGGCCATCAAGCCGAACGGCACGAAGATCACGATTTCCGCATCTGGCCTCTCGCCTGTTGCAACTTACAAGGTCGTGACGGGCACGCAGTTGGACAAGGTTTCGACTGAAATCAATGCGACGGCCGACGAGAAGGGCGATTTCACGTTCGATAAGCCTGAGAACGGCACGTTCTTCAAGGTAATCGGTGTCCGCAACTTTGACAAGAAGTAATTCAGGAAAGAAGGGAGCAAGACAATGAAACTTCGTTTGATGATTTGCGCGGCAGCCGCCAGCACGGTGCTGTTCGCGGGTGATAACGATGCGACCTCCGCTACGTATGCGGTGATGAACGTGACGAATGCCTACACCGATACGGTCATTGCCGTGCCGTGGGTTGGCCTTGATGGTTCGACGATCACGATCTCCAATCTCGTCAATACAACGACCTTGGCTGAAGGTGACAAGTTGTATATGTACGACAACGGTACGTGGTACGAGTACACGAAATCTAGCAGTGGTATTTGGACTGGAGCTGAAACGATTACGCCAGAGGGAACTCACACTGCCGAGAGTCAGGTTGTGGCGCGTGGTTCGGGCTTGATTCTGAAGCGCGCCAGTGCTGGTGGAACCGTCCTTTTGTGTGGTCGCGTTGATTCAAACGCCATCCAGACAACGATTGCGGCTAACGGTAAGACCCTGTTTGCGAACCCGACTGCGGCGGATGTGGATCTCAACACGAAGTTTACCGGTGCAACTAATGGTGATGCGATTATGATACCGCAGAATGATGGTGGTGCTGATATCTACACTTTCAATGGGACGGAATGGGGTAAGAATACGCAAGTAGCACACATTCGGGTATTCAATGGCGTTGAGCGCACGACTTATCAGAATCAATGGCAGAAAGGCGGTACAATCAAGGCTGGTACGGGTGCGTGGTATGAGAGCAAGGCGAATGAAAATCGCACGATTAATTGGTAAAGAGTCTTAAAAGGGAGAAGGAACACAAAATGAAACACGTTTCAAAGTTATTGGCTGCCGTGACGGCTATGTTGTTGACGTCTGCGGCATCGGCAGGTACTCTCTTCTGGCAGGTTGATGATAATAGCGGTAATGTGACCGCTCAATTGTATGCTCAACAAGGAAATGATGAAGTTGGACGTATAGCGCTGTCAAACGAACTGGATGCGCCTACTGGTGTCCAGCAGACAGACATAGGTGCGTACTCAGGTGATACGTATTTGTTTTATGTCGAGCTGTTAAACTATGCAGATGGAACCACAACGAAGGGATACAAATGGGGATATGGTGACTTGGTTTCATCAGGTTATGTTTCGCTTGATGCAACGGACATTCCCACTGCCCGAGCAGGTGCGATAGCCCTTGGCAACTTTGCCAATGCTCCTGAACCGTCGAGCGGTTTGTTGCTCTTGATGGGCGGGGCGATGTTGGCGTTGCGCCGTCGCCGCCAGAAATGATGTTGAATCAAGCTGAACGAATCGGCGGGTCGGGGACGGCCCGCCGTATTTGTCAAGGGGAAGTGATATGAAAAAGTTCTACGAAGACGACTATGATTATGATGGGGATATGGCGTATCCGGTTGATGATGAAACCGTGCGCCGTCCTACGATCCAGCAGGAATCGCTGCGAGGGCTGGACTGGCTCATCGCCGCCGGTCTTGCTCTTTTCACGGGTATTTTGATGACGCTTTGGGCATTCCCCGGTTTGAGTCCACATGCTTGGGATGACATGGCCATCGGCGCTGGGGTGCGTCCGATCAAGGCGATTTTCCCAGGTTTCTGGACGGCGATTGCCCGTGGCATTTATGCCATCACGGGTATTTCATCCGGTACGATGGCGATGCAGATCCTTGGCAAGGTCTTGGCCGGGCTCTCCGTAGGACTTGTCTATTTGCTTTTGCGGCAAATCCTTTCCATTACGATTCGTGTGCGCCTTCAATTCGCCCGTAGACGTTTCTTCGTCGTTCGCGGCGCTGCCTTGCTGGGTGCTCTGTTTTTTGCGTGCTCCGATCCCGTTTGGCGCGTGGGTCAGGTTTTTACGCCGTCACTGCTGCTGCTTTTCATTACTATTCTCGTGCTCATGCTCTTCTTCGGCTTCTTGATGACTGGAAGGATGGGGCAGATTTATTTCTCGATGTTCCTGCTAGGGTTGCTCTCCGCCGAGACGCCGATGGGCTTCTTTCTCCTCGCCCTCGTGTGGGGCGTTTACGCGCTTGCACTGCGTCATGACGCCGTGGCGTCAAACTCACCGATCCTGAATCCAATTGTTGAGCAGAGTTCTAAATGGCATTTGACGTTCCTTTACGCATTTGGTCTTGTGATCGGCGTTGCGGCCAACTGCATTTCCTACATAGCTTTTGACGGACTGGAAGTGTTCGGCGTCACTGGCGCGGACATGCCGCTGATATACGCCACGCGCTGGTGGACGCAGTTCATACATGCAGCGACCGGACTCGGCTGGGTACTGGGACTTGGCGTCTGTTTACTGCCTTTTGTTGTTTCCACGATTCTGCTCCCCCGCGCGGTTGACGAGGAGCAGTTCCTGCCGTACCACATCGGAGCAGTCTATTTCATTGCGGGCGCGGTAGCGTTCGCGCAGATGGCGGAACTGCCTCCGCTCTGGTTCTGGACATGGACGGACGCGGCGAAGATTAATTCATCTTTCTTCCTCCTGGTGTTGATGCTCTTCTCCGCTGCGTCGGTGGTGTTCGCACTTGCGGTGATGGCGGTGGAAGTGTGTTGCCGTGACCATCGACGTCTTGCGCTGGAGAGGTTCGCAGAGCTAAATCAGGAAGAAGGTGCTGAGGCGAATGTTGAGTCGCTTGACATCAAGCCTCTTGGATTAGGCACGAAGGCTATGCTTGTGATCGTGCCTCTGTTGCTCGTGGCGGCAGTGATTCCTGGACGCTATCAGGGCCAGACGCGTAGGATGCTCTCCATTGTAAATGACTATGCAAAGGAAGTTCTTGCGGAATGCGGCGACGTGAGGTGGATCTTTACTGAAGGTGCGTTTGATTCTTGGCTTGAGCTTTCGGCGGCCGCAGAGGGACGCTCTCTCAAGGCACTGTCTATGATTTCGGATAATTCGGCCCGTCAGAGGTACATCCGCAAGCACAGCGTGTCGAATGCGGAGGAGCGCGTTACGCTCGACATCGGCGCGCCGATGGCTCTGCGCGCGATGGTGCGTGACCATGCAGACCGTCTGAACGAAATCGCCCTCCAACTTGGCTTCGAGATGTGGAAGCGCGATGGCAAGGAAATCCCGCTCTGTAGCGGCGTGCTCTCGCGCCCTGCGGGGATGTCCGAAGAGGACCGCCTTCGCGGTGTGGAAGCGGCCAATGCCCTGGCGGACCGAGTCCTGGACGTCTACCTTGACGGCGGGCCTTCCAAGAGCGCTGGTACGTTGGTCAACGTACTCTTCCACTTCGTGCAGTGGCGCATCGCCCGCATCGCCCGAATGCGTGCGGAACGCGCGGACCGTGAAGGCAAGACGGTTGAGTCGCTGAAGGACGTGAATATTTCAGACCGGCTTGACCACAATAACGCATCGCTCAAGCGTATTCTGCGGGACATGGAGAAGGTACGAGAACAGACGTTGAAGTCTGTCACCCCGCGCGAGAGTCTCCAATTGGCGCTTGCCCGTCTTGACTTCACGCTTGCGCGCCGTTATGCCGAGCTTATTCTCGAGGACGACCCCAACGATCCCGATTCGAACTTCGGCGTGGGGATGAGCTACTACACCCAGAAGCAGTGGGCGCGCGCGGAGGAGTACTTGCGCAGATGCCTCATAAAGAAACCGAGGCAGCCAGCCGTCTGGAACAACCTCGGAATGATCTGCATGTATACGGGGCGCTATCAGGAGGGGCTGGGCTACGCGAAACGGGCGTTGTCGATCATTCCCGAATCAGCCGAGGTCAAGGACACCATCAAGCAGATCGAAGAGGCGTGGAAGAAGGCGAAGGAAGAGTCCGGAGGGGAGGCCAAGAAGCCCGCCACCGACGAGAAAAAGCCTGATTCCGCAAAGAAGCCAGAGCCCGCAAAGAAGCCAGATTCTGCAAAGAAGCCCGAACCTTCAAAGAAACCAGATGCGGCGAAACCCAATGCCGCAAAGAAGCCTGTGCCCGCAAAGAAACCAGAGCCAGCAAAGCAGGAGGAGGAGCCGACAGCGGCCACGACTAACGTGCTTGAATCCGTTAAGCCCGCGATGGCCTCTCCGCGCGACGAGATGGAAAAGGCCGTTCTGCGTGCCGACTTTGAAGCTGCTGCCCCCCATGCCGAACTGGTGTTGGCCATCGACCCGGGCGATCCTGTGGCGAATTTCGCCATCGGTATGCATCATTTCGGAAAACGCCAATGGGCGAAGGCCGCTGAAAACCTGAAACGCAGCCTTGAAAGGAATCCGACCGATCCCGTTACGCTCAACAACCTTGCCATCACGTGCCTCTACCAACAACGTTACGTTGACGCGCTTAAATACGCGGAAAAGGCGCTGGATCTTCTCCCCGGATCTGCGGAAATCGAGGAAACGCTCAGCCAGATCAAGAAACTTAAGGAAGCTGCTGACAAGGAAAAAGCCAAAGCTGCAAAGCAGGCCAAGAAAAAGCCTGCTGCGCAGAAGCCAGCGCCGAAGAAACCTGCCGCAGGCGCAAAGCCTGCGGCCAACAAGGACCCCGAAGGGACGGTTCAGCAAAAGTAATGAGCACAGAGTCGAATGTCGCGAAGGTGCTTCCGCGCCTGAGCGCAGAGTTGGGTATTTCCGCCGGACAGGTAGCGGCGGTCGCAAAGCTCCTGAAGGAGGGCAACACCATTCCCTTCATCGCCCGCTACCGAAAGGAAGTGCATGGCAACCTTGACGAGGTCCAGATCTCCAAGGTGCAGGAGCGCCTTACCTACTACGCCGAGCTGGAGGAGCGCCGTGCGGCGATTCTCAAGTCGATCGACGAGCAGGGCAAGCTCACGGACGACCTGCGCGAGAAGATCGAGTCCTGCATGGTGAAGGCCACACTCGAAGACCTCTACCAGCCCTACAAGCCGAAACGTCGCACGCGTGCCATGATAGCGAAGGAGAAGGGCCTTGAACCGCTCGCCGACGCGATCTGGAATAATCAGTTCGGAGCGGCGGACTTCCAGTCCGCATCAGCCGACGACCTCCAGGGCGCCCGCGATATCCTCGCCGAGCGCATCGCCGACATGGCCGAGGTGCGTGGCCTCGTGCGCGAGACATACGCGAAGAAGGCCGTCGTGAAGAGCGAGGTCGTGTCGCCAAAGCCCACCCAGCCCACGAAGTTCGAGCAGTACTACGATTTCCAGGAACCGATCGCCGAGATTCCCAGCCACCGCTACCTCGCCATCTGCCGCGGGCAGAAGGAAGGCGTGCTGTGGCGTCATTTCGTGGTTGAGAAGGAGCCGGTGATCGAGAAGGTGCTTGAGATCGTGAACAGCGAACGTAGTAGAACGGGCTGCCAGCCCGTTCACGCGGGCGACATGAACGGGCTGGCAGCCCGTTCTACTGGCGTGGACCACGTGCGGCTTGCCGCCGAGGACGCCTACAAGCGGCTGCTCGCGCCGTCCTGCGAGATCGACGTGGCGACGGAGAAGAAGATGGAGGCCGACCGCGCTGCGGTGGAGGTGTTCGCGGAGAATCTGCGCCATCTCCTGCTCGCCTCGCCGCTTGGCGAGAAGCGCGTGCTCGCGATCGACCCCGGCATCCGCACGGGCTGCAAGGTGGCGATGCTCGACGAGACAGGCAAGTTCCTCGTGAACACGGTGATCTACCCCACCCAGCGTACGGCCGAGGCGCAGGAGGTGCTTGCTCGCCTCGTGGAGAAGTTCAAGCCGGACGCCATCGCCGTCGGAAACGGCACGGCGGGACGCGAGACGGAGGCGTTCGCGCGGAGCGTGCTGAAGCTGATCGGTGCGAAGGACGTGATGGTGGTGAGCGTTAGCGAGGCGGGCGCGAGCGTCTATTCCGCGAGCGAGACGGCGCGCGACGAGTTCCCCGACCTCGACCTCACCGTGCGCGGGGCGATTTCCATCGGGCGGCGTCTCCAGGACCCGCTCGCCGAGCTTGTGAAGATCGAGCCGAAGGCGATAGGCGTGGGGCAGTACCAGCACGACGTGTTCCAGCCGCTCCTTGAGGCTAAGCTGGACGAAGTGACCGTGAGCTGCGTGAACAAGGTGGGCGTGGAGCTGAACACCGCCTCCGCGCCGCTCCTAACGCGTGTCTCAGGCATTGGTGCGTCGCTCGCGAAGCGTATCGTAGAATGGCGCAACGAACACGGTGCGTTCAAGAGCCGCAGCGACCTCAAGAAAGTGACGGGGCTGGGTCCGAAGGCGTTTGAACAGAGCGCGGGCTTCCTGCGCATCCGTGGCGCGTCAAACCCGCTCGACTCCTCGGCAGTCCATCCGGAGCGTTACGCGCTCGTGGAGACTATGGCGAAGGACCTCGGCGTGGGCGTGGGCGAGCTTGTGGGCAACGCGGCGCTCGCGGGGCAGATCGAACTCAAGAAGTACGTCTCCGAAGACGTGGGCCTGCCTACGCTCAAGGACATCGTGGAGGAGCTGAAGAAGCCCGGACGCGACCCGCGCGCCGTGTTCGAGAAGCCTGCGTTCCGCGACGACGTGACGACGATCGACGACGTGCAGGAGGGCATGACGCTTGAGGGCATCGTGACTAACGTGACGGCGTTCGGCGCGTTCGTGGACATCGGCGTACACCAGGACGGCCTCGTACACATTTCCGAGCTTGCCGACCGCTACGTTTCCGACCCATCAGAGGTCGTGAAGACGGGCGACAAGATCAAGGTGCGCGTTATCGGAGTGGACCGCGCGCGCAACCGCATCGCGCTCTCCGCGCGCACGAAGCCGCGTGAGGACCGCGCGCGGGATGGCCGCGCCCCGTCGCGGCCTGGCGGTTACAATTCAGGACCTCGCGGCGGCGGAAACAGGTCTCGCCCGTCATCTGGTTTTGTGTGTAATCCCTTCGCGAACCTCTAGCCTATTTCAGGCGGATTTGATATACTGCCCGGACATGAAAAACCATCTTTTCGCAGTTTGTCTCGTCGTGTTCGGCGCGTTGTGCGTCCGAGCCGAGATTCGCCCGGCCTGTACGGTCACGTTTGCCGACCTGCCAACGATCGCCGACAACGTCGCTTCGCTGGGGAAGGGGACGTTTGATCCCGTCCTCACGCAGCTCGTCCCCGCCGCCATCCGCAACCAGGGCGCGGCCAAGCTTTTCGGGGCGATGCGTCCGGGTTCGCAGGGCGTAGCGGTGTGCTACGTGGACTCGGCGAAGCTCGCGCATCTGATGCGGCGCCTCAACAGCCGGGGGGGCAAGCCCAGCGCGTCGGAGTTCGACCGCGTGAAATTCTGGTCAATGCTCTATCCCGTGTCAATCACGAAGTCGTCATTCCTCGCCCGTCATCCCGACGCCGTGCCGCAGAAGAATGGTACGCTGCGCATTCCGCCGGGACGCCACTCTCGCCGCACGCTGTACGTGTATTTCACGCGGGACGGCAAGTGGGCCGCAGTCGGGCCGTCGGCGACCATGGCCGCGCACACGCCCATGGCGGCGGCGGGCGCGCTGAAGCGTCCGCTCAGCGGCGACCTCGCGTTCATCCAGATGGGGCCGTCCGGGGCACGGGCGCTGTTCCAGTCCAACGCCTGCGCCGGCGGCACCATCGTGGTGCGCATGACGCAGCGCGGCCTGGAGCTGAGCGGCAGCGTGCGGCTGAACGAACCTCACCGTCCGCGTCTGCCTCATGCAGCCATGTCTTTTCCGGGAATTCCCACGTCCGCACCGCTTTTCGGCGTAACATCCACACCGGGCGACCTCGGTTCGGCGGACATCTTTGCGATGCTCGACCCCACTATCGCGGACTTCATCCGCAAGTCGATCGTGTTCACGCAGGCCCCCGGCGCGAACTTCTACTCCCTTGCCGCATCGGCCAACGTGCCCGGCGGCGGCGCACCTCGGGTGCGTCTGCTGAAGGTGCTTCCCGAGGCTGTCAAGCCCGGCCTCTCGAACGTGATGTTCTGCTCGCCCACCACGGTGCTCAAGCTCTACCTCCCGAAGGTGGCAGATACGCTCATGCCTATGGAAAGCGCGAAGATGCGCATGGCCGCGCGGATGCTCAAGCGCGTGCGCGGTGACGGCCTCGGCTTCATGAGCTGGCGCGCGGGCAAGGACGACCTCTTCTTCATCCGCATCTCCCGCGACGAGCTGCGAGGCACCTCGTCGCTCTGGAGCATGCTGTTTCTTGACTGAACATGAACAATTTCAAGGACAGACAACAGATGATTGTTCACAAATGTCAATTGCCACAAATGTTCACAAATCACAAATATCAATTATTTGTATTGATGGCAATGGTGGCATTTGTGAACAATTGAGATTTGTGAACAATTGAAAGAAAAAGGAAAGTCAATGGCAATGCAGGTGTTTAACAGTCTCACGCGAAGGGTCGAGCCGCTTGAGCCGATCGCCGACAATACGATCCGCCTCTACACGTGCGGTCCGACCGTCTACAACTTCGCGCACATCGGCAACTTCCGCGCGTACACGTTCGAGGACATCCTCCGCCGCGTGGTGCAGTACAACGGCATGAAGATCAAGCAGGTGATGAACCTCACCGACGTGGACGACAAGACGATCCGCGGCGCTAACGCGGCGGGCGTGGCGCTCACGGACTACACGAAGACGTACAAGGACGCGTTCTTCGCCGACCTGAAGGTGCTCAACATCCAGCCCGCCGAGGTCTATCCCGCCGCCACCGACCACATCCCGGAGATGATCGCGCTCGTCGAGAAGCTCGTCGAGAAGGGTGTCGCCTACAAGAGCGACGACGGCAGCGTCTACTTCGCCGTCACGAAGTTCCCCGGCTACGGCAAGCTCGCGCACATCGACTTCGACCACCAGCGCACGGGCGCGCGCTGCGCCGCCGACGAGTACGACAAGGAGAACGTGGGCGACTTCGCGCTCTGGAAGGCGTGGGAGGAATCGGATGGCCCCGTGGGCTGGGATTCTCCGTGGGGACATGTCGATGAAGTACCTCGGCGAGACGTTCGACCTCCACACGGGCGGCATCGACAACCTCTTCCCGCACCACGAGAACGAAATCGCCCAGGCCGAGGCCGCCACGGGCAAGGAGTTCGTTAAGACATGGATGCACTGCGCCCACCTGCGCGTGAACGGCGAGAAGATGTCCAAGAGCCTCGGCAACTTCTTCACGCTGCGCGACCTGCTCGACAAGGGCTGGAAGGGACGCGAAATCCGCTACGTGCTCGTGAACGCGCACTACCGCCAGGGACTCAACTTCGCGTTCAGCGCCCTCGAGGACGCCCGCCGCGCTCTGGAGCGCATCGACCGCTGCGTGGACGCGCTTGCCGCGCGTGCGAACGACGAACCCGCGCCAGCCTTCGCGCAGGAGGCGCTCGACGCCTTTACGGCGGCGGTCAACGACGATCTCAACACGCCCAAGGCGTTCGCCGCGCTGTTCGACCTCGTGCGTCAGGTGAACGCCTCCGGCACCTGCTCGAAGGCCGTACTCGACATCTTCCGCAAGATGGATTCCGTCCTGGGCGTGGTCTTCTTCGGCAAGGCCGAGAAGACCGAAGTGCCCGCCGAGGTGCAGGCGCTCCTCGACGCCCGCGCCGCCGCGCGCGCCGCGAAGAACTGGGCCGAGTCCGACCGCCTGCGCGACGAAATCGCCGCCGCCGGCTGGCTTGTGAAAGATTCCAAAGACGGCCAGACCGTGACGAAGAAGTGAGGTGGCCGGGACAACCGGGACATCCGGGACAACCGAGACGATTTTCCAAACCCAACCAATACAAACCAAAAGGAGAAAAACATGAAACTCAAGACTCTGTTTTTGGCCGTGGCCGCCGCACTTGCCGGCTTCGCGGCGGAACCCGTGGATTCCGGCACGCACTTCGCTGCCGACGCGCTCAAGCCGTTCGTGGATAACGGGCAGCTCCCTGGCGCAATCAGCGTGTTCTACCAGAATGGCAAGCAGGAGGTTGCGTGCGTGGGCTACGCAGATGCCGGCAAGAAACGTCCGATTACGCTGGACGACGTCTACATGCAGTGCTCCCAGACCAAGGGCTTCTGCGGCGTGACGATCGCGATCCTCGTGGAGGAGGGCAAGATCAGCCTCGACGATCCCGTCTCGAAGTACATCCCCGAGTTCGGCACGCTGTGGATCGAGAAGTCCAACAAGGACGGCGTGCGCACTCTCGTGAAGGCGAAGAACGCCCTTACGGTGCGCATGGTGATGAACCACACCGGCGGTTTCCCGTTCGAGTTGCCCAACTTCCACTCGATGGGCGGATGGTCGCGCAGGATGCCGCTGAGGAGCGTCGCGCTCGTCGCGGCCTCGCAGCCGATCCTCTTCGAGCGTCGGCATCGACATCGGCGCCGCCGTGGTGGAGCGCGTCACGGGCAAGCGCTGGGAGGACTTCCTCAAGGAGCGCGTGTTCCTGCCGCTCGGCATGAATGACTCCGGCTTCTGGCCCACCAAGGAGCAGCTCGAGAAGAAGGTCGAGATGTACACCTGCCGCAAGGGCAAGCCCGCGACGTGGACCGAGCAAGACAGGTCCATGCAGCGTCCGTACTCCGACGACCGCGTTTTCCCGAGCGCGGGCGCGGGGCTGTGGACGACCGCGCGCGACCAGCTCAAGTTCTACAAGATGCTGATGAACCTCGGCGTCGGCGAGAACGGCGCGCGCATTCTCAAGGAGGAGACGGTGAAGAGCATTCTCGCCGTCAGCACGCGTCCCCAGGGCCTCGGCGGCTACTCGCTCGGACTCTCCGCGCCGATTAAGGACGGCGAGAACGAGTGGTTCGGCCACGGCGGCGCGTGGGGCACCAACTGCATGGTCAACTGGCACAAGAAGCAGCTCAAGCTCTGGACGGTGCAGCTCAGGGGCGGTCCGCGCCCGTGGGACGGCGCCCGCGAGAAGGCGGCGAACGAGTTCTTCAAGACGACGCTCGACACCGCCGGCGAGAAGGCCTACACCGGCCGTCTGAAGTAAGGCGGTCGCCCGATGCGCTGTACGGCTTTAACCATGCTCGTCGCGCTCGTCTGCTCGGCGGCTTATGCCGCCGAGCGGCACGCCGAGCTGATTGTCAAGCAGATACTTGAGAACGTCGCGAAGATCAAGGCCGCCGACCCCACTGCCGTGCCAATGGCGTTCTGGGACTTCGACGGTACGATCATCAAGGGCGATGTATCGGAAGGGCTTGTTGAGAACGGCAAGACCGTTTTCAAGGGACTGGTCCAGCGCACGATCGAGGAGGGGTATTCCTCCGTCTACCGTTCCACGGATGGCTGGAAGCTCTACAGCGAAAAGGACTATCCGCGCCTGAACGAGATCGGGCGCTGGATCGCCTGGCCGTACAACGCGCAGATCTACGCGGGAACGCGCGTGGCGGACCTCGACGCGTTCTGCGTGCACGAGTACGAGCGCGTGTACCGCAAGTGGTACTTCACCTCGTCGATTGCGATGCTGCACGCGCTTGAGAAGGCGGGTGTGGAGAACTACATCGTCTCCGCAAGCCCCGAACTCTTCGTCGCGAATGCCGCCGCCACGCTGCCGCTCCCGCGCGAGCGGCTGCGCGGCATCCGCGTGCGCATTTCGGCGGGGTATGTGACGACGGACGTCATCCACCCCGTGCCGATGGGCGAGGGGAAGATCGAGGTGGTGCGCGAGCTCGTGCTGTCGCGTCCGCACGGCATGGCCGTGGCCGCGTTCGGCAACAGCTACTCGACGGACGGCGCGTTCCTGCGCTACGTCGCGAAGCAGCCCTCCCTGCCCGGCGGCGCGAAGGGGACGGCCGTGATGGTCAACGGCGGCAAGGTCGTACCGGGCTACACAGAGCATTTCATCTGCGTGGACCAGGACGATGTCTTGGGTTCACTTGACGGCGGTGGGGGGAATATGGTACGATGATACGGAAAACCTTGGAGGGAAACTGATGGAAAGAACGATGCGAAAGATGAGGCCGCTGTTCGTTGCAGCAGTGATCGCGCTTACGGGCGCGGCGTGGGCCTACACGACATCTACTTCTACGTATAGTTCTACGTCTAGTTCCGGGACTAGAACGTATACCGAGACGACATCGACATCCCTTAGCCGCGAAGAGAGCGCTTCGACTTATGGCGGAGTGCGGATTATCCGTTCCGGGTCCGACTACGAGTACGATTCCGCGTATGCGCAGTTGCAGAACTTATGCGCGGTGGCGTTCGACGCGAATGGCGGCGTATGCGCGGAAGCGGTGCGGTACGTGGATAGGGGCGACGCGGTTGGAACCCTGCCAGTGGCAACGCGCGAAGGATGGACGTTTACAGGCTGGTTCACGGGAAAAGACTCCGGTGTTATGATACACGCATCCACGGCCGTGAAAGAGACGGTTGTCTATTATGCGCACTGGAGAAGCAATAATGGCTACGGTTCGGACGTTGACGCCGGTAAATGGTACACGTCGCGGAGCGCGGCCGTAGAGGCGGCGAGGAAGTCGAGGAAGAAAATATTCCTCATCGCCGGCCGCAGCATGTGCTACAACGCGACGACGACCAAGTTGGCCTGCGAGAGCCTGAATGTCAAGTCCGAGCTTACCGCGAAATGCGTGCTGTGGTACAGCGACATCGACACGCAGGCGAGTGAAAACGCGGATTACTTGCCTTTGTCGGATTTCGAGCTTCCTGTCGTCTGCGTCATCGATCCGCAGGACCCGTACCACTATATTAAGAGGACTACCGGAGGGGAGTACGGCGGGGCCCTCAGCGGGGTTGACATACTTTTGTTCATCGCCGACGTCCCGTATCCTCCGGTGCCTGAACACACGGCATCAAGTTCCTCGACGACGGGCCTGTACCCGAACACTGGCGGTGCCACGTCGCAATACGCCAACACGAGGAAGTTGTACGGCGCGGTGTACAACGGAGACGACGTTGTCGGCATCGTGGAGTTGAAGCTCGGAAAGGTGGGCGGCAGGACGAACACGGGCAAGGTGTCCGGCGCCGTGACGCTTCTGGACGGGAAAAAGTGCGCCATCAAGAGCCAACAGGCCGCCGTTGGCGGCACGGCGCCCATCTCGCTTGAGGTCAGGAACGTAGGTACGATGGAAGTCACCCTCGAGGGGGAACAGTTCTGGGGCACGCTCGGCGGCTGGCGCGTGCAGTCCGCAAACGTGGGCGGCAACTGGGGGCGTTACGGCGTGACGGTTTCCGTGGGCGCGGACGACCTCTCCACGATTCCTGGAACGGTGATCGACTCCCTGTTGCCGAACGACGAAAGGGGCTCCTCTTCCGGCTCCAGATGGATGTTCGCGAAGGCTGCGAGCGTGAGGTGGACCAGGCCCAAATCAGGAGAGAGCCCTGTCGTGCTGGACGCAGAGACCGGGAAGGGCCTCATCGTTGATACTTCCAAGGGCAGGACCAACTTTTCTGCGATGAATCTCGTCTACACGCCCAAAAATGGAACTTTCAAGGGCTCGTTCAAAGTCTACGCGCTAGAGGGATCGGGAAAGTTCACTAAGCTCAAGAAGTATACCGTAAAGGTTGGAGGGGTTGTTGTGAACGGCATCGGCTACGGCTCCGCGACATGCAAACGCCCGGAAATCAACTGGTCCATTATGGTTTGGTAGAGCCCCCAATATGAACAAGGGCAAACAGATGACGCTCGCGGCAATTGCCGCTGTGGCGATGGTGGCATTCGCAGACGCGAGGCCCGCAGTCACAGTCACTGCATCACTCAAGGACGGATCGACCGTCAAGGGCGACTTCCTCACGAAGAAGATAACCGGCGCAACGCTCTTCGAAAAGAACCTCGTGCTCGCGCCGTCTATTGTGCGGTCCATCAACTTCACTGGCACGAACGGCGAGTCGAAGGTCGAGCTGTCCAACGGCGACCGTTTCGCGATGACCGTCTCGAACGAAGTCTTCGCGGTGCGTTCGCTGCTCGGCAATCTCAAGATTCCCCGTACCAGCTTCCGCTCGCTCACCCTTGCATCGCGTTCTGCCGCAGCCAAGGGCGGTTCTTCCGGCGGACTCGTCTATCACTGCACCTTCAACTCTCGTGAAGAGGTGTCTAGGCCCAAGGCGGGACCGCGTGGATTTTTCATGGCAGGCGAGTTTACGAAGGGCGTTGACGGACTTGCCCTGCACGTTCCGCCTTATACGTCCGCCGCCAGGTTCGAGTTGCCGCCCGGCACAATTGGACGCAAGGGCACCATCGAGTTCTGGGGGAAGATCGACGAAGGAATGGCGCGGCTCACGACAGGTGGGTGTCCGCGTTTCTTTGAAATCATCTGCTACGAGCCACGGGACGAAATCAGCCAGGATTGGAATTCAAACAACGGCACGGGCGGCGCGGGGCTCACGTTCCGCATCGGCGGGCTTCCGGTGATGGCGTCGTCCTACTACGGAAGATTCACGGGCTACGACTTCATCAAGGACAACCTCTACGGCTGGCATCACTATGCGTTTGTCTGGGATGCTGATGGAATCACCTTGAACAATGGAGGAAGGGCTACGGCTGCGGTGTTCGTCGATGGAAAATCAGTCATGACGACTTCGGCGGCGAATTGGAACGGTCCGCCCCTTGCCAACCACCGTTCGTTCCTCGTGTTTCCCAGCCGCGAGGATGAAATGCCCTCGTACGCGCGGGTTGGTTATGCCATTGACGAGTTCAAGATCTGGAATTTCGCAAAGACAGATTTTCAGCAATGACGATTGAAATATCCGTCATAATTCCGACTTTCAATCGTGCCGCGATGGTCTGCGACTGCGTGGCGAGCGTATTGGCGCAGGGGAATGATGTCGTACTTGAGGTTATCGTGGTGGACGACTGTTCTCCAGACGATACTAAAACGCAGATAGAAGAACGCTTTGGCGGCGATTCCCGAGTAAAGTACATTCGCAACGAGAAGAATTCTTTTCAGGCCGTGTCGCGAAACAATGGGGCAAAGATTGCGCGCGGGGAGTTCTTGCTGTTTCTCGACGACGACAACCTTCTTGGTGCAAACGCGCTTGCGGTGCTTGTCGGGGAGTTCAGGAAGAATCCGAAACTCGGTTTCGCCGCGCCAATGGCCGTACATAAGCGCCCCGGCAAGAACAATCTGATCTGGTCGCTCGGCAGCGATTTCAACCGATGGACATCCCAGCCAAAGGACAACTGTCCGAATTTGCCGTTGGAGAAATTGCCGCCGGAACCGAAGACCTATCCGACTTCGTATTATCCCAACGGCTTTATGGTTCCAAGAGCAGTATATGATGCGGTTGGAGGATTCGATGAGTCATACGAACAGATATTTGAGGAGTCGGACTTCGGCTGGAAGATTCGCGAAGCAGGTTATGAGTCCATCATATCGACTGTCGCCCGTACCGATCACCTAGGATTCCTTGAGCCCGGATGCGTGCCTGAATTGCGGCAGCTGGGGATTGAAAAACCATATCGGACCTATTGCTTCGCGCGTAATCGCCTCCGCTTTGCTCGAAAGCACTTTTCATTCTTGCAAATTCTTTCCGTTACTTTTGTTTTTGCCCCTCTTTCCGCCGTCTATTATGGGCTTGTTGCATTTCGCAACCATCGCCCAGACATTGCCTGGGCGTATTTGAAGGGGACTATTCGCGGCATTTTCGCTTTGAGGTGAAACGCCGTAAGCTGGCCTTTTGCTGATTCGAGCATGAACGGTAGGTGAGCGGCTTTTCATAGAGCAGAGCATTTTATCATGCCATGCTAAGGCGCTGCCCAAATTGTGAACAATGGTGGCAATGAAGATTTGTGAAAAATACCCGATGGAGCGTTCAAGTTATTTTTGAGCAACGACTTATGAGGTCTGCACGGGGGAAATTAAGAGACCAAGACGGGGGAATTATGAGACCAACATCAGACGATTAAACCAATTGCAACTGCCTCCATCAATATAATGTACTTTGCGATCTTTGCGTTCTTTGCGGCTAAAAACTTACCTGTAACTTCATTGTGATTTCGTTTATTTGCTTTCGCTATTGGGAGATTGGGAGTTTTGGAGTTTGGGAGAAGGGGATGAGACAGGGGGGAGAGCTGTTGAAAGTCTCACGCAGAGGCGCAGAGAGGCGGAGAGCGCAGAGAAAGTCCTTATTGCTTTCGCTATTGATAGTTTTGGAGTTTTGGAGAATGTCTCCTAAACTCTGAGACTCCAATTCTCCAAATAGCGAAAGCAATCAAAGTTGTCCTCATTTACATTCCCGTGGGACGCACTGGCGGCGGGCTTACCACGGTGATCCCCCTAGTAGAACGGGCTGCCAGCCCGTTCATCCCCAACGCGCTGGCAGCGCGTTGTTTGCCATTGAACTGCTTTCCTGCTTGTGATGACCTTTAGAGCTTCAATCTCTGACACCTAGGTGTCACACCCTATGACACCTAGGTGTCACGACCACTGACACCTAGGTGTCACAACCCCTGACATCTAGGTGTCACGGATCCCGGAAAGTGATTGGAAGCTCTTCCGTGACGGATTTAGCGATGCCGTAAGTATCATGGTTCGGACTGGCCTTATATTTCTGCGCCTCTGCGTGAGATTACGGCGCGGAATCATGGCGCCGCCCCGCCCCAGCATAGCCCGTATTTGGCAAAGTCACGGGCGCATCTACGTTTTTCACCCATACGTATTGGGATTTGGAAACAACCATGACAACTTTCAAGAACAACATTATCCTGCGGGCGAACCTTGAACATTCAGGATTGTGGTGGTTTGAGGATCGGCAAATGGGCGCGGGCGAGTTAGCCCGCGTGCCAAAGGCAAGTTGTTTCAAATAGTTGTTTCCAATCATCAGAAGGCTCGGCGGTGAATTATGCAGATGCGCCCCAAAGTCTCGTCCAATGATAGTCTGGCTTGCGCGCGCGCCGCGATTTTGGTAAAATGGTGCGACTTGAACCCATAAGGAAATACAAATGGAATTCAATTTGAACCGCCGTAGTTTCGTTAAGGGCGCAGCCGCCACGGCCGCGTTCCTGCCGAGCTTCAACATCCTCCACGCCGAGGACGCCACGATCGGTCCGAAGGACGACCAGATCAACGTAGGCCTCATCGGCTTCGGCAAGGAGGCACGCGTCCTCTCCGAGTCGCTCGTGCGCATCCCCGGCGTGCGCGTGCGCGCCGTGTGCGACATCTGGAAGTTCCAGTGCCAGCAGGCGAAGGCGTTTTTCAAGGGGTACGGTATGGACGTGAAGTCGTACGAGGACTACCGCGAGATGCTCGAAAAGGAGGACAAGAACATCGACGCGGTCGTGATCGCGACGCCCGACTGGATGCACTGCGAACACACGTGCGCCTGCCTCCGCGCGGGCAAGCATGTGTACTGCGAGAAGGAGATGTCGAACAAGCTCGAGCAGGCCGCCGAGATGTGCCGCGTGCAGAAGGAGACGGGCAAGCTCCTCCAGATCGGCCACCAGCGCCGCTCCAACCCGCGCTACCGCCACTGCTTCGAGAACATCGTCCCCAACATGCTCGGCCGCGTGACGACCGCCTACGCGCAGTGGAACCGCACGCTCGCCCCCTTCTTCACCTACAAGAAGCCGCCGAAGCAGGAGATCCTCACGAAGTACGGCTACGAGAACGCGGAGCAGTACCTCAACTGGCGCTGGTTCTACAAGTACGGCGGCGGGTCGATGGTGGACCTCGGCTCGCATCAGATCGACCTCTTCATCTGGGCGTGGGGCGTGCCGCCGTCGAGCGTACGCGCCGTAGGCGGAAAGGACGCGTTCAACCCGCCGCGCATGGCATACGACCGCATGTACTGCATCTACGAGTTCAAGATGCCGGACGGCACGAAGAACGAGGCCATCTACCAGGTGATCTCCTCCAACTCCCGCGGCGGCTTCTACGAGCAGTTCATGGGCATGAACGCCTCGCTTACGATTGCCGAGATTTCCGCGCGCGGAAACACAGTGCAGCGCGAACTGCGCGAGGGCGGTCTTTCCGACGCCGAATGGCAGAAGTTCATCGATAAGGGATGGATACTCCCGAACGAAGGCGACAAGATCAAGAAGGAAGTCACGAAGGACATCGCCGTCGATACGCGCATCTCCGTGCAGGCGAACGGCAACGCCCTCGCCGTGACGATGAACAAGCCCGCCCACATGCCGCACCTCGAGAACTTCTTCGCTGCATGCCGCCACGGGACGCCGCTCAACTGTCCCTGCGAGCTCGCATACGAGAGCGCCGTCGCGGTGCTCGCGGCGAACGTCTCCGCGGACCGCGGCGAGGTCTACCGCTTCAAGCCGGAGGAGTTCAAGGTCCCGCCGCGTCCTGCGGCGCCCGCCGCGCCTGCGGCCCCCGCCCCGAAAGCGTGAGTTTTCCCAAATTTCCATGATGACGAAAATGTAATGTCATGGAAAGGTTGCGGCAATGCCTAACTGGTAAACTAGTTGACATCTGAAACAACCAGAAAAATCAGAAAGGAAGCAAAGCAATGAAAAACCGCAACATGCTGACATTCGGACTCGCCGCCGGACTGGTGGCGCTTGTGGGCACCTGCCTCATCGCAAAGGAGAAGCAGACGGACGCCGCCGCCGACAAGGCGAAGGAGCCGGCTGCCGTCGAGAAGGCGAAGGAACCCGCCACGCGCACGCAGGTGGAGACGTCCGTGACGACCAACAACAACATGGTCACCGAGCGCCGCCGCGAGACGACCACCACCACGGACGCCGACGGCAACGTCATCGCGACCAGCACGAGCGAGAGCCTGCAGAGCTATCCCGTGGGCGACTGCTCGACGGCTGGCGTCGTTGCCGCGCCGAACGCGAAGGAGGAGCCCGTGAACACGGATACGTTCCTCGGGCTGAAGTTCGGCGACGTGTACAAGGCCGGAAAGAAGGACTTCGTGCGCGATCCGGACGAGCCTTCGCTCGTGCGCGCGAAGTTCAAGCCCGCCAAGCCCCTTGCCGGGTTCGACGACTACTTCGTGTACCTCACGCCCAAGACCCACAAGGTCGCCATGGTGTGCGCTTGCGCGAAGAAGGCCATTGAGCCGGCGGACGGCAACTGGCGCCGCCACGAGCTGATCGTGGCGCTTCAGAAGCGCTACCGCACATGGGCGCGCAGCCTCAGCTGGACGCACCCCTACTACCGCCTCGACGTGGCTCCCGGCCGCAGCATCACTGCCTGCCTCGCGGGCGCGAACGAGGACTACGAGGCCGTGATCACCGCCTGGGACTCCGACGTGACGCGCCTTGCGGACAAGGAGCGCCGCGCCATCGACGAAGAGGCGCGCAAGGCCGCGGAGAAGAACCGCGACAAGCGCATCCAGGACGCCATCAACGCGTTCTGATCAGAGGGGACCGCTGCGCCATGCACGTGCTCATCGTCGAAGACGACGCGAAGATCGCGGAGTTCGTCGCCCGGGGCTTCCGGGAGGCGGGCTTCCGCACCACGCGCGCAGCCGACGGCGAGGATGGCCTCCTGCAGGCGCAGCACGGTCCTTTTGATGCCGCGATTGTGGACATCATGCTGCCGAAGATGGACGGGCTGGAGCTCATCCGCCGCCTGCGCGCCTCCGGCAGCAAGTTGCCCGTTGTGGTGTTGAGCGCCCGCAGCAGCGTGGATTCGCGCATTGCGGGGCTTGAGGCTGGAGGCGACGACTATGTCTCCAAGCCGTTTTCCATCGCCGAGGTGATCGTGCGCGTGCAGACCGTGCTGCGCCGCGCCTCGGCGGATCCCGAGACCGTTCTGCGCGCGGGCGACCTCGAGATGGACCTTGTGACGCACAAGGTCACGCGCGCGGGTGAGTCCATCCGCCTCCAGCCGCTTGAGTACCAGCTCCTCGAGTATCTCCTGCGCAACAAGGGGCGCGTAATCTCCAAGACCACGATTCTTGAGCGCGTGTGGGACTGTTCCTTCGACCCGCACACGAACCTCGTTGAGACGCGCGTGTGCCGTCTACGGGACAAGATCGACAAGGGGCACGACGTCAAACACATCCGCACGGTCGTCGGGTTCGGCTATGTACTTGAATGAGCACACGCTGACGTGGGTGCTGGTGTGCAACGCATTCGGCGTGTTGGGCGCGGTCGTGGGATTCGTCGCGTTATTCCTCGCCTACCGGTCCATCCGCCGCCGCCACGCGAAGGCGATGCAGGAGCTGCACGACCTCTCCGACGACATCGCGCACGATCTGCGTACGCCGCTCGCGCGCATGCACGCGCAGGCGGAACTTGCCGCAATGGGCGAGGTGTCAGCACAGGAACTCGCCGCCGGCGTGGCGGAGGAGACCACGTCAATGCTCGAGCTCATCAACACGATGCTCGACCTCTCCCAGACAGGCGCGCGCATCGAACGTTCGCCGCGCACGGACGTGGACCTTGCGGCCATCGTGCGGCAGATGACGGAGTTCTACGCCTCCGTGGCCGAGGACAAGCGCGTCGCGTTCGTCCTTGACCTGCCCGAAGGGGAGATTGTCCGTTCCGCGCACAAGGCGAAGCTCCAGCAGCTCGTGGGGAACCTCCTCGACAATGCGGTGAAGTTCACGCCGGCGGGAGGTACGGTGAGCGTGACGCTTTCGAAGGAGCCGGAAACGGGCCTCGCGCGCCTCGCGGTGTCCGACACCGGCATCGGCATCTCCGAGGCCGACCAGCCGAACCTCTTCAAGCGCTTCTGGCGCTCCGATGCGAGTAGGTCCCTGCCCGGCAACGGACTAGGCCTTGCGGTTGTGAAGGCCATCGTCACCTCCTACGGCGGCAGCGTCACCTGTACCTCGCATCCGGGCGTAGGCACCACCTTCGTGGTCAAGCTTTAAGATTCAAGTATATCATATTTCCGAAGACCAGGAGGTCAGGATCGTCTGTCGCGTAACCGTTTGACCGGGCAGAGGGTTTCTGCTATACTACCGACAACTAGCCAGACTAGTCAGAATCAAAGGAGCAAAAAGCCATGAGTTCAGTATGGGCGCTGCAGGACGCCAAAAGCAAATTCTCCGCCGTCGTCAACAGGGCGTGCGAGGTCGAGCCGCAAATCGTGACGCGGCACGGGCAACCCGTTGTCGTGATGTTGGCCTACAGCGAATACAGGAAGCTATCGGAGCCCGCGCGTTCGCCGATCGACGTTCTGCTTGGCGGCCCCAAGGTTGATGGCGGGCTTCGGACGCAACGCGACAAGTCTGCGGCTCGGAAGGTGGTTCTCGCATGATGTACCTTCTGGACACCTGCGTCATCAGTGAAACGCGCGCCAAGATGCCTAATGCGTCCGTTATCGGGTGGATTTCGCGGCAGACGCCGGAGACGCTTTTCCTCTCGGCGATATCGATTGGCGAAATCAAGAACGGTATCTGCATGCTCGGAAACACGCAGAAGGCAAAGGAGCTGTCCGCGTGGCTGAACGAGCTGGAGACCTCGTTCGGCCCGCGCGTTCTGTCCGTGAACTCAACGGTTGCGGAATGTTGGGGCGGAATCCTTGCGGACTGCGCGCGCGCCGGCAGAACGCGCCCGGCAATCGACGCCCTCATCGCCGCAACGGCAAAAGTCGACAACCTCACGCTTGTGACGCGTAATGTCCGCGACATGGAAGGCATGGGCGTGCAGCTCCTGAACCCTTTTGCTGATTGACGGATTTCCTCAGCTGCTCCAAACAAATGTGATGGCCGGTCAGGCTCTTAGCAGTGAAAGCGGACAGACGAGTACGCCGTCCTTTCGCCGATAGGCGGCGCCAGAATGCCCAAGAATCACAATAAGAGATTTTGGGGGCTTTCCGAATTTCTCTGCTGCCAGCGCATCGCGAAGATCGGTCAATCCCTTTGCTGCGGCATCCTCCTGTCCGGCTCCAAGCTTGATCTCAATCGCGACCCATTCGCCGTCCTCCATTTCGACAACCGCGTCCACCTCACGATTCAGGTAATCCTGGTAATGCATCAGTTCCGCTCCCATGCATTCGGCGTAAACCGCAAGATCCCGTTCGACAAGGGATTCAAAAAGGAATCCCATGAACTGAATGTCGCCAATGACCTTTCCCGGAGTCATCTTCAGCAAGGCGGCGGCAATCGAAGGATCGCACAGATGCCGTTTTTCGGACTGCTTGACCCGGACCTTCGACCGCGCGTTCGCATGGAACGGCTTCTGGTTGTCGGTGACAAACAGCCGGGACAATGCATTCAGATAGGAAGAAACGGTGTCAGGATCAACCGACTCGGCGTCATATTCTGTAATGTCGTTGCACAACGTCGACAGCGAAGCCGTCGTCGCCTCATTTCGCGCTAACGACCTGAGCAACAGGTCCACCTTATGCACATCGCGCCGCGTTTCGTCAATGCGATGAATGTCGTTGGTTTCAACCTGCTTTATGTATTCACGCGGAATCGACATTGCATCCCTGATTGGCACGCCAATCGATTCCGGCCACCCACCCCGCACGATCCATTCGGCGATATCCTTCAACTCCGGCGTTCTTCCCTGTACCACGCCCTCCAACCGGTTCTCGCAAAGATCGCGGAACGACACGAGTCCTTCGGATTCGCCGCTCTCCCAGAGCGTCATAGGACGCATCCGCAGCGAGGCGATTCGCCCCGTACCGCTATGCATCACGCCCTTGCGTTTCGGAGTCGAAGATCCCGTCAGTATGTAACGGCCTTTTTCGTTTGACTCATCCACATAAGCCCGCGTTGCATCCCAAAGTTCAGGGAACTCCTGCCATTCATCGATTAGGTGAGGGGTTGCGCCTGTAAAGGCTGCGTTGATGTCGATTTCAAGAAGTTTGCGGTTCTGGAAATTCTTGGCGGGGGATGCGACAAGAAACTCGCTCGCGGAATGTTTGCGCGACGTCCATGTCTTTCCGCACCACTTCGGCCCTTCCACGCAAACCGCTCCAAAGGTGCGAAGATACATGTCGAGTCGTTCGTCAATGACACGAGGCTTATATCCGGCTATTTCCATCTTTTTAGTCCTTTGGCCGTCATTATATCATTCAGTGTGATGGCAAGTCAATGGCATTCGGTCATATTTTGAATTTTCATTCGGTCATATTTCATGTTTTCATTCGGTCATATTCAGCGTTTTCAATAGGAGATGCGTACGTGATCTTTGGGCGACTAATCTTGATTTTGAAAATAGTCGCCCAAAATCTGTGACGGGAATTTGGGCGACTATTTTGCTAAATCAAATTTAGTCGCCCAAAATCGGATTGCATTGTCGATGCCGATATGATACAATTCCTCCGAAAACGCCAGTCGGAAGAGGACTTCAAAATGGAATTTATCGGACGAGAAGACTATCTGGACAAGCTGAACGCGCTTTGGCGCAAGCGGACTTCGTCGCTTGTGGTCGTGTCCGGCCGTCGCCGCATCGGCAAATCGACCCTGGTCGAGGAGTTCGCCCGCCGATCGGGATGCCGATTCATTGAAATCGCGGGACTGCCCCCCGAGAAAAAGATGACCAATGCGCGGCAGCTGGAGAACTTCTGCGAACGATTGGCGCATGAGACGGGATTGCCGGAGGTGAAGGCCGACTGCTGGGCCAAGGCGTTCGACGCGCTGGCTGCGGCTGTCAACGCCCGCGAGCGGACAATCGTGTTCCTTGACGAGATTTCGTGGATGGGGCGGTACGATCCTGCCTTCGCCGGATTCCTGAAGAATGCGTGGGACATGCAACTATCAAAGAAGTCGCGGCTGATTCTCGTCGTCGCCGGAAGCGTCTCGGCGTGGATCCACGCGAACATCCAGCATGGAAAGGGTTTTGTGGGACGGATATCTCTCGACATCACGCTCCCCGAGCTCCCGGCGCGCGAGTGCGTCGCGTTCTGGGGCCGAAAAGCCGCGCGGACCGCGACAAGGGAAATGCTCGACATGTTGTCCGTCACGGGCGGCGTGCCGAAATACCTTGTCGAGATGGACGCCTCGCTTTCTGCCGACGAAAACGTGCGTCGGCTGTGCTTCGATCCGGACGGATACCTGTACGGCGATTTCAACAGGATATTCGACGACGTGTTCGATGCGACCGTGGCCGCGAAGAAGAGAATCGTGACCGCGCTTGCAGATGGGCCGGCCAGTGTCGCGGAGCTCGCGGCGCGTTTCGAGTCGGATCCAAACGGACACCTCTCGACCGACCTGAAGGAACTTGCCGAAGCTGGCTTTGTCGCCGCGTCGGCGGGGTTGAATCCGCAAACCGGAAAACCCGTGCGCGAGGTCCGTTACCGCCTTAAAGACAACTACACGCGCTTCTACTTGAAGTACGTCCTGCCCAAGCGTCCAGCCATCGAGGCCGGCGTGTTTCGGTACTTGTCGCTTGAGCGGCTGCCGGGTTGGGATATGATCATGGGTCTTCAATTTGAGAATCTCGTCCTGAACAACTTCACGTTGTTGGCGCGCGAGATCGGGCTTGTCGGGAAAAACGTTGAATCGGCCGCTCCGTATTTTCGCCGGGGCGGGAAGACCGGTCCCGGCGTTCAGGTTGACTTGCTCGTACAACTGCCGAGAAGCGCATACGTGGTTGAGATCAAGCGGAAAGTTCGGATTGGGGTTTCGGTGGAGGACGAGGTCCGGCGCAAGGTCGAGCGGCTTGCGCTCCCGGCGGTCAAGTCGGTTAAAACGGTTCTTGTCTATGCCGGGGAACTTGATCCGGAAGTCGAAGAGAACGGCTATTTCGATTTCCTCGTTCCGGCTGAGAGGTTACTTGGCGTTTCGATCAGTTAGCGGTGACCCAACGAATGAACCTCGCGCGCGGGCGTGGGCACGACGTTTGTAGTCAATCTTTGATGGAAGATCCGGAATGTCCGGAAAGTCCGGAATATCCGGAAAATCCGGAACGAGAGCAATTATGATATACTATCCGGCCATGCAAAAGGAAGAAATAAGATGAGCCGGCGCGTGGTGGTGACGGGCATGGGGGCGGTGAGCCCCTTGGGAAACGACGTGGAAACGTCGTTCGCCCGCTTGAAGGTTTTTGAAAACTGCGTGCAGGCGCTGCCGGAGCTGTCCGAGTACAAGGGCCTCAACACGCATCTCGGATGCCGCACCGCGTTCACGCGTCCGGCCGCGTGGACGCGAAAGACCATGCGCACGATGGGCGACGTGGCTCAGTACGCGCTCGCGGCTACGGAGCAGGCCGTCGCCCAGGCGGGGCTTGTCGCGGAGGACTTGGAGAGCGGGCGCACGGGCGTGGCGTACGGTTCCTGTTCGGGGTCCGTGCCGCCGCTCCTCGATTTCCACTCGATGATCCAGACGAA
>CACWIW010000119.1 GCA_902761035.1 uncultured bacterium | reverse complement strand
CCTCCGCGCAGCCAGCCTTCCTATCGGCATGTCGTTTTCTTTGCCGTACAGATTCCTTTCATTCTGTTAGTTCTGCCGAGCTTTGCTTGGCGCACCATTTCGCTTTTCCTTTCATTCATGCTATTCGAGGACATTCATCCGCAGCTCGCGGGGACGCTCGCCCTCCTATGTAATTTCCTTTTCCATATGTTAACACTTCCTCAGCGTGACTTTGAACTGGACACAATGGTGCCATTTTAAGGAGATTAAGTCCAAGAAACTGAACAACATGCCGATTTTGGTGCTTAATCACCTTCCTGGACATACATTAAGCACCAAAATGTGCATGGAATAATCGGCATGGCCTCTCACTTCGCCAGGCGGAACGTGGCGACGACGGGGTAATGGTCCGACGTAACGTCGTCCTTGACGACATGCGTCTCAATAAGGGTTACGCGGTCGGCGGACTTTAAGTCAACCGAAATGTAGTCGATGCAGTACTCGGTCTTGCCGGGCTGCAACGTCTTGTGTTTCCCGAATCCGTGCCACGTCCGCGTCTTTTCCTCGGAGAGGATCTTCACGCACCCGCGCAGCGCCGCAATGGGTTCGGTGTGCGGCTCGGCGTTCCAGTCGCCGGCGACGAACACCGGCTTGCCGTACCTCGCGATCGTGTCGCGCACGATGGCAGCGGAATCGATGCGGCACTGCAGCGCCTTCTCGCTGCAGTCGTAGTGCATGACCGCGACGGCAAACTCCGGGAACTCGCAGACCATCAGCGAACGCGGCCCGTAGTAGTTCCACGGAAGCGCCACCTCTTCGATATGGATCGGCGGTTTGCGCGAGAGTATCGCGTTGCAGCTCCTCAACCCGCACGGCGTCGCGAACATCCCGACCTTTTTGCCGAGTTCCAGCGCCTGCGGCGGTTTGATCTCGTTGAGACACGCGAAATCGGGATTTTCCGCTTTTATTCGGCCCGACACGCGTTTTACGTCCACCTTGTTGTCCGCGCCACGGCAGTGGCGAACGTTGTAGCTCATGATTCGGACGACGTTCGTTTGCGGCTCGGCGGCAGACACAAAGCCACCGGCAAACATCGCCACCACGCAGATAGCATTTGCAATCTTGGGCAACATAATTACCGCTGCCTACCTAACGACGAGCATTAGGCCCTTCTTGGGCGCATAGACGCCGTCGTCACGGACCATGAGGTTGATCCGCTTCCCGTCGGCGAACTGGCCGTAGAACTTCAGGTCCGCGCGATTCTCCGGCACGGCGGCAGACCAGTCTATGATCCGCGCCCCGTTCGCCAGCTTGCGCGTGCCAAGCAGGACGCCTACCGTCGCGCCGTTCTCAAACGTCATCGTGCGGTTACTGTCCTCGTTCGTGAAACCTAGTCCGACCACACCGAAAGCGGTTGTCTTCGACGAGAGGTCAATCTTCGCGCCGTCTTGCATCTCCGGCCCGAAGAATGCATCGTTGCCAGAGCGCTGCGCCGCCGGCGTGAACGTGCCATACACCTTCAACGTACCTGCGCCGGAGTTATAGTTATCCGTATACCGCGCCACGTAGTTGCTCACGGAAAGTTCGCCTTCAATTTGCAACGCCGACTTCACCATCTCCAGGTTTAATGTCTGCGAACCGCCGGCGGTCGCTTCCTTGATGTGCAGGTATCCGCCCGTGCCATTAAACAACAGAGTGCCGTTCTCGACAGGAAGCGGCAGGTAGAGATGGCAGCTTCCCATCATCGCCACCGATAGCGTATATCCGCCGAGATCGATCTTCTCCGTTTCCGTCGGGGCGGAGAACGTCATGGCAAGGCTCTTCGCCGTCATCTTGAAGAAGGAGTCGGCAATGAGCCGAACGTTGCCAATGCCCTCGCTTGTATTGCCCATCGAAGAAGAAGTCGCCAGCGTCCCGCCGTCCAGCACGAAGGTCTTGTTGAGGTAGTTGGTATTGCCGCACACGTCGAACGTTGCGTTCGTCTTGACCGTGATCGTGCCGCCGTCCGCGCCCCAGTAGTTCTCGTTTTCCGGGCATTGCTTGCTGCCGGCCGAGTAGGCCGTACCCTCATCCACGAGTACGCCGCCAGCGAACGTCTGCCAGGCCTTAGTCATGGCGAGTTTACCAGCTCCATCCTTCACGAGCTTCAGGTTACCGGATAGCGTGAAGCCGTTGCACACAAGGTCGGAATCGGCGAGCGGGACCTCAATGTACAGCTCGCCCGGCGCGCCGGACGAACCGTCCGTGACCGCAAGACGAATGTCATCGTAGATCTTGCCCGTGGTGGACGCCGCGGCAAGACGCAATTTGTGTCCGTTCAAATCAACAGAGCCAATGTCGGTGATTGATGCGGTCGTGACCGGCGTCGTCCATTCCTTCAGTCCGCTCCAGTCGCAGTCATTCGTGAGACAGACGTTGTCGAAGTAAATTGAGTTGCAGACAAGCGGATGGTCAGAGTCTATCTGCATCGCAATGTCGCCGGAAATGTAAACATCGGTGCTGCCCATGGGAACGCCCGAAACCGGGGCGTTGAGGTAGTTTGTGCACGCCCAGTTCAGGGGATTCGCAGTGTCGTTGTCGCCCACCGCGCCCGTCCAGTGCGCTACCGCCACGTCCGCTGCCGAGATGTCGTAGTAGATGCCTTCGTCCGTCACGTAAATCTGCTTGCCAAGCGCGGTGGTCGCAGCATCCCACGTGAAGGTGACGTTTGACGGACGCGAACTCCAGCTCACGATCTGCTCGCCCTTCGCAGGCGTGCGCCCGTGTATGTCGATGGACACGGTCGTACCGTCCACGAACGCGACGGTGCGGTTACCGCCGGTGAATCCCGTCGAGGTAGTGTCCCACGTGGTGGTCTTCTGCGACAGGTCAATGCACGAGCCGTCCTGCATCGTACAGCCGTAGAAACATTCCTTCCCCTGATCGTCAACTGCCGCAGGCGTAAACGTTCCATGCACGAGAAGCTTTGAACTGCCGCTGTTGTATGTCTTGTTGTACCCAGCATAGTAGTCATGTACCGGCATGTCTTCGGTCATGTTCAGCGCACCGCCCGTCATGCGGAGGTCGAGCGTGTTGGAACCATGATTGACGACTATGCCGCTCTTCGGTGACGGGCGGAGGTAGCCGCCGCTCACGACGTCCATCGTCCCGTTGGAAACGACGGTGTTGAGGTAGAAGGTTACTCCATATTCGATGGAAACCGCCAGCGTGTGTCCGCCGAGGTCAACACAGGAGGTTGCGTCGCCGTTCGCCCAGATGTGGACGGCAGATTCGGCGTTGAGGAAAGAGTCTTCCGTCAGCTTTATGTGGCTGAAGACGCCCGCGTCGAAACCAGCCATTGCATGCCCCGTGTTGGCGAGCGTTCCGCCGGCGAGGATGAACCGCTTGCTTCCATAACCCGCATTGCCCTTGTTGTCGAACGTGGCGCCAGGCATGACGGTGATCGTGCCGCCGCTCGGCCCCCAGTAGGAATTGCTTTCCGCATAGGAGTTCTTGTTCGCGCCCTTCGGCGCATACGCAGTGCCGCCCGCGACGACAACGCCGCCCGTGAACGTCTGGTTCTTGCGGATGAGCGCAAGGCTGCCCTTGCCCTCCTTCACGACTTTCAGGTTACCCGTCAGGGCAAGAGACGATTCGATCTCGGAGAACGGCGGCGTCACGATGTGCAGCTCGCCCGGTGCCCCGGAGGAACTGTCGGTGATCGTGCCGTCGCCGAACGCGCCGACGATCGTGAGCGAGTGCCCGTTGAGGTCGATGACGGCGTCGGACTCAAAATGCAGCATCCCGCGCGCCGTCCAGTCCGCATCGGCGTCAAGCGTGATGGTTCCCGCAATGTAGGACTCGCCCGCCACGTCGCCACCCAAGGCAAATGCAGGTGCGGCGTTGGTCGTTTGCAGCTGCGACAACAATTCGCCGGACACCTTGTCGTACATGTACCCCACGCCGTCCTTGCGTACGGGAATCAGGTCCTTGATAATCTTGCCGCCCCTCGTGAACTGCGCGGAGTAGATGCGGAACCAGCTACCGTTCGTGGTATGGGTGCCGTTTTTGAGACAGTGCCCAAAAAGGTGGATTGGGTTTGGCGTACCGGAACAGCTCCATGTCGATGCCTCGATATAGCACTCGTTGGTGGTGGAGCCAGAGTAGGTAAAGGTACTTCCGTCAACGCCAGAAACTCTATAGGCCCTTTCGTTGAAATGGGTGTAGCGGACATCGTACACCGAACCAACCGCCAAATTGGTGGGACGGTAGGCGGCAGCGGTGTTCCCAACGCTCCTGCCAAAGTAGAATCCACTGCTGGGGCCACCGAAATACCATCGCGTGTCATCCGAAGCCCGTGCACCAAAGAGGACGGAATCAGACTTCGACTGCTTGGGCGAGAAACGGACGAGCGCGCCGACGTCGTCAGCCGGAAGCACGCCCGTGTCGAAGTACGAAGTCGCGCCCGACGTGGCGTTCGCGTCGAGATACTCGATCTCGGCGTCATACGGCTTCGCGCCGAACGACGGCATCGTCGCCGCCACACAGATGGAAACAGCAAGCGTACTACAGCAAGTCTTTACAATCTTCATCGTCTTCATCCTTTCTTTCAACCAGTTACAATTTTGCATTTTACACTTTACATTTTACACTTTCTCTATGATCGGCATGTCGATGTTGCGCTTCTTCGGGTTGAAATTGATGCCGACGAGCGTCACGGGGCGCTCTCCGCCGATCCACTTGTCCGCATAGCCGCGCTCGCGGATCTGCTTGATCGCCGCCTTCGCGCTTTTGCGGTACTTGAACTCGAACACGCACACCTCCTTCGGCGTCTCGATCACCGCGTCGGCGTAGCCGAGCATCGTCGCGACCTCTGGCTGGGGATTTGCCCCCGTCATGGACGCGAAGAGCTGGAAGTAGCGTTTCGCCTCCGCCTCGTCCTTGATCTGCCAGTCGGGCGGAACGGAGGCGTAGAGCCCAAACAGCGATTCGCACAGATACCCCATCCAGTCGCCGTAGGCTATCTGCTGCTTCGCCTTGTCGACGAGTGCGTTGAACGGCGACTCCTTTAACCCCATCACTTGCGAGAGATACCCGCGCTTCAGCGCCTCCCGCACCTCGAGGTTCGGCGGCGCGAGGATGAAACTCTCCTCCCTTCCCGTATCAGGATCGCCGGGCCGGACCTCCTTGATCGTGAGATACCCGCCCTGGTACAGCAAGGACTCCATCGGCAATGACTCCGCGTCGCACACGTCGAGCATGAACGCATCCGCCAACACGTTCTCAATGTCACTCGGTAGTTTCCCGGCCCTCTCAATGCGGTTGATGATGAGCGTCGTCCTGCCGGTCGTCTCCCAATAGCCCTTCAATTCGCCGAATTTGAATGCGTTGCCAAGAGACACGGGATTGCAGACCCTCGCCTCAGACCGCGGCGAGAATCGGTAGCCGTCGTACCACGAGAGAATCGCCTTCTTTGCCGCAGCGAAATCCTTGCCGTTCTGTACGCCTAGGGCCTCCACGTTCTCGCGCAACGCGCCGTCCAGTTCGTCCGGCGTGTAGCCGAGGAGCGTCGCATACTGCTGGAACGTCGAAATGTCCGTCAAGTGGTTCAGACCGGAGAAGACGGAAAGCTTCGTCAGCTTCGTGACGCCCGTCATCATCAGGAAACGTATCGAGCCGGAGTTGACCTTGAGCTTCTCGTAGAAGTCGTGGAGGTCGGAACGCACCCTCTTCAGCGTTTCGAGGTCGTCGAGGAACTTGGCAACGGGCTCGTCATATTCGTCGATGAGGACGACGATCTTCTTGGTCGGCGACTTCTTTGCTGCGGCAACGAGGAAGTCGTCGAACTGCCCCGAAATGTCGCCTTCGCCCGTGTACTCGACATTCGCCTCCGCACAAAGGCTTTTCACAAGTTTCGCGAGCTGTTCGCGGAAGAGCTCGTACGTCCCGCCGACGGCCTTGGACATCGTAAAGCTGTACACCGGCGTCGGTTGTGAACCGCCGCGGACGCGAAATGAAGAGTTGCTGGTCCGCATCGTTCGCAAGCTGGTACAGCAGATCCGTCTTATCGACGTACTTCCCCTTCCCCCCGAGGATCAGGCTCGGGAAGTCGAACACGCCCGTCGTGGGCACCTTGATTTTTGCTCCACCGTTTTCCATGGCGAAGATTATACCATAAATCCCCGCCCGTGTGCGGAAAGAACAGGTGCCACCTCATTTGACGATCTTGGATTCGAGTGCGCGGAGAATGTCGCGGCGGACTTCGCGGTAGAGCTTGCACGACGGCGTGTAGTCCTGGAACCCGCGCGCGATGCGGCGGACAAGCCCATCGGCGCATTCTTTGTCGCGGCGGCGGAGCATCGTCAGGAGGTCGGCGTCCTCCATGCCCGCGCGCGTCGCCTCAAGCCGCGCGCTCGGCCACGGGCCGTCCTTTCCGGGATAGACGATGTGCGTGTCGCCGGACGGAAGGGAATTGCCGTTGTTCGAGCCGCCCCAGCTCTTCGGATAGGGCTCCTTGAACGGGTCCTGTCCCTGGTTGCGCTGCCACCGGTTGTAGCCCCAGTGCAGAAAGCCGTCGACGTCCCACATCACCGACACCCATGGGATCAGCGCGGGACGCAGCAGCTCGCCGTCCATCGTGCGGTTCATCCACTTCCCGCCAGGCACACAGCACGTGTAACACCACACGCGGTCGCCGAAGTTCGTGCGGAAGCTGTCGTAGAGCGCATGATGCCGCTCAAAGGAATTCACCTTCGGACACCACACGTCGAGCGCCCCCGCAAACGACGGCTCCTCCACGGCGTCGACCGTGCGGATACCGGGCATGTACCGGCGGACGATTCCGGCGGTGATGCGGTATTCGGGAACATTCGCCCCGCCCGGTTCGTCCGCGACATGCTGGTACCAGCGGTCCCTGAGTCCGCGCGTCTCGATCTCCTCAATGTACATCTTCGCAAGCTTTGAAAGCGCAAGCGCGCCCTCCACCGTAGTGGTGATGTTGGTCGTGTACACCGTCTTGAACGCCGACGAACCCCAGCCATTCACGAAGCCCGCAAGATGCGTGCCCTCCAGATACCAGATGCCAGTTCGATTGTAGATGTCGAGAAAGCGCGCGAACTTCTTCTTGTCTATGTGCACCGCGCCGTTGTCGCCCTTCTCGAACACTGCGCGCATGAGCCCCATGTTCTGCCGTCCGCGCGTGGCAAGACGCACGTACTTCTCAATCATCTTCCAGTGCTCCTCGCTCCACGGCTTCAATCCGTGCGACGCGGCCATGCTGTCGAAGTCCATCCAGTTCGTGTACTTGAAGCTGTCCTTGCCGACGGGCGGGAGCAACACAGTGTGGACGTTCACCTTCAAGGAGAGTTGCCGCTCTTCATTCCCCTGCTTGATGCGGAAGCAGATGTCGAACGACTTCGCGCCCTTGGGCGGATCCTGCATCCTGAAGTACAGGCCTTCCGTCTCCTTTGCATCCGTGATGACAGCAACGGTAGGGCGGCCAGCCCTCTGGCCGCCGTCTCCATTCGCTATCGGCTCCAGCACGTCAAACACCTCGAACGGCGCGCGTCGCGCAACGTGCGGATTGTCGCCGGGATTCTTCTCGAGGAATCCGTTTACGCCGGTGTTGCGTGCCACCGGCACGGCACGCATCCTATACCACTCGCCGCCCTTCTCGGACGCGTCGAACTCCAGCCGTTCGTTGGGCTTGAGTCCGTAGACGAGGATGTTCACGTCCACCACGCCGTTCGCGGGCACATCGACTTCGTCCAGCCGCTCTACCGTCGCGATTTTCGAATCGGCGTACAGCCAAGCGAGCGGATCCGTCAATGCGGCGTCGAAAGCTGAAACTGACGTGGTAAAAACCGCGCACGCTGCAAGAATTTGTTTTTTGATGTTCATTTTGCTTTTTCTCCAAAGCGGATTACGACAGGACCAATGAGACCGGATGGCAGGGGTTTGTCGTCCTTCGTCCAGTGACGCCACGTGGTAAACGTGCGGCGGCCTGTGGGCGAAGGCTTGCCGTCCTTGACCCACTGCGGAATCTCCTTGATGGAGTATTCAAATGAACCACGGCGCGGATGAGCCACCCATTCGCGGTCGGGCTTGCACAGTACCTCGTCGCCGATGAGGCGGTTCGGCCAGAGGTTCGTGACGCGGATTTCGAGGTCGAGTACGGCGGTCACGGGGCGACACGCCCTACCATCTTGCTGTTGTACGCTTGCTGTCTTCACCGCGTCGGTAATATCCACCCTGAACGGCGGCTTCCACAAAACGGGGAACTTCTTCCCGTTCACCGTCACCTCCGCGAAGTTCTTCACCTCGCCCAGGTCAAGCATCACCCGGCCGCCCTGCTCGCATTTTACACTTTCCATTTTACACTTTACACTCTTCCGATACGTTGCCGTTCCGGAGAAGTACTTGATCCCAGAATCGCGGCTTTCGCTCCACGACACGAGCTTCGGGAACACGGCCTGCGCGGGCGCGTCCCATCCCTGCGGGAAGGAAACATCCCATGCGCCCGTCACCTCAATTGCCTTCGCCGGGTTTGCGGAAACCGTACGCACCGCGCCGTCGGAATCGCTCAGCTTCGCCGTGAGCGGTTTCCATGCCAGCACCTTGCCGTCGCGCCATTCCCATTCCGGTTCCCGGAGCGCCGCGTTGTCGGGCACCCGGAACCGTGCCCCTTCGCCGCGATCCACCTTGTACGTCACGCCGTCGTATTCGTACTCGATGCGCGTGATCTTGTGGAACCGGAAGGCCGGATCGCGCCGGGCGAGACCGACGCCCACATCGACGTTGATTGTGCCGTCCTTGACACGGTCCGCAAGGAGCTTCGTCACGTTGATCCGGTGCTTGTCGGTAATTCCGCCAGGCGGAACCTCCATGCCGGGGAAGAGGCCGTACTCCGCCTTCTTGATCACGAGCGTGTGCTTGGGCTGAGGAGCTTCCGCCTTCTTTTCCGCTGCCGGGACCACCTCTGCCTTCACGAGATGCTTGCCAGCGCGCTTTTCGCGGAAGACGACGAACGCCGACCCGCTCGGCTTGAAGTTTAACGTGACGTAGGTGCGCCCGTTCTCCTCGCGCCACACCTCCGCCGGACGCCTCTCGCCCGTGACGGCGTCCCAGATCTCGGGCGTCCGCCCGGTCACGCGGAACGACGCCTCAAACGTCGAGTCAATCTCGTTGTCCTGCGCCACGAAGTACCAGTCAACGTGCGACGGCGCGTCGGTGGGGGCCGACCACCGGGCGGCCCGCATCCCCCCCGGCGCGCTCGGTGATCGCGCCCTACCGATCCGATGGATCCACGACACATCCTCGGCGTCCGTAAGGAAATCGGGTTTCACGCCCAATTTCGCCAGAGCATCCGCAACGCTACACTCCATCACGCCCTTCGCCCACACGGAATCAACGAGGGCACGGTATTCTTGCGGCGCGCTCGGTGATCGCGCCCTACCGTCGGTAGGGGCCGACCACCGGGCGGCCCGCATGAGGTTACCCTCGGTAGGGGCCGACCACCGGGCGGCCCGCATGACCCCCGGCGCACGGACCGGACGCCGCTGCGCGACGACCCTCGCGCCCGCATCGACCAACTCGCCAATCCTCTTCAGCATCTTCTCGCTCATCGTGTCCGTATTCGGCAGTACCAGCAACTCGTATTCCACGCCGCCCGGCACCACGACCTTGCCGTTCTTCACCTTCAGCAGCTCGACCGCCCGCGTCGCGCAGAGGTCGTACTTGACGCCGTTCGCCCTCGGCAGGTTGATCCGCGTCTGCGAGCCGTTAGGCGCCTCCTCGCCGCACCAGCACAGGACGTCCGCGACGAAACGCCCTTCCTGGAGCATCCACTGGCAGCGGCTCTGGTAACGGAACCAGTCGAACGCCAGGGGCCACCACGTCTGCGTGCGCTCAAGGTGGATTCCCCACCGTCCCATCGTCATGGCCGGAAGGTACTTGTTGCCCGGCCACGGCTGGCAGGCGTAGCGGTGATAGACGATGCGGTTCACGCCGGCGGCGAACACGCGGTCGCCCTGCGCCTTGATGGAGAACGGAGTCGTGAGCCAGCATCCGCCGTTCTGCGGAGCCGCAGTGAACGCCTCCGCCCCGGCGTAGCGTCGGCCCCACACGTGGGCAAGGCACGCCGCGATCGTGTTGCCCGTGCCGCCGACGTGGTGGTCGCCGTGCTTCACGCTACTCCAGAACTCCGTCATCGGCGCGTCGATGGATTGTCCGTACTGGAGGTTGTCCGCATTGCTGTTGCCGTAGGGTTCCAGCGAACTCTTGATACCATATTTGTGGCACAGCTCCGTGAAGCGTCCGGCGTAGTTCTCGGCGAAGAGGTCGGCGAGTAGACGGCGGAAGTCCTCGAGGAAGCTCTCGCTCTCATCAACGGAGCCAACGATGCGTCCAGCGAGGACGGGCAGGTATGGCCGGATCGAATACCCCATACGCTTTTCAAACGTCTTGTCGAGGCCCTGCGTCCAGTTCTGGCACCCGACCTCGTAGCTGTCGATGTGCGCGGCGGTGAAGCCAACCGAGTTGTCCGTCGCGGCGGACACGCCGAGGTGGCGGCAGAGAGGACCGATGAGCCCCTCGAAATGGACGTCCATCGCAGCGGCGGAGAGCTTGTCGACCTCCAATCCGCAGCCGCCGTTCGAGGCGGGGTGGTTGCGGCGTCCGTTGCAGGCGTAGCCGATGCGCAGGATCGTCCAGTTCCCGGCAGGGACGTCCCACTCCAGCTTACCGTCTGGCGACATCTTTCCCGTCAGATCGACGATGCGGTCCTTCGCGACCATCTGCTCGGGCGCGAACTCCTTCGTGTCACGGCGGAACATCTGGCGGTCCGCGCCGATCTTGCTCTTGAGGTCGGTGAGCGCAGCGCCCTTGACGGGCGTTGGATAGGCGAGCACCGCGATGTCCTCGTAGAAGCCGTTGTCCTTCTTCGTGCGCGGCAGGACGCCGGAGAACCGCTTCGCGCCCGCAACGCGCGTTTCGGTGAATACGACGGTTTTCATCCCGTGCTCCGGCTTGAGCCACGGTCCGCCGGAACTCGACCATCCGGCGCAGTTCGGAAACGTCACCTCGATGCCGAGGCGCTTCGCCTCCTTGTGGAGATGCAGCATGATGTCGTACCATTCAGGCGAGGCGAACACGACCGGCCCCGCCGGGATAAAGCAGCCCACATCAAGAACAAGCACGCCGCCGATGCCGACCTTCGCCATAGCCTCAAGGTCGTCGGTGATGCACTCCTTCGACATGTTGCCGTTCATGATCATGTAATAGACATGCGGCCGCGCCGAACCGGGCGGCGAGGCAAACCCAGCCTCCAGCGTCTCCGCACAGGGACGCGCGGCAGCGCAAATGAGGGAGATTGACAGAATCAAAGACAGAAACGATATTTTTAGATTTGTTTTCATGGCGTGTAGTATACCAAACCTCCCCTTAATCGCAATACAGATTGACGAATTGACTGGGAACGCTACCATCTTGGCGGCGCGGGTAGAAGTGTTGGCCGTGTAGAACATATAGAAGGTTGGTGGGACGCTGCGCAGCTCATCAGGCATCTCGACCATTACCCGTCAAGGCACAATAGGTATTACTTCCGTATTTGGCAACCGACGAAAGGCTTTTTCACAAGACAAAACCACTACGCCCAACCGCTGTTGTTCACCGCAGATCAACCTGTCGACAAATCCAGGGCTCGCATGGTCTAGCCCCGGAATCGCCAAGACCGACTTTGCCTCATCAGAAAACTCGAATCCAGATTGTAGGGAAAGTATGCGAAAAGACCGCAATGCCGTTTCTTTATCAACACCATAGTGATGTTGCACGGCGTAATAGGCTTCCGAAAGAACTAGGTTAGGCACGACCATCGTGTCGCCTGCGGCAATACGCCGCGCGACATCGGCAATCACTTCAGAGGCTAATGGTTGAGGCATGTTGACGAGGATACGCACAAGGACCGACGTGTCGAGGGCATATTTCATACAGCCTGTAACCTCTTTGCGGACATGATTGACTCGCGTATAGCATCCATGTCATGAGGACCATGCAAGTTTTTAGTGACTGCATCTTCGCACAGCCCCGCCCATGCTGGCTTCGCCCCAACATCGTCACGCGCAACAACTGGAACGATAAATATCTCAAGAGAATACTTACGATATTCCTCTGGAATATGCACCGTCACACTGTCGGATAACGGAGGTTCTGCTATTGTTCTTACTGTCGGCATAAGATGATCCTACTTTCGTTGCGCAGCTATTATAGCAAATATTCTGCGTTGAGCGCTCGTTTTCTTGCGGACACTAACGTTTTTGTTTTTGATTTACTTTTTGCCACCGGGGAAATTTGAAGGTGTGACCATGTATTTTTTAAGTTCATCAAAACGACGAAGAACATCGGATTTCTGCGCCTCGGTCAATCCTTTGCTAAGTTCGGGGAAATAGAAATCCCTCATAACATGTACCCATTGCTTGAGATCATCTTGAATGCCAAGAAGATACCTTCCTCTATCCCAATTTTTCTGACCCCAAAACCGCTAATCGGTCATCGGGAGGGACTTTTGTACAGACGTGATCTCGTCTGTGTATTTTTCAAAAAAGTTGAAAAGCTTGTCCCAATGTTCAAAGGATTCCTGCTGCAAGTATTGAGAAAAACAAAAAGCGTCATGTATGACATAAAACAGCTGGCCAAACCACGCCGTCCTCAGGGTGTAATTGGTCTCTGTTATTGGCTGACTTATCGCCATGTCAGCAAACTGATCAAGCAAGGGTAAGGCTTGAGCTTTCGGCAGCGCACATATTTCGTTACACAGTTCATTAATTACTTTCTGAGTTGACTTTTTGCCCACTTTAGTCCTCTTCAAGACAACGAGTTGCTTGAACTCATCCAAAAATCGCTCTTCCCGTGTAGGTTCATGAAGTTCTTCAAGTGTTTCAGCGGCAATGACGACATTAGTGGGGCTTTCATGGGCATCACGACCGTTTTTACCTTCACAGCTGCTACTACCGTTGTTACACGCTACCACCGCTGCACAAACGGCAAGCATCAACATCGTTCTTCTCATCATATTCTCCTTCAACTTTGGTTCATCTGCACCACGATCTCGCGGCAAGCAGCATGTTTATCATATTCACGGTTCTGGCGACAAGCATGACGATCCATTCTGAACGACGACACAAAACCACATTCATTCCTCTGCGATCCAGCTGATGTCGTTGAGTTGGTTGGTGGGGATGGCGGAAAGCAAATCTATGCGCTGCTGAACATTTGCGCGCGTCACTGAATTCGTAGTTGTTGCGGCGATGTGCGCCAACGCATCCAACCGTTGGACGCTAGTTAGAATAGGCTGGAAGGAATTCAGCAAGCATACGGTCTTGGTAGGACAGATCTTGTGTTGTATGATAAAGCGAAAAGTACAGATACTGCGCCACGCGATTCGTGGCCGCCGGCTTCATCGTATCAGGCATAGTGGAAAGCGTGTCGAACATATTGTACATGACCATGGTTGCCACGTCATCGTAAAGATTCGTCCTGACACAGAGCGTACGCATGTAAGCGAGTACCTCCGGCTCAAGTTTTGTGTACGGGATCATACCAGGGATTGCAACACCCCTACATTCCAGCATCTCTTCGTCATTGCATTTCCTGAAGAAGTTCGTCACGGAAGGATGGTCTATTTCGCTCAGCTTCCAGCCCGCGTTGCCGGAAATGTTCTCCTGCTCATTCTGTGACCAGTTTGTAACTGTAGTGCAGTTTGTAAACGCCAACATCAATCCCTCGATGAACTGGTTCGTAGTCCATCCGCTTCCTGCAATGAACCTGCCGCTATTTTACCATATTTTCCGATTGCTGAACGGCATGATTTGGCGAAAACGGACGATGAGTTCCCGCTCGAAATTCTTTCTGGCAGTTTTACCTGATACGGATGAAGATCGGGATGTTATCCACGGAACACTCCACTCGCAGATTCGGATCGGATTGTCCTCGTCGGATTATCTTAGCGGCGTTCCATGTCGGGTCGAAAAGGAACGGCGGCGGCGTGACCAGTTGCGTGAACGTTGGCTGGCCGTTCACCGTTGCGGCAAGCGAACGCGGTGTTCGATTCCCATTGAGGCGCAGTTTCCAGTCGAGCGCAGTGCGCCCAAAAGTGCCGGCACATGAAAACGTGTCGCCGGTCACGGGATTTACAACCTGCCACTCATCGCAGCAGTACCCTACGGACATCTCCGCCTCAGTCCGAGACAAGCGGCCGTCACCGTCCGCGTCACGGCCGAACACGACCTCAACGCCGTTGGACGAAGTTGCGTCAAGTTCGATCTTCACTGCAAACATCTTCGCGTCCCCTCGCGAAACGTCGAACACGCAGTTGGTGACGACCTCGCAGTCGGCGAACTCCGGCGGCGGCATCGACGGCACGAAAAGCGCGACGGCAAGAAACATGGTTGTAAGTGTCATGACGCGTACTCCTTCAATGTCAATGGCCACCAGCACCAAAGTTTATCCACGGCAGCGGCTGCCCGGATGAAAGGAGCTGGTTGGTAACGGAGGTGAAGTAATTCCCAAAGATTTCAGCACATTTCGGATATGAGAACGAATTGATTGCATATTCAAGACGATTTGAACTTGACCCATATCCGTCTATGTACTTAAGGAACACTTTGTCAATTATCGCATCTGTTCCAGATTCTAAAAGTCTATTCCTGTAAAGCATTCTAACGCCAGCGTCTCTTAACGCAATCTGAGTGTCATTTGTCGCATTAAAAGACAGTAATCGACTGGCATAATGTGCGCCTGCCGTCCCCTGTTCGTAAAAATTGTAAACCATGGAATTAGTCATAATTGTCTCAACGAATGCTGTTGTCGAATCGTCAACATTACTAAATTTAACTACAAGGCCAATAGCGTCATCCCTACAAATACCTTTTGGATTCAGCGCCAATGCCTTCATTGCATTGACGGCGTTCGTATAGTTGAACTGTTCACACTTCCCAACCGCAACTGCCGCATAAAGTTTTTCAAAATAGTCAAGCGACTCGCAGTCGTTTGTGGCAAGCTTGGAAAGATACCAATCGAACGCCGCCTTTTTTCCGGCAAGCGTCCAGCCGTTCGTGTCTGCGCCAAGGAATCCGCGCCATGTGTCCGGCGGCGGATCGTCATCTGGCGGCGAACCTTCGGGTAGATCATCGTAATAGGATGAAGCGCGAGAAAGCGCTGCGTCTATTACGGCGTTGGTCTCATCATGCGTATGCCCTCGAGCCAAAGTTATCGCGAAAAAGGCATCGCAAACACACAACATCATCAATACGTTCTTCATCTTGAATACACCTCCAAATTCTGTTGAACAATATAATCCGCACCCACGCGCGGATAGGTTGTCTGTTGCGGAGAGGTTGCCTTCCCCCGAAGGCTGAACACCAGATTGTTCGGCACGTCCGCCCTTGTCCCCATGTTAAATCCATGCATCAACATCTTCGACATAACGGACTGTCTTGTGTCCGACTTCTCGTAAAACCCTCGCCCACTTTCCTGCCCCCAGTCGTTTTCGGAAAACATGAAAAAAGCATGATCCACAGTTGCGTCAGCATAGGGCATGTACACCGCTGGACGTCCTTTACTCTTATAGAACCAATAACAATCGTCAAGCCCCAACACATGCCCAAGTTCGTGTGCTATTGTTGTCCCTTCTGCCTTTTTGGTAAAGATTATCCCAGACAACGTCTTCCGCGCAGTAATGCCATCCTCGCGCTTTAGTGAACCGAGGAAATACATCTTTATACAGTCGTGGGCAGTATAGTTGCTTACGAGGCTTGTGAATTGCGGCGTGTTCAACCATGTCACTCTACCGCTTGCATTCGTTATCGGTACCGCCCGAAGGAGATTCCAGTCATTAGTCGAGCCTACGCTTTCAGGTGCCGTCACAAGTTCAAAACGAATCCCAACCTGTGTGAATATTTCATTGGCGGCGTCAAGCATCCTATCAATTTTTGCATTCGTCCACCCGTATCTTGTTTGATTATAAGGCGGTTCGACCACAAACGCCCTTACTGGAATAGTGCGGGGAAGCACCACAGGCAACACGAAACGCGGCTGGATCTCGTCTTCGTTGAACCGCGCCTCAACAGTCACGGTGCCCATCCCAGTCGGCTCGACCGTCGCATACCAGCCGTATGTGGCGACAATGCGCCCCGGACCCGACACCACGCGCCAATCAACCTCCTGCGGCGAAAAAGCGCCGCTCGCGCCCACCTTCAGGACTGCGTTCGTTCCCATCACTAGGCGAGACGGGTTGACATAACGACCGCCAAACTTTTCCGTCGTGACCAGTTTCCGCAGCGGCTCAATGCAGCGAAACGTCGCCGATGACGTCAGTGGCTCGCCGCCGCCCGCAGGTGTAAACATGGCGGTGATCGTTCCCGTTCCGCGGTTCGGACACGACACGTAGATAGTACAACTTCCAGTGTGCGCGAAGCCATCTGTCACCGCAAGTGGGAACACCGTCTCCGACGTGACACGGTTCGTCACGCCGTCCACGACGTGAAACAGCACAGGCGCGGCGTCCCGGCGTCCCCCTCCGCGGAAAGCCGAGCAGTGCCGTTCGTGCCGGCAGGGCCGGTGAGGTTCAGCGTCACGGGACGTATGCGCTCCGCCCGGTTCGAGGTTGATCCTAACTCTGCGTCGTTAAGGAAGAACACGTCCTGGCACCCAAGCGTCAATCGGAACGGCGGCTCAGCGTCGGTTCCGACAGTAACTGACACATGGTTCGTGAGCGTGTAGCCAAAAAACTGCGTGACCAGGTCGATTCCGTTCGTCGCCCATACGACTGACGAGGCGGAGGCATACGTCACGTCCGTCGTAAGTGAGTGGGGATTCGAGAACGTGATGCCCGCGCCGCCGGTCCACGTGCAACCCAAATAGGCGTCGCGGTGGCAGCCCGTGACACTTGCCGCCACTCCGATGGTGTCGCCGGGAAAGAGGTGTTGCACCTCGTCACCGTCAATGGACACCCCCGCCGTGCGGCACAGCCACCCGGAGCGGAAGTTGTCAAGGTGCAGCTTGACGTCGCCGACGGAACGCTCGTGCGGGAAGGTAAATATGTTCTGAATCACGCTGCTCTCGGTCGCGGTCATGCCTTCGCCCGAACGCGTCGGGGGCTCAGTCGCAGTCACTGCAAGCGAACCAAGCCGTCCAGACGTGAGCGTGAACGGCACCCTCGCGCCGCAGTCGATGGCGAACACAAGTTCCGCCGTACCATCCGCCGCCACTGGGACTCCGCCGAAATCAAGCAGAGAGGGCCGCGCGCTCCCGTCATCGAACGCTAAGCCGAGCGAGACGAGACGCCTGTCGGGGTCGGCACCCCGCGCATAAGCCCACGCGGCGTAGCCGCCCATGGCGGCTATCTCGGCGGCGTTGGACGGGAACGCCACCGCCGCCCATGCCTCGCTCTGGTTCCACGCGGACGGCACAAGAGGCACCTCCGGCGCGGGATCAATGTCATTCGGCAATCCGTCATTGTCAAGGTCGTACGGCAGCACGCGCCGATACACCCGTTCCACATCGTTTGAGCGCGTAATGAAATTGCCGTCGTCGTGAAACTCAATCTGCGCGTTGTACTGCCCCGTACGGTCTCTTCCCCCAAAGACATTCTCCCACGTAATCAGCATCACTTGGTAGGGCGCGATCACCGAGCGCGCCGCACCCGCCCACCAGAACCTGCCCACCCCGGGCACAATCGACGCCCACTCCCGCGCCGCACAGATCGACATCGCCGACGAATACTGACCTTCCACCCGTTGCCTCGGCAACGATTCAACCATGCCACCTGAAAGTACGTCCAAGCGGCGCACCACGCCCGTGCCGAAAGGGAATACGAAATCATCGCCGAGGTCGAACGGGAAGTGCATCTCGTACCCACCGCCCAGCGACCACGGCATATATTCAACGCCGTTCGTCGGCATCGCGTATGAAACCGCGTCGTTAATCACTACGCTCTCAAGCCGCCACCCCTGCGCAATCTCCTCGGGCGCGATCACCACTGGGGCAACGGGCGTCCCGCCCGTTGGACATGGCAGAAGCGGCGTCATAATTCCAGCCATCGGGCTGTTCGTGTTCTTGCCGGAGAAAAGCGTGCAAACGGCCATGACAAAAAAAAGGACCACGCACTGCACGGGAGGAATGTGCACGGAAAAAGGTTTGACCTGTTTTCGCGCGGTGACAACCAACAGAAATGCCCATGCCGCAAGAGCGGCCAGTGCCCATAGGCACCCCCACATCAATCCGTTCTTGAACGTTTCTATTACATCAGGCAGATTCATCAGCGTGCAACATTCCTTCCATTACGTTGCGTGTCTTGTCAAGGGCGAGGATGATGCGCTGGTAGTGGCGAAGGTCGTCTTGCGTGAGCGCGCGGCCCTTGCGGTCCTTGAGCCACTTCTCCGCAGGATGATAGCCGCCGATCGCCTGTTCATACGCGGCGAGCGGCACGTTGTCGAAATACTGCGTGGGATTGATGTACACGCGGCCGTTGTCCCACCGCACCGCGTCAACCACGTTGTCACCCGGCACGGGGAAGCGCGCGGTTGGCTCGAACAAGGGCGGCTGCGGACCGAGCATCAGGTGCGCCATGCGAAGTTCGCGTCCCGCGTCACGGTAGCGCGCAAACTCCTCCGCGTTCTTTGGGTACGGAATACGCGGAAAGTCACTCTTCAAGAACTCCTTGAATTTCGTGCGGTAGGTAGGCGAGTGCAACTTGCCGTAGATGTAGTCGAATATATCGATGGGAGTAAGGGTGAGATTACGGGACATCCGGGACGAACAGGACATCCGGGACACAGAATCCGTCCCGGTTGTCTCGGCGGTCCCGGTTGTCTCGGCGGCCCAGTCGTCCCCCCCGACCGCCGCTGTGATCTTCGCCACGATGTCCTTGTCGAGATTCGTCCGCCTCTCAACCTTCCCCATGTTCTCCGTGTAGAGGTAGAGGGGAAAGATATAGTCAATTCCACGTGATCCTGAACACGTCCAGAATCTGTTGTCAATCAAACTGTCTGAGACAAATGCCGGGGCCGTTTTGTCAGAATCGGGAAACCCACGCTTCGCTACAAGTCCTACGTTGTTCCCGTCTTTCATGTGCCGCATAACGGCAGTTCGTGTTCGCCACACGGTCTTTGGGGAATAGATTATTAGACGAGTGTCGAACGGTCGATAATCGAATGGAACGATGTGCCCAGCGGAAGGAAGAGGTAATCCGTTGCGTAAAAAAGCGGCGTAGTTTTTTCCAAGGCCATATTTTGACTTAATCTCTCGCTCCGCCAGATCATGCGTGTTGACGTAACTAACACGTTCGCAAAGTTCTTCATATGTTGTGCCCACCGCAAAAGGATCTCCCATCGTCACAATTCCTGTCGTATTTGCTCGCATCAGCTCATCCACGCCAAATCCCGCCATCCACTCCGATTCTCCAGCCGTATTCCTTGGTGTGAAGAAAAGCATAGGTTCGACGGGATTCACCTCCTGCCATTTGATCGAGTCCATCGTCGCGTTATCGAGCGCGGCGAACTTGTCCTTCTTCTTGCCCCACAGATCAGCATAGTAGATACGGCATTGACTGGGAGAGCCGCCATCTTGGCGGCGTTCGATTGCTCTTTCCGCCGCCGGGACGGCGGCGTTCCCAGTCACGTCTCTGCGCCTCTGCGTCTCTGCGTTAACATTACCCCGCTTCACAAACAGCGTGATCGCCACGCCCTGTTGTATATCGAAAACACATTCGTCTACCCCGCCGTCAGGCGCGGTCTCACCCCTGTTTGCGTTACCATGAAGATTGAGAGTCCATATCTCATCGAAGGTCTGCATGAGGTGCCAGCGCATTCCTCGGAATGTCGGATTGTCTAGGAATCCGTGTGGCGTGATATAGGCGACAATGCCCTCACCATTCTTCTCTACATAGTGTTCGGCGAGGCGGATGAACTTCACGTAGTCGTCGTTGAGCCAGTGCTTTTTCTCTTGCAGTTTGACCTTGCCGCCCGGCTCCACCTTGTAGTCCTCAACGAGCCTTGATATCCATTCTCCGTTGTTCTGCGATATTCCCGAGTACGGCGGATTGCCCACGACCACCATCACGGGGATGTCGCGCTTCACCTCGTCTGCGCCCTCCTGTTCCGCGCCGAGGGCCGCGGCGAAGAGTCCGCCGGGGAGCTCCTTGTGCCAATCTGAGAGGGAGTCGGTGAGGAAGATACGGAAGCGAGAATGGTAATTGTTGCCAATGTTGCCAGTTCCCAACTGGGAATTGGAATTGGTATTGGCAACATTTCCACATTGGCAACATTCCCTCAACGTCATGTCGAGTTTGATGTGCGCCATCGTGTAGGACGCCATCAGAAGCTCGAAGCCGTTGAGTCGCGGAAGAAGGTCGTTCTCGACGTAGCTGGGCCACAATCCCTCGTTGCCCGCGAACTTCGAGAATATAAGGCGCACCACTGCCGCGATAAATGTTCCCGTTCCCGTCGCAGGGTCGAGCAGCTGGACGCGGTGGACGGTCTTCTTCACCTTCTGAGCGAGCTTCTTACCGTGGAAGGCCGTCTCTTCGACCTCGATCTCGGTCTTGGAAGAGTCGGCGAGGCCATCTGGGAGGCCGAAGCGCGTGCGCAGTACCCAGTCCGCCGCCGCGATAATGAACCTCACCACCTGTATCGGGGTATACCACACGCCGCGTTTCTTGCGGAGGTCCCCGTCGTATGCGGCAAGGAAGTCCTCGTAGAAGTGCAACATCGGATCACGATCAGGCGGTCGCGGGGCGACCGCCCTACCATCGTCGCCCCGGTAGGGCGGGCACCCCGCGCCCGCCGCGTACTGCCGCATAATCTTATCGACATCTGCGGCACGGAAGAGGTCGGCGAGATCGTCGACGATCCACGTCAGTTCGCTTTCAAGGTCGGAGGCGATGAACCCGAAAAGCCTTTTCAGGAACGGGTTTGTTTTCGGGATGAGAGCCATTGCCTCGTAGCGGGAGAAGTCCTCCGGCGTCGGGTCGTTGAGACGTGCCGCAAACATGCCGTAGGTGAGGGTCTGGGCGAAGATGTCAGAGAATTCGTCCGCCCCGACGGTCGGCATCAGCATCTTTCGAAAATCGAGCATCATGTCGAGAAGCGGCGTCTTGCGCGGATGAGCCTCTCCGTCCCTTGCGTTGTCCCAAGCCTCCGCGAGTGGTTTCAGGTAGCGATACGCCGCCGTCTGGAGCATGCGCGCCTTGCCCGCCATCAGCTCGGCGAGGCGCTTCGCGCCGTCGATTTTCTGCGGCTCTCCGGCGGCGGCATCGGCGATGAGCGCGGTAAGGCCGTCATAGGCATCTAGCTTGCCCGAAACCTTGTCCTCGCCGTCCCAGTCGGCGATCCTTACGGCAGACACGAATTGTCCGTGCCTATACAGGCGGAAGTCGAGGTAGTCGGTGAAGATGATCGTGTCGAGCGCGGCTTTGTAGCGGTCGAACTGCTCCTTGTGGCCGGTACGTTTCTTTCCATCGAGGTCGCCATCGCCGAGATCCTTTGCCTCCACGTAGAAGACCGCAAGGCCCGTCCGGTCCTGAACGATGTAGTCAGGCGCACCGCAGTCAGTCCGCTTCGGCTCATTTACCGCCTTGAGCCCAGGCGCAAGCGCGTCGATGAGCGCGGCGAGCGCGCCCCTGAACGAATGTTCAGTGGTCTTGCCGGTCTTCGCGAGCCTCGTCACTTCGGCGACGTACTCCGCAACCGCGTCTGTCTCAGTAGGTTTCATCGCGGATAGTATAGCAAAAACTATGGAGTGCCGCATAAGGCCTCCACGAGTTTATTGTTTCATTTGTCATTCGTCGCCGTCCGCATCCGTCCCGAATGCGTAGATGACTATCGAGACGCAGACTGGCGCGACAATTAGCGCCGAGACCGCTATCGTCCATCCGGGGAAACCCAGCGGCAAAAGTATGGCGCATACCAGCAGCAACGACGTAGTGTAGGCGAACTGTCCCCACATCACGGCCTTGGGACGCTTCCGCCCTGCCGCTAGGCCCTCCACGCGGCCGCGAATGGCCTGTATGACGCCCATGACCGAATAGATGCCCATGGCCAACTTGGCCGTGCCGAGAATGCGCGGCGGCACGTTCTGGAACACGCCGAAATACCAGTCGCCCAGCAAGGACGTGGAGAACGCAAGCGGAACAACCCCCAGAACGAGTCCCGCCGCAATGGAATACCAGAGAAGCCTGCGGTCGCCGGGATATTCGGGCATGAACTTCACGGTCACGGTCTGCAGACGGAGGGCGCAGAAGGACGCGGGAGCGACGATGCCGATCGTCACGTAATGAACCGCGAGCATGTCCGCCGCATTGGCCGAACGCGAGACGAACGCCGCGATCACCAGCGGAGAACACGCGAGGAGAAAGCCCCCCAGCGAGAGCGGCATGGTGAAGCGGAACTGGTCGAGGAGCAGCGACGACATGTTCACCGGTGGAGAAGCATCTATGCCGCCTTTTTCCGGACGCCCCGGTAGCTTTGCGACGAATGGACGCGCGTACAGCCATGTGGACAGCGTCTCAATCCAAACGCCCAACGTAAGCGCGAAAAGCCCCCAAGCCGGGCCTACCAAGCCGATGCGCGGGAACACGGCTGCGCACCCAAGCGTCGCCGCGATGCGCAGCGCCGTCGCGCGGCTCGCCTTGCCGGATTCCAGGTTGTTGAACAGTACCGCCATCGGCACGTTCCTCACGAAGAATCCAATGTTCATTACGCTGCTGAAGAGGAGCGTATCGCGGGATATCTCCGCAAGGTCAGCCGGAAGGTTGAAGAACCCCTCGAACACCCATGTGTTAAACGGCGGAAGCACAGGGATGCACTGCAGCGCGACAAGGCTCCACATCATGTATGCGTTGAGCCGACGGAACGTGACGTATCCCAGCCACGTTTTTGCGAACAGCATCCCGGTTGTAATAAGCCCGCCGCCGATGGCGCCGATCGTGAATGCGATGAGCAGACCCTGGTTGAACGCCGTGAGCGCATTGACGCCGTGTGCGCCGTGCGTGACGATGCCGGCGGCGAGGGGGTACACGAACGACTGCGAGAACGCCTGAAGCACCAGGGGCACGTAGAAGCGCGTCACCCGCCCGACGCCGAATCTAGTTTCGCCGTTATGCGTTCCAGCGGTCCTCGATGTACTTCGCGCTGGCGCGGAGAAGCTCTGCCGAACCGCCGACCTCGAGCGTGGAGTACTTGATGTTCTTGTTGTCCTTCAGTGTCTCGATCACGCCGGCGATGTCGATGCATCCCGTACCCACTTCGATGGTGGAGAAGCCGCAGCCGAAGATCGTCCCGCGTTTCGGAATCCACTCCTCACCCAGGTCCTTCCAGTGGATGTGGTAGATCTTGTCGTGGTACTTCTTCGCGAGGTCCACGGGGTTCGTGCCGCCGAGCCAGCTGTTGCCGGTGTCGAGGTTCACGCCGAGGGAGTCGGGGTTGCCGAGGCGGTCCATGATGTCGGCGATGCCGTCGATGGTGTCAGTGAGCGGACCGTGCTGCTCGAGGCAGAGCTTGATGCCGTAGTCCGCCGCCATTTTGCAGGGGTTGTACAGCTTCTCGGCGGCGATGAACACCTTCTCCTTGTAGGTGAGCGACTTCGCCCATTCGCTCTTCGCGAAGGTCTCGGTGGTGATCACGTACTCGATGCCCGCGCCGGCGGCGAACTTGATCGCCTTCATGATCTCGGACGTCGCGAAGTTGGCGGGCGAGGACGGCTCAAGCAGCAGCGCGTGTGCGCTGAGGGTCATGATCTTCATGCCGTTGCGCTCGAATGTGCGCCGTACCTCGAACGGGTTGTCATCGAGGCTAACGGAGGCCGAGAGCCCCGCGCTCGCGAACATGCTGCCGCCGGAGTGCGTGTCCGTGATGTCCGCATAGTTGAATCCGTACTCGTGCGCGAGACGGAGGTTGTTTTCGAGCGATGTGTAAGGCTCGAGACAGAGGAATACTCCTACGTTCATTGTTGCTCCTTTTGTTTTCGTTTGATTTTGCGATTCTTGAAATCGGTCACGAGATCGTGAACTCCTGTCCGCAGAACATGAAGTTGCCCGCCACCTCGTACTGCTTCGCCGTGGGTGAGAAGTCGTCGACCACGTTCAGGTGGCCGTGCCCGCAGAGGATTCCCTTGAGGAGCGGCTGCGCGCGCAGGTACGCGACGAAGTCCTTGGTTGTCGCGTCCTTGTACTTTTCGCTCTCGACGAAGTTGCTCATGTCCCGGATGGCCTTCAGGTTGGTCCTCGGCCAGAACCGGCTAGCGGCCCGGACGATCTCGCGCGTCGGGAACGGACAGTGCATGCAGAGGAGAATCGGCAGCCCTTTCTTCACCTCGGCCTCGAAGCGCGACGCCTGGTCGGCGGACACCGTATCCGTCGAATCGTCGATCGTGACGAAGTTCACGCCGTTGATGACGGTCGAGCAGAAGTCGTTCGGGAACGGATAGGCCTCCTTTAGCAAATCGGGAACGACCGCCGGCACGATGGGCGTGCCGTCCTTCTTCGCCATTTTCTTGCCCCGGTAGTGCTCGTGGTTGCCGAGGCACCCGAACATCATCGCGCCGCCTTCGCCGTAGTACTTCTTCACGAGGTCGAAGTTCGCCCGGCTCTGGAAGTCGATCAGGTCGCCGGTGTGCAGGAGGTAGTCCACGTGTTCCTTCGCCCACGCGATGGAGTCGCGCAGCGCCTCCTCCTGGCGTCCCCCGAACGTGCGGATGCGCCGGTAGGCGGTCTTCCGTTCAAATTCGCCCTCGTCGGGATACGCTGCCGTGAGGTGGGTGTCGGAGATGTGCAGGACGGTGAACGGCTTCGTCGCGCCGGCCTTGATCGCGTGATAGGTGAGCGACAGGCGCTCGAAGCGCCCCCGCCCCGGAAACAGCGACGGATCGTCGTCCGCAATCGCCGGCAGCGCCGACGTGGCAAACAGCCCGCCGAACGCCATGCCGCCAGTAAGGAAACCTCGTCTTGTAACATCCATGGTCGCCACTCTTTCTAAATGCGTTTTCGACGTTTCATGTTCCCCAGAACACATCAGCCCTAGCGGTTGCCGAGGTTCAACGGCTTACCGCCGTCCACGCGGTCCGGCAATTCGCCCATCGCCCATTTCGTGGCCATGAGGAGGTGGTAGAGGAACTCGCGCTTGGACCAGTCCTTCGGGTTGTGCCCGAGCGCCGTGTAGAACACGCGGCCCTTGCCGTAGGTCTTGCACCAGGCGAGGACGTGTCCGCCGGCCTTCGGGCAGCCTTCCTTGTCCTGCGCGCGCGACTCGGGCAGCACGTCATCCCACTTGAGCATGAGGAGCGGACGCAGTCCCTCCTCCTTGGGATGGTTGAGGTAGATTTCCTCGCGTTCCCACACGTAGTCCTCCGGGAAAAACGCGAACGCGGGGTGCGTATGGTCCACGTGGGTGAACGGAACCGGCTGCTGGCGGCGGTAGTGGTACGAGAAGAACCCGCCCAGGAAATCGCGCCAGAGCTGGGGATGGCTGTGCTCGTTCCAGCTGGAGGAGTGCGTCACGACCACGCCGAGGCCGTTCGAGACGGCGGCGTAGAAGGCGCTGCGCTGCGCGTCGTTCGCGAACTGCTCGTGCTGGGTGTTCAGGAAAAACACGCACTTCGCCTTCTTGAACGCGTCGGAGTCCCACACGGCGGGATCGTCCGTGACGAGGCACGAATACCCCTTATCGCCGAAGTAGCGGCGCACTTGTTCGGCGCCGATCTCGGTGGACAGGTGGTGGTACGCGCCCTTGGGCACGGCGACGCGGGCCTTGGCGTTCCACACGTACTTCCAGCGCGTGTAGACGAGGACGTCGGCCGGCTGGAACGAATCGGCGAAGGCCGCGGGCGCAAGCGCCAGCGCGGCCACGGCGGCAAGTACGGAGCGTCGCATGATCAGGCCCCCACTTTCTTGCGGATTTCGCGGATGATCGGCGCGACGGCGAACTGCGGACGCTCGAAGCACGAGTAGAGACGCTTCTGGTCGTCGGGATTCGTGAAGACGCGCTTCGCGGGATCCCAGCCGATCGTGCGTCCGGCCTCGTTCATCGCGTGGTAGCCGAGAATGCAGGAGATCGTCGAGACGTTCGCCTCCTCCACGGTGACGTTCGTGTCCTGGCGCGAGCGCATGCCGAGGAACCACGGACGATGGTGGTTGAACGGGTTGTGGATGACCTTCACCTTCGGTTCGCCGGTGATCAGCTCCTTGCGGTTCGCCTCGCAGTTACGCCAGAAGTCGGCCTTGGCCTTGTAGGCCGTGTCGACGCGCTTCCCCTCGGGGATGGCGGTGGTGCCGCGGCAGGTGGAGATCCAGTCGCCGTTCTCGCCGAAGAAACGCACGCCGCAACGGTATCCCGTGAGGCGCGGCGTGCCGAGCTTCATCTCCACGCCGTTCGCGTACTTGTAGGTGATGAGGCAGTCGTCGTGTACGTTGAAGAGGCGTCCCTGGAGGAACTTCACCTTCTCGCACTTCACCGAGACCGGCCCCGCGTTCTCCATCGCCCACTGGGCGATGTCGACATGGTGGGAGCCCCAGCCCGAGATGTTGCCGGTGCAATAGTCCTTGATCTGGAGCCAACCGACGTTCTGACCGGGGATCTTCGCGTAGGGCTTGCCCTTCTCGTCCACCGGACGCCAGTGCGTGCGCAGCTGCGAGTAGCGCACGGCGTCGCTCGCCGGGCCGAGCCAGAGGTCGAAGTCGAAGTCCTTGGGGTCGGGCGTGCGTTCGAGGGACGGCACCTGCCATTCGCTCTTCGGCGAGTTGTCGATGATGCCGAGGTCGATGCGCGCGAGCTTGCCGAGGCGGCCGTCACGCACGTACTCCACGCCCTTCACGAAGCCGGCACCGCAACCCCTGTCGCAGCGCTGCTGCGTGCCGATGTGGAACACGCGCTTCATCTTCCGCACGGCCTCCACGATCGCCTCGCTCTCCTCCACGGAGAGGGCCATGGGCTTCTGCACGTAGACGTCCTTGCTGCCAGTGGTCCTGCGTGCAGATCATCACGCCGTCGATGCCGGGGTCGTCCAGCACCTTGCGGTAGTCCATCTCGAGCTTGAGGTGGTCCATCTTGCGCTGGTAGCGGCGCTCGGCCACGGTCTTCATGTTCGCGAGGCGCACGGAGTCACAGTCGCACACCGTGGTGAGCATCGCAAGGTCCTGGTTGGCCACAAGGCCGCCGATGTCCATCGAGGTGCCGATGCGTCCGCAGCCGATCAGGGCGATTTGGAGCAGGTTGCTCGGGGCGGTTGTGCCCAGCACGCGGGCGGGGACGATCGTCGGGAACGCGCCCGCCGCGAGGACGCACTTGAGGAAGTCTTTACGTGTCGTTTTCATTTTTGGTCGTATCCTTTCGTTAGCAGTTGGTTCCACATGTGGCCCCGCCCACGGGCGGGAGGAGACTGATGAGGTTGAGGAGGAGGCGCTTGTAGGCGGGATCGTTCAGCTCTTCAGTCTTTTTGTTGGCGAACGGACACACGAACGTGGCGGCACCCTTGCCGTACGGGTACTGCGCGATCGCGCTGGCGATGCGCTTCTGCTTCGTGTCGGCCACGCCCAGCAGACAGCGCTCGCCCGTCATGTACACGGCACACGCATGCGTACGCAAGATGGGGTAGGCGCTGGCGTCCAGACGGCCCTCCGGGAATCCTGCGAAAAGCCTGGGGCAGTTCGCGAAGTACACGGCGTCCTTCACGGAACCGACGTGGAGCACACCGCTGTATGTGTGCCCGAGACGCTTGGCGAGGGTTTCGCACCACTTGTCGGTGCACTGGAGCGTGATGAAGTGCGTGCCGCGCCGGACGGCGCCGAGGATTTGCTCCACGTCGCCCTGCGAATAATTGGGCTGGAGGTGGCAGATGATCACGTCGGGGACGCACTTGCGCGCGGCGGCGTCGGGGTCGAACTCGTCCACGTCCAGGCCCCACGAGCGCATGAGCGGCAGATGCTCCAGTGCGCCCCAGAAGCGGACTCGCCGCGCCTTGTGGCAGGGCTGCACGGTGGCGTCCACCGCGCCCTTGACCGCCGGCGTCGCCGCGTACTTCTGGAAGTCGCCCCAGTCCGCAAGGCCCTTCACTGGGTGCGTGGCGAGGTATTCGTTCACGGCTTTCGCGAAGCCGCACTGATTTTCGTTTGCCATCTTGTTGTTCCTTGTTTGTTGTTAGTTTGAAAAATTCTAGCTTTTATTTCTTTTAGGTTCAAACGAACCGCCATAATTGTATCACAAATCCGCCCTTTCCGCCATACGAGAGTCAGATTAGTCATCATGCAGATTTTCGACGTTCTGTCGCTCACGTCACGCTCACATCAACGCCGATTGTGGTACAATATTCTATGTTAGTTCCTTTCGGTTTGTGTTGTTCGTTTTTGCACTTTCCCGTTGAAGAGTACGTTACAACCGATATGATACCCAAAGAGGGAGACCGGCGCTTTTTGTTTTCGGTTGCCAAAGAACCAACCTCTCCGACAAGCCTTATATGGCTTGAAGACAAGCCTTATATGGCTTGAAAGAAAAGCTGGTTCCCATTATACCTACCATGCGAACCGGTAGGGGCCGACCACCGGGCGGCCTAGAGGCTCTATTTCCCGCAGATTGACTAAAAGTACGGGAGAACGGCATCGGTCCAGATCCTGTAGTCGGCCTCGTTGTGGTGGACGCGATCCGACATGATCCACTTCGTGTCGCCCTTCGCGTCGAGATACTTCGTGTTGAAGTCGCACCAGATCACCTTCTCGCCGTCGGCAAACTTGCGGATGGCAGCGTTCACCTCTTCGTCGGCCTTTCGTTTGACGTTCTGCGGCCCCTCTTCATGGTATCTCGTTGTTGTTGGCGTCGAGCTTGAACTCGACGATTACAGGCGAGTGGTCATCAGTCGTTATTTGCCTGTCGAGGACCTTTGGCGAAGTCGCCACAGCAGTGCTTGAACTTCTTGCCGGATCCACACGGACACGGATCGTTGCGTCCGATCTTTGGCATCTTCGGCTGCTGGGCCGCTTGAGCGCGAAGCTCCCTCACAGTGTTGCCGTTGAGAAACGGCATTCGGATGTCTTCGCTCCAGCTGTCCATCGCGTCCAGCAACTCGCGCTTCGTTTTGTCTGAAAGCTTCGGCAGAATATCGTTTTTCAGCAACAAGTCGTATGCCATGTCAGGACGTAGCGATTGCTTCAGCGTATGGTAGATTCCCAGCAGCGCGTCGCCGTAATCGTAATCCGGCTTATTCTTGAAGATTGTCTTCAGCAGGTGTTCTACCGTGTCTGATTCGGGGGTGTTGTCAAAACCGTTCAGGTCTTCATATTTGAAAAGCTCAGCACGCGTCTGCGGATACCAACGGGGAAATTCGGACTGTTCATCGTGGTACTTGGCGACTTTCGCATCAATGTCCTCGATGTCCGACGGGAAGATGTCCTCGGACACTACGAGTTCATTGACGATGCGATATGGCATCTTTGGACAATGGATGGCGCGCGCTTCCAGCACACTCGAAAGTTCGGTCACGCCCAAAGTGCATCCTGGATCGTAGCGCAGGATGATCTCGTGCAGCTCGGCAAGCGAAACCGATCCGTACAGACGCACAGCGGAAGAAGCGTACGACTCCAGGATGTCAAACTGGTCGTGCAGCTGGCGCCACGCCTTACCATGTTTCTTGTACATCTCGACCCACTCGGGCAACACGGTCAGACGACTTGGATCCGTGTAGAACAACGAACCGCGCCCGTCCTTGACCTTCAGTCCCTCAAACATGGTGAGGAAGAACTCGCCGATGTCCTTGTTAGGATCCTCGAACTCGCACGTTCCGCCGTTGCGCATGGCCTTGTCAAGTATCTGCCATAGCTGCGCGTTCACGAGCCTTGCAAATATCATGCCGAGCACATTCGCCTTTTCCTCTTCCGTCATCGGTTTCTCCTGCTTTGCCGCGTCCTGTACGGGAGGCTTGACGTGCGACAACGCCCTGCGCAACTTTTTGGTTTTTTGGCCGAGAGACTCCCCGTCAAGATACTTCTTGAGGTCTTCAGCCGTGTCCAGACCGGCCCATTCGCGCGTCTCGGCGTATTCCTCGCTTTCAGGATTGGTCCGCATCGCCTCGATAAAGGCAGCCAAGCGCCACGGTCCGCCGAAATCCTCGATTCCGTCCGGGCCATTCGACTTCACGCATGCGATCTCGGGCGTCTTGGGATCGGTCTGACGCGTGATGACGTGTTGCCAGCCGTCGCCGAAATCGTATTCGTAGTAGAGCTTCGCACCACGATTAGGCAACACCTTGCGGAGCGTCATCTTAGACGCGTCTATGGTCAACCTCTTCGAGAAAGACGGGAATCCGTCATTCTCGTGCGGCAGCTCGTAGATGACGCCGTCGTGCCGCCTGTCCGTGAAATGCCACAGGTGCGCGTCCTCCCACCCCATCACCGCCTGTATGGCGTCATGCAGGTCTTCGAGCGTCATGTGCTCGGGAACGACGATGGTTCGGACGATCTTCGTCGCCGCGAGCTCCACTTTCAGCGTCATGTACCCGTTGGGAACTGTCATTGTCATTAGCCTCCTTGCATTAAACTAGTTGTTGACAAACCGCCGCGTCAGGGCCGAGAAGTAACTTGAAAAACAGGCCGGCGCAGGCGAGCGTATCGTCAAGGGCGTCGTGGCTGTTGGTGCCGTTGATGTTGAGCGCTTCAATCAGGTTTGCGAGCGAGTAGCTGCCCAATCCCGGGCGCAGGTGGCGAGCGAGCGCGAGCGTATCGCATGTCTCGATGCCGTCCGGCGCGAAGCAGAGGCCGAATTTCTCGCACTCCTGGTCGAGCATCCGCATGTCGAACTTGTTGTTATGCGCCACGAGGAGCGCGTCGCTTCCCAGAAACTCGAAGAACTGACGCATCGCCTCTTCCGGTGCCAGACCATGCTCCGCGAGAAAATCCAGCGACAGCCCATGCACCCCTTCCGCCCACGGGTTCATCTCGCACGTGGGACACACATACACGCTGAACGTGCGCGCACGCACGCCATCCACATACTCGACGGCGGCGATCTGGCAGATTTCGTCCCAGCGCGAGCAGCCGGTCGTCTCCGTGTCGAACACGACCACCCGTCCGCTCCGGGCGTATTCCGCAATCTGCGGCACTGTGTTGGTGCTTATTCGCATGGGATTCAATTTTGATGTTTTATACCGCCGGGTCGCCGCAGAAGTCGCGGCGGCCACAGTCGCGACAGAAAACGCCTCGCCAATGCACGAATGGCATTATGCACCTTGTCCTCTCACAAGTGGAAACAGTACGCCTCCAGAAAAGCGGTCGATGGCGTCGCCATAACGTGAATCCACAGGCAACAAGGCACGCAACATATCTATCATGTCGGCTATCGCGTTTGCGAAGTTGGCGGCCCGCGTCTCTTTGCTTGCGTTCACCGCATCGTAGAACAAGCTCACGTCCAAGCCCAGTGCATGTGCATAAGATTCAATGTCGCCGTACGAAAGGTCTGCATCTAGTGAATCTTCCATGCGACACACCTTCGATTGCGACACGCCCATGCGCAACGCGACTTCTTTCTGTGAAAGTCCGCGCTTTGCCCGTTCGCGAGCAAGCGACCGCGCCGTTTTTGTTGCATTCTGCGCGGCGACAACTTCATCAGCGATTGTTGCATCGCCAAGGAACTCCGCAGCCCTCACCGCGAAATCTTTCATTTCCTTTTCAGCCATTTTCATTCTCCTCGTCCGCTTGTGGTTCATTTGCCAACTGTGACTTCAATTCTCTCGCTTTCGCATGACACGCATTTATGTCTAGCTGTTACGTGGATTTATCGCCTACCGTCAAGATATAGTCGGCAAATTCGTATGATTCAATCCACATCTTTAATCTCCAGCGCACAGTATTATAACACAAACAATCCTAATACCGCAAGCATCATAGTGTTTTTATTCAATAATTGAATTATGTATGCGCACCCACCGATCCGCTATTTGAGGAGCGGCGTCATACCGCCGGGTCGCCGCAGAAGTCGCGGCGGCCGCAGTCGCGACAGAAGTCGCCGCGCCAGACGGAATCGAACTGCTCGATGAGCGGCGCGACGAGCGCGGGATCGTCGGTCAGGACGCCATTCTCGAAGTTGCGTTTCTTCTCGCTCTTCGCGCCCATTCCTGCACCGGTGAGGTTGGCCGAACCGAAGTACGCCTTCGCGCCATCGACGATGATGCACTTGAAATGCACGCGTGGACACAGCATCCGCTCCATCCCCTCCCACAAGCCGGGATAGCGGTCGAAGTCCTCGCGCCAGTTCGGCCCCGGCTCCTTCGCGTGGATGAGCCGCACCTCGATCCCGCGTTTCACCATCCCCGCCAACACCTCTAGAAACGGTACCATGTCGCGTCCTCCGCACTTGGCCGCCGTAGCAGTTTGCGCAGGCGGCTCGACGTACAGATCCTTGATGTCGGCAGTTGCGATCCACAGCCGTTCGCGCACCTGCGGCACAATCCCGCACACGACGGAGGTGTAGATGTCGCGGTTGGAGAGGAAGGCGGTCATGTCAACGCTCCACAATCCATCTGCCATTTTTCGTTGCGCCACTTCTGCGAAGCCTTCCTGAGCGCTTTAATCCACGGACGATCTTCTCAATGCCAGACACAGAGAGATGCACAGCTTTCGCCAATTCCGGGATTGTCAATGCAGGGTTCTCAGACAATTTCTTGATGACCGCCTCGGAGTTGCGACCACAAGAATCCCCCTTACTTTCTCCCTTACTTTCCCCCTTACTTTGCCCCTTACTTTCTCCCTTACCCGCCTTATCCACATCCACCTTGGCTCGGTACACGTTCACCCTGATTGCGTTAGGCCATTCGATGAACTCTGGTTCTCGTAGTCCCGCAGCCTTCACCTCGCGAATATAGCGCTTGACTCCGCTACCCCAGTTCTCGATCAGGTTCATATATGCGAACGCGGCGGCAAGAGCCTTGTTCCTGCACTCGGAATAGCCGTTCTTCATCTTCTCAAGGGTCATGCCCTTCACGAGTCCACCTGGCGATGTCACCTCGAGCCTGTCATCGTACAACGCAATGGTGATGGGACTTGCATCAGCATTGATGTAGTTGCGATGGACAACTGCGTTGACGATAAGTTCGCGTATTGAGTCGGGCGGGATCTCATAGACATCTTCACGGTAGGCACCGTTGAACCGTGCGCCCATGTTTATTTTCTCCAGGACATACTGCACGGCGGACTCAACCTGATCCTGTACCGGACTGCTGAACTCACGGCGATCAACAAAGAACGTCCTGTCCGTTCCCTTGAATATACCGCATTTCACCACCGGCAACATGCGCGAATGTCCAGACAAAAGTACGTAACTCCATGTCGGCAACAACTCTCCACCTCGCTCGACAAGTACACCCCACTTCACCAGCTGCGCCGGCGTCACAGGCTTTACAGCCTTACGCTGCTCGTCTGTCTTCGCGTTCCGCTTCGCGATCGTACGCATTTTACGGCAAAGTTTTTCGACGTCCCTGGCAGCGACTGACAGTCCACGACATTCTCCCTGATCAAAGCTCTTGCCTGTACCATCTATGCGCAATTCGCACAAGATGGCATCATCGGCCTGCCGTGTCGTGGCGTCATACCGTATGTACACGCCTTCCGTGTCACCCTTCGACTTTAGATAGTACGGGCATTGCAAACCCTGCATTACTTCAAGGACGACAATCGGTTTCTCGTCAATAGTCGTGACCGTTGTCGTCATCGGCACCATCGGCGCAATGCGGTTTGCCACAGCATCGGCAATGGCATCCTTCGCACCGAAGAGGTCATCACCCATGCCGACAACACTCAGGTCTGTATCTATGCCGAACAGAATCCGTCCACCGCGTCCGTTTGCAAACGCGACTACGGTCTTGAGCCAGCGCGTATCATCCTTCGATAGCCCGCGCTTGAACTCAAGCCTGTCGTTTTCGCCGCCTTTGATTTCGTCTATGGTCATTCTCACCTCGCTGTTGTTAAATATTTTACCATACCTACCCTCGCCTGCGGCACGATTCCGCACACGACGGAAGTGTAGATTTCACGGTTGGAGAGGAAGGTGGTCATGACAAGAGTTTTTCGTAAACCGCCGCGTCATGTGCCGAGAAGCAACAGAAGATGATTTCCATCGGCGGCGCGGCCGGAGTCCGCGCCCTACCAGATTCCTCCTCTGCGACCTCTGCCTCTCTGTGCCTCTGCGTGAGAAAAATCTCCACTTCCCGTACGGCGATCTGCGCCGCCTCCTCTTTCGGATAGCCGTAGATGCCTGTCGAGATGCAGGGGAAGGCGATGGACGTGCAGCCGTTCTCCGCCGCGAGGGCGAGCGAATTGCGGTAACAGGCCGCCAGCTTATCTGGTTCGCCGTGCTGGCCGTCGCGATAAACTGGGCCCACGGTGTGGATCACGAACTTCGCGGGCAGCTTGAAACCCGGCGTGATGCGCGCTTCGCCCGTGGGGCACCGCACGCCCGGACGCACCTCTGGTACCTTTAGACACGCCTCGTAAAGCTCTCGTCCAGCGGCACGATGGATTGCACCATCCACACCGCCGCCGCCCAGCATCACCTGGTTCGCCGCGTTGACGATGGCGTCCACCGCCAGCGTCGTTATATCGCCTTGTATTATCTTGATCATGGTTGTTCCTCCAATTGCAGCGCAGGGGCTGCGAAATCCAGTTCCTTCAACCACTCGCCGACGTTCATGTACAACACACCAGACGGATGGGCAAATTTCTCTCCGCGATAAAGGACTGTACGAGAGAGGACATCTCCATAGTTATGTTTGGCGTAGGCGAGCTTCTTGGAATCTACGAGATGACGGAGCTGTCCGTCATCGCGCTCCGTCGTATGCTTGATCTCGTAAAGACGGCATGTGGACTTCTCGGGATCGCATATCACCATGTCGAATTCGCCGCGCGGGAACACAAGCTTGAACACGCGCAGCTGCCTGTACTTGTCACGCCGGTAGGGAATGGCGCGAATCGTCTCGGCGAGAACTATATCCTCCAGCATACGCCCCATGACATCGCTTTCGATCTTCGCGCAGATTCGCAGCCGCTCGCGCTCCGTCTCAGTCTTGAACACGCTGTCCTTGCCAAGCGCATGTATAAGCGCCTGGGCTTGGGCGAATCGCATGCCCGGCTGTGTGAAGAGGATTCTCTCCGCCTCCGTCTGCTCGGGGTCGGACGACTCAATCGGACATGTCATGATCAGATCAAGCGCCTTCAGATACGCCTCGATCTGGCGGACGTGCGCCGTCTCGACCTTCACCGTCTGATCCGGCTCGTCGACTATGGACAGCGTATCCATCAACTGTTGCGTGACTGAGACCTTGTTGACGGCTTCAAGGATGCGGTTACGTAGCTCGGCCTTCCGCTCGCGACGCAGAAGTTGCGCGGCAGAACCAAGATCGTGTGAGACGAAGTTGCGCGTCACCACTTCCACGAGGAAGCGATGGTTCATGTCCTCGATGATGCGGTTGACGGCGTTCGTGAGCTCGCCCGCATCGTAAAGCTCGCGCAGCTTTCCGAAGTAGCGTCCGTCGTCCGCAAACGCAAGCGAGTGCTGTATGTTGGACGCGATGGCCGTATCCACGTACCGCCGCGTCGTCTCGTCATCGCGAAACGACGCATCCGCCGCGAATGCCGCAGGATCGTCGAAGTCGCGCTCGCCCATGCGGAGCGTACCGCCATACCTTATGTAGTCGTCGACATCATCGACTTTCAGCAGACGGCTATGCTCCCGAAATGGAATGAACGTCGTGTGGAGAAGAAACGCGCGGTCGTAAAGTTCGTCCTTGAGCGACAGCCAAAAGCCAAGAGAGTCCGTGCCCGAAAGGACGACCTTCATCCCCATCCCGGCGTAGATGTCCGAGAGAAGCGCCGCGTCCGACACGAAATCCTTCATCAGCGTCACTTCGTCGATGAATACATACTTGTACCCGCTGCGCTGAAGGCGATCCATGTCTCGTCCCAGCTCCGACATGTCGTTCACAGAAGACATCTTGACGTATACCGCCTTCGCGAACTCCTTATCCGACAGATCGCTAATAACCTGCCTGAGCATCGTGGTCTTGCCCGTGCGCCGCAGGCCATATACAATCATCACACGGTCAATCGTATCCCCTCGCACATACTTCACGATGTCCTTCAGCGCATCACGTCGCTCCCATTTTTCAACGCCCTTGGCGAACTTCCGCAATGCAGCTCCAGTCTTTACATCCGTCTCGAAGTTGATTTCGCCATCCTTCGCCCGCAACGCGCCCACCGAAATCCCTTCCTTCAACAGAAGCTCCTGAATTGCATGACGCCGCCGAATTTGCTCTCTAAATCCATCAACTTCATCATGCTTCAGATACTTGCTCTTGACCTTGCCGTTCTCTTTCCACTGATGATAAAACGCCTCCCTCCCCCGTATCACCTTGCGGGAGATGTATCCCTTTGGAAGGGATTCCAGCTCATTCAAGAGAGCCTGTTGCCTTTTCGTCATCTGGTATCACCAAAACTTTTTGCGAACATGATACCACATCGGCAACCTACCGTCAAGTAGGTTGCCGTAGGTTGCGCTCAATGTTTCATCACTTACCCAAAAACTGACGATCGGCGACTGCCCTACCAGTTTTCGGATCCCAAAGTGCCTCGTCAGATGTACGATCCGTATGTTGCGAGCGCCTGCTCGGACCATTCCGGCTTGAGAAGCCTGTTCGCCGCGTCGCAGTTCGTGAAACACATCTTCTGCGCATCAAACTCAAGACGCGTTCCGGGGAAGCGCGTAGCGACGGTTCCGATGAGGCCCATCAACGACACCTTGCCGGCAAGCTCGAACGGCGTGTTCGCGGGCCGATTCTCCAGCACGGCCTTGAGGAACTCCTCGTGGTGGTTGCGCACGCGCCGGTACTTCTGCGGCGGACGCTTGAACGCGCTCATCCGCGCCTGCGGCACGATGCGCAGTCCGGTCGCGCCGTGCGAACCGTACATCAGCGTCTCCTTGTCGCATTTCACCCACGCCCCGGACCATCCGCGCTTGATTGGATCGAACTCCTGGTTCGCCTCCAGCGCGGGCGGACGCGGCGCGGTGCGGTTCACGTCGTACCAGTATGCGGTGAACGCGGCGCGCTCGCCCTTCGCGGGGAACTCGAACTTGTAGCGCGGGCTGGTCGGGAACGCCTGCGGCGTCTTCGCGGGGTCGAACCCCGGCGCGTCCACCGTCACCGCCGTCGGCAAGTCGAGGTCGAGCGCCGTGACGAGCGGACCGAGGATGTGGCACACCCAGTCGGTCATACACCCCTCGCCGTAGGGATACCAGTTGCGCCAGTGTCCCGGCGTGACATCCTTGAAATAGGGGCGGCGGAGGGACGGCCCCTGCCAGAGATCCCAGTCAAGGCCTTTCGGCACTGGCACGTGCGTGTTGAAGAACTCCGGCGGATCGCAGTAGAAGTACCGCACGCTGTTGCAGTAGAGATGCGCCTCGCGGGCCTGTCCGAGCTCTCCGCTCTCCATCCATTCGCGCAGCGACTGCGTGGTCGGGAACGAGTTGCCCTGCATCCCGACCTGCGTGATGATGCCGGCCTTCTTCGCCTCGCGCATCATGGCGACCGTCTCGGCGAAGGTGTGCCCCAGCGGCTTCTCGCAGAACACCGGCACCTTGTGCTTGACGGCCTCAAGGAACGCCACACAGTGCGAGTGGTCCGGCACTACGATCGTCACCGCGTCGAATGTGCCCGCGCACTCGGCGAGCATCTTGCGGTAGTCCTTGTAGAACTTTGCCTTCGGCTGGGCCTTCCTCAGCCAGTCGAGCGACGGCTCGTACACGTCGGCCGCACACACGACCTCCGCAAGGCCCGTGCGCAGGAAGTTGTTCAGGTCGCCGCGGGCCATACCGCCGGTGCCGATAGCGGCTATGCGCACCTTGCGTCCGCCGTACGACGGCTTTGCGGATTTCGCGGCAAAGGACGGAAATGCCGCCCCTGCAAGCGCGGCCCCGCCGCCGATTTTGATGAAATCACGTTTTGTTATGTTCATTTGTTTTGTCCTTTCTTCTTTTTTTCACCGGATGATGAACGGCTTTTTTACCATCTCCGCCATCGCCATTGCGGGGATATTATAGCATAAATGCGCCCGCTATGGCACCGAGGAGCAGTCCCCAGAGCGGCGAGAAGCGCTTAGTCAGGACAAGTCCCGCCGTTACCGCGAACACGCCCGCGTTCACCGCGTCACGCACCGTGAACGCCAGGTGCGGGAAGACGTCAAGCGTGAGCGTCACGCCCGCCGCCGTCACGAACCCTGCGACAAGCGGACGCAGGATGGCGAACACGCGCCGCACTACGGGCCGCTCGCGGTTGCGGTTGAACCAGCCTCCGCCAAAATGGACTCCCAGCACGCTCGGAAGCGTCACCGAAGCCGTCGCGACGAGCGACACCACGAGCGCGGTCCACATGCCCGCGCCGTGCTGCACGGCCACTCGGTAGCCCACGAACGTGGCAGTGTTCACGCCGATCGGACCTGGCGTCATCTGCGCTATGCCGAGGATGTCGAGGAACTCCGCATTCGTGAGCCATCCGCGCGTAAGCATCTCCTGCTGCACGAGCGAAACGATTGCGAGTCCCCCGCCCAGCGTAAAGAGCCCGATCTTGAAGAATGTGCTGAAGATGGTAGCGACGAGACTGATCATGCGGCGTCCCCCTTCCTCCGCACGGCGATGGCGTTCCACGCGATACCTACTGCGATGGCCCCTAGAATGAACAGCACAAGCGGCGGGTTCCATATCACCGCGATCGCCGCCACGACAAGCGCAAAGACCATTCCCCACACGCCCTTCGCGCTTTTCCGCGCCATGTTCCAGCCCATCGCGAGCATCATGCCCGCCACGGCTGGACGCACTCCCTCCAGCACTCGCATCACGACAGGGAAATCCTGCATCTGCGAATAGGCCACGGCATACGCGCCGATCAGCGCGAACGGCACGCTCACCACGCCAACCGACGCCGCAAGGTTCCCCGCAAGGCCGCGCAGACGGTTCCCCACGAGCATTGCCGTGTTGATTGCGATCACGCCCGGCAGGAGCTGCGCGAGCGAAAAGAAGTCGGTAATTTCCTCTGACGTCGTCCATTTCTTACGGCGCACTATCTCGTCCTCAAGAAGCGGCAGCATCGCATAGCCACCACCAATGAGCACAGCTCCGATCTTCGCGAAACTGAAGAAGATGGACGCACACGACGGCAATCTAGTTTCATCCTTGCCGCTCATGTCTTCATCCTGAGCCACGCGAACGCGGCCGCATACAGGATTCCGAAGATGCCGTGAATGCCACCCGATGCGCGCTCGAATCCGCGCCATGGCGGGTTTTCGGGCATCGAACGGTAGACTGCCGTCGCCTTCCACAGCGTACGCGCCGTCAGGGGCAGCGCAAGAAATGGCAGAAGAAACGCCAACCGTCCCGTCAGGACCACGCGCATGCACACGAGATAAGGCAGCAGATGGCATATCCAATAGAGGGAGAGCGCGCCGCGCGGCCCCAGAAACGTGGACGGCGTGGTGATGCCGGCAGCGCGGTCCGTGGGGATGTCGCGCATGTCGTTGCCGTGCATGATCACGCACACCAGGGCGGCGATGGGCAGCGCGAGGATGCAAAACCCGGACATCGCGCCAGGCGCGAGACCGGCCACCAGCGCCGCGAACGTCGCGTGGGGACGCAACAGCTCCCCCGCCACGAAGATTTCAAGCGGCCCCATGAGAAAAGCTACGAACGGCACGCCCAGCCCACGGTACTTGAACTTGATCCCCGTCGAGTAGTTGGTCGCGCCGAGAAAACCCACGAAGCCCGCCGCAAGGAGCGGCCAATCGACATGCCAACCGCCGTTCGCACGGAAGAAGCAGAGTCCCGTGCCGAGCGCGCCCGACGCAAAAGCGCAGCAAGCGGCCGCGATGAACAGCGCACGCATCGACACTAGTCCGTCATGTACCTGCGGCGTGGTGCGTACTGCCCCGGGAACGGCATCCACCCCCGAGCGCTCGTCGCCCCACGTGTTGAGAAGGTTTACGGTCGCCTGGAAGAGAAGCCCGCAGAAGAACCCCACACCCCAGCGTCCCCAGCGCGCCGTCTGCGAACCGAAAAGCCCCGCCGCCACGAAGAACGGCACAAGCGTTGCCGTGTAACTCCACGGACGAAACAGGAAGAACCATGCCTTGAGCGTCTCGCGGTTCATTTTGCTGCGCGCCGTGCGGCTTCGAGCGTGTTCCAGAGGAGCATTGTGATCGTCATCGGACCCACCCCGCCCGGAACGGGCGTGATGGCGGACGCAACGGCGGCGCAGGAGGCGAAGTCGGCGTCGCCGCAGAGACGGTACCCTTTCGGATTCGTCGCGTCCGGCACGCGGTTAACGCCCACGTCAATCACCACCGCGCCCGGTTTGAGCATATCGCCCGTGAGTGTGTTAGGACGCCCCGCCGCCGCCACCACCACGTCGGCCTGACGAGTGAACGCGCCAACGTCCGGAGTGCCTGTGTGGCAGAGAGTGACCGTCGCATTTACGCTCTTGCGAGAGAGCAGAGCGGCCACGGGCTTGCCCACGATGTTCGAGCGTCCGATAACCACTGCGTGCTTACCGGCGAGTTTCATGCCCGTCACCTCGATAAGTTTGATGATACCGTGTGGCGTGCAGGGAAGGAAGCATTCTTCGCCGATCAACATCTTTCCCACGTTCACGGGCGTGAAACCGTCCACGTCCTTCTCCGGCGCGATGGCGTCGATTACCTTCTTCTCGTCAAATCCCTTCGGGAGCGGCAGCTGAACAAGAATGCCGTGGATGACGGGGTCGGCGTTTAGGCGCACGATCTCGGCGAGGAGGTCCGACTCCGCCACATCCGCGCCTAGGCGAATCTCGCGCGAGTTCATGCCCGCCGCGACGCAGGCCTTCTCCTTTGCGGTCACGTACGAGACGCTCGCCGGGTTGTCTCCAACAAGAATCACGGCGAGGCCGGGCGTCACGCCCTTCTCCGCCTTAAGCGCGGCGACGCCCGCCGCTATCTGCGCGCGCGTCTCCGCCGCAAGTTTCTTTCCGTCTATAAGCTCAGCCGCCATACTCTTCTTTCTCTTTGCATTGGCAGACGGGAATTATACCACATCCGGCGCGGCGTTGGCGGAAAAACGACACAAGCACGTCGCGGCACTGTTCCTCAAGCACGCCGCGAACTACGGTCGGATGGTGGTTGATTCCGGGATGCCCGAAAATGTTGAACGTGGTGGCGCCGCCGCGCTTCGGGTCGTCGAGGCCCCATACCACGGTGCCTATCCGCGCGAGCACGATCGCGCCCGCGCACATCGGACACGGCTCCTTCGTCACGTATAGGCGCGTGCCCGAAAGACGCCACGCGCCCTTCGCCGCGAAGGCAGATGAGAGTGCGAGCATCTCCGCGTGCGCTGTCGCGTCCGCGAGCATCTCCGTCTGGTTGTGCGCGCGGCCAAGGATGCGCGCCGTCCGGGGATCGGGGTCGAACGTCGGTTCGCATCCGTTCGCCGCCTCGTTCCACGCCGGCTCCACCACCACGCACCCAGTCGGCACCTCGCCGTCCGCGGCGGCCTTCTCGGCCTCGCGCAACGCCATCGCCATGAAGTATGTGTCAAAGTCCTGTTCCATTCGGTGTTCCTACCGTGCCTTTCACTGGTTTGAGATTTTACCATACTGCCGCTCGGAATCCAAGAGTATTTGAAACCCACTCAGATATTCCAAAAATCCCGGCCTGCGGCTTCACTGCGTTTAGCCGCGCGCCGGGATTTTGAAATATTGAGTGGTCTTTTGCGCGTGCGGGGCTGTTT